>DBFZQW010000030.1:0-24647 GCA_048521445.1 Collinsella sp. | reverse complement strand
GAGCATTACCGCCGACGGCTCCGTCAAGCGAGGTTGCGGCCTGGCGCTCTTCAACGTGCTTCAGCGCATCCATTTCTTTTACGGAGAAGATTCCGGCATGCGCGTGAAGTCCCAGGAGGGCGTGGGAACGCAGGTCATCGTCGAGCTGAACGGCGAGCCGCATGAGCCCGCGCCGTTGACGGCGTAGCACGCGGTTGGATTGAGAGAAAAAGAGGGGAAGCACATATGTCCGAAGGCTGGAACATCTTGGTGGTTGATGACGAGCCTCCCATTAGGGCTGAGCTACGCTATCGGTTGGAAAAGGATGCACGCGTGGGCCAGATTGCCGAGGCGGGCAATGTCACCGAAGCCGTGGAGTCGATTCTGTCGAACAAGCCCGACGTGTTGTTTTTAGACATTACCATGCCCGGTCGCTCGGGAATTGAGCTTGCCGAGACGCTGCAGAACCTAAAGACGCCGCCGGTGGTTGTGTTTGTGACGGCGTTTGCCGAGTTTGCCGCCGATGCGTATAACCTCGATGCGGTCGACTATGTCGTCAAGCCGGTCGAGGACGCACGCCTGTCAAAGGCACTCGACAAGATCGAGGCAGCCTTGGGTGCCCGTCGTGTTATCCATGCTCCGCGCCAGCCTTTGCGTCTGACGGTGGACCGCGGGGGCAAAAAGGTGTTCATTCCCGCCGCAGACGTCTGCTACTTTGAGGCGCGCGCCGATTTTTGCAACGCCATCTGCGCCGAGGGAACGTACCTGATCAATGAGTCGATCTCTTCGCTCGAGCGTCGCTTGGACTCTGAGGGCTTTATTCGCGTTCATCGCAGCTACCTAGTCAATTTGGAAGACGTGCATAATGTCGAGATCGGTTCCACGGGTCTTATGGAGCTCAGGCTCGACCGCGTGAGCTCGACGGTGCCCGTGTCCCGCCGTCGCGCTGCCGAGGTTAAAGCACACTTGGGGCTTGCGTAGACGGTCTGCGTGCCGTCGTTTACCATCGCAGGTTTGGCATGGGCGCGCGGTGGGCATAATGGGTGGCATCGAATGAAATCGAAAGGATCATTATGCCCGCGCTTATCACCCATCATCTGTTTGGCGAGGAAAGCATCGACCGTCTTCCGCAGGGCGTCATCACGTCCGATGAAGAGCGCATTGCCTTTATCTTGGGCAACCAAGGCCCCGACCCGTTTTTCTTTCACATTCTGACACCGCGTGTTTCCGACTGCACGCTGCTGGCACAGGTCATGCATTGGTCGCGCATGTCTCGCCAGTTCGCGTGCCTGCGCGACGGCGTGTCGCATCTGCTGCCGCGCGACGCCAGCTTGGGTCGTGCCTTTGCGCTGGGCCTGCTGTCTCATTACGTGCTCGACCGCAACGCCCATCCCTTTGTCTATGAGCAGCAGTTTGGCATCGTGGAGTCCGATCCAGAGCTTGAGAATTCGAGCAGTCAGGTCCATGCCGTGATCGAGAGCGACCTGGATGTGCTGATGCTGCAGCTTAAACGCGATGGCGCTACGGTCGACGATTACCCGCCGGCGGGCGAGATCGTCACCACCGATCGCATCAATCGCGTGGCCGGCGTGCTGATGAGCTATGTTGCCGGACGCGTGTACGGCATTGACATTCCGGCAGGGGAGTACGGTGCTGCCGTTGCCAATATGCAGCGACTTTACCGCGCGATTGAGCCGGCCGGCTCCGCAAAGACGCGCGCGATCTCGCTGGTTGAGGGCTTGGTGCACGACTACTCTCTGCTCGACGGCCTTGCCCATCGCGTGACGACGGAGCTGCCCGAGCGCACCGGTAACCTGGGCCATCTGACATGGAAGAATCCCTTTACCGACGAGGTCTCGAACGAGAGTTTCCCCGAGGTCTTTGATCGCGCGCTGGTCGATTACGAGTGTACGGTCGCACGTTTTATCGAGACCGGTGACATGGATGCCGTGACCAGTCACGTCAACTACAGCGGTCGCGTGCTCGAAGCCGATGAGGAGTTCGACCGCGAGGAATAGGGCCTGTGCGTGCCCCTTTGCCGAATCCTTACCGGTGCTTCTGGACAATTGGGGTACGATGAACTAACTGCATACCGGGCGAATACGAAGGGTCCCTGTCCATGAAATACACCAAGCTCGAGCGTAACTGGGTTATGTACGATGTGGGCAATTCGGCACTCGTGCTGCTCAATACCTCGGTGGTGCCCATTTACTTTAATGCCATCAATACCGGCGCTTCCTCGGCCGACCTGGTGGTCGCCTGGGGCAATGCGCAGACGATCGCCTCGCTGGTCATTGCTATGCTCATGCCCATTCTGGGCGCGCTTGCCGACTACGCCGGCAACAAGATCAAGTTCTTCTTGGGCTTCTTCCTCACGGGCCTGGTGCTTTGCCTGGCGCAGGCTATCCCAATGTCCGCCATGGCATTTTTGACAGTGTACGTGCTGTGCACCATCGGCCTTAACTCTTCTATGACGTTCTACGACGCCATGCTGCCCGACATTACCACCGACGAGCGCATGGACGCCGTGTCCAGCTCGGGCTATGCCTGGGGCTATATCGGTTCCACCGTGCCGTTCGTCATCTGCCTGGCGCTCATCATGGGTGGCCCCGCTCTTGGCGTCCCCACCATGCTGGCAACGCGTCTGTCGTTTATCATCACTGGTGCCTGGTGGCTCATCTTTACCCTGCCGCTCATTCGCACCTATAAGCAAAAGTACGGTCGCGAGCGCGGTCCCGAGGACACCATCGGCCACATCGTGGGCGGTGTGTTCTCCGAGGTCGGACACACCATGCGCGAGATCGCCCACAACAAGACCGTGCTGGTCTACATGATCGCGTTCTTCTTCTATATCGACGGTGTGCACACGGTCATTTCCATGGCCACCAGTTACGGATCGGCCTTGGGCATCGATTCGACGCAGCTGGTGCTTGCGCTGCTCGTTACGCAGTTCGTGGCCTTTCCGTCCGCCATCATCTACGGTAAGCTCGCCGGACGCGTGGGCACGCTCAACATGATTCTGGTGGCGGTCGCCGCCTACATGGGCATTGTGCTGTTCGCCGCGTTCTTCCTAAAGACTGCCTTTGAATTCTGGGTGCTTGCCATTATGGTCGGCCTGTTCCAGGGCGGCGTGCAGGCGCTCAGCCGTAGCTACTTTGGCCGCATTATCCCCAAGGAAAAGTCCAACGAGTACTACGGCTTCTTTGACATCTTTGGTCGTTATGCAAGCGTTATGGGCACCTTCCTGGTGTCGGTCGTCACCTCGCTGACCGGCAACCCGTCGCTGGGCGTCCTTTCCATTGGCGTGCTGCTGATTGTTGGCTTTATGCTGCTGGTCCGCCTGTCCCGCATGACTCGGGCGGCAGAGCATGCCGCATAGGAGCGAGCGGATATTGTGCCTGTCCACGGTACTCTTTTGGGGTTATCCGCAATAAACATTGCGACTTGCGAGCAATGATTTGCCCAAGTGGGTATGATGGAATCAGCTAGGTCGCGGGGCGTCGCCTGTGTTTGGCGGCGTCCCGTTTTTGTGTTGCAGGGAGGGTAAGGCATGAACGCCACAGTCGTGATTCCAACGTATTGGGCGGGCGATGACGCTCGCGCAAACGCCCCTGGCACCTATGACCATTCGACGCGACTCAACGCCGACAATCCCGAACTCGACCGCTGCCTGGCCTCGCTTGAGCAGGTACGTGACATCCCGCGCATCATCCTTTTGGTGGTCTGTCCCGTTTCTGCCACAGCCGATGTGTCGCTGCGCGTGCACGAGATCGTCGACGCGCATCCCACGCTCAAGGTCACCGTTGTCACCAACACCCAGGCCTCGCGCATCGCAGACCGGGTTGCTCAGATCGCGCCCAAGGGTTCGGGCGAGTGCGTGAGCCTGCGAGGCTACGGTGCCATCCGCAATATGGGGCTAGCCTGTGCCGCTGTGCTGGGGCATGACGCGGTTATCTTTTTGGATGACGATGAGACTGTCATCGACGCCGACTTTATGAAGCGCGCGACCTATGCGTTGGGGCAGCAGACGCGTCAGGGCTTGCCGATCTTGGTCAAGAGCGGCTATTTCTACGATCGCGACGGCTCGCCGCTGGCTCCCACGGACAAGGCGGGCATCTGCCATCGTTGGTGGACCAAGCGCATCGAGTTCAACCGTTGGATGAAAAAGGCGCTCTCGGGCACCCGCATCTCGCGCTCCAACTACGTGTGCGGCGGCCTGATGGCCCTGCACGCCCGCGCCTTTACGCGTGTGGCCTTTGACCCGTTTATCACCCGCGGCGAGGACTTGGATTACCTCTTTAACATGCGCATGTTTGGCTACGACGTGTGGTTCGATAACGAGTGGACCGTGCGCCATCTGCCTCCGGAGTCCGAAAAGCGCTCACCGCGCTTTATGCAGGATGTATACCGTTGGTACTACGAACGGGCCAAGTTGACATTCGCCGCGCATCAAAAGGAGCTCATTCCCGTTACGGCGGCATCGCTCATGCCCTACCCGGGCCCGTGGATTTCGCGCGAGCTCGACGACCGCGTGCGCAAGACCGCTATGGTCCGCAGCGTGTTTACCCGCGAGCATGAGGGCTACTTGCGCATCTGGCGCCATGGTATCGGCGAGGCAAAGGCCTATGCGCGCCAAAACGCTGCAAGCTACCTGCGTTTCCAGAGCTTTTGGCCCAAGATCATGGACGGGCTTTGGCGTGACGCACAACTGATCAGTATCCTGGAGGGGGCCGAATGATCGACCGCCGCGCCCAGCGCGATAGTTCAATATCAATCTTTCGCATCATTGCCGTTGCCTGCGCCATTTGCGTGCTGGTGTACTTTATTTTTGCCTTGGTGACCGGTATCGAGCCGATCGCCACGGTGATTGCCTGCGCGCTGCTGTGCATCTTTCTGTGCATTTTTATCTTTTTGACGCTCAATCCCGATTCGGTGCGCTCCCAGTACACCGAGGAGACGCTCTCGGTGGCCTCGGCCATGCTCGAGGACATTAAGGGCGGTCTGACGCAGGAGTCGGCGCGTTTGGTGTGCCAGCGCATTTTGCCCGAGACGCGTGCCATGACGGTTGCCATCACCGACGAGGGCAACGTGCTGGCCTGCGCGGGCGATCTTGAGAAAAAACTACTGCCAGATTCTCCCATCCACACGCTTGCCACGCGCTACGTTATCGAACATGGCATCGTGCAGTCGTTCAACCGTATGGTGGATGTCGTGGGCTCGGACGGCTCGCACAACCAAGTCCCCGCCGGCATTATCGCCCCCATCAAGGTGGGCGATCGTACCGTCGGCACGCTCAAGTTCTACTATAAGACCCCGCGCGCCGTCGACCGTACCCAGTACGCGCTTGCCTCGGGCTTTGCCGAGATCTTGTCCACGCAGCTCGCCATCCACGAGCTCGAGGTGCAAAAGGAACTCACAGCGCGCGCCGAGGTGCGTGCGCTGCAGGCGCAGATTAACCCGCACTTCCTGTTCAACACGCTGAACACCATTGCATCGTTTACGCGCACCGATCCGCTGCGGGCCCGCGAACTGCTTCGTGAGTTCTCATCGTTCTATCGTGCCACGCTCGACAACTCGGGATCGCTTATTCCGGTCTCGCGCGAGGTCGCACAGACCAAGCGCTACCTTACCTTTGAGAAGGCCCGCTTTGGCGAGGACCGCGTGCTTGCGACGTTCGATGTGTCCGAGGACGTGGAAGATACGCTGGTGCCGGCGTTCGTGATCCAGCCGATTGTCGAGAACGCTGTACGCCATGGTATGGGCGATGACGACGCCCTGAGGATCGACGTGACCGTTCACCAAGACGGCGAGGATGCAATCTTGATTGCCGTGGCCGATAATGGCGTGGGCATGGATGAGGGTACCGCCGCCAGACTGTTTGACGAGCGCTCTGCCCGTCCCGACGCCAGCTCTCCCCAGGGTGGCGGCGCCGGTGTGGCCATGCACAATATTTCGGAGCGCATCCATCGCTTTTATGGGCCGCACTCCTATACGCGTGTCGAATCGGCGCCGGGCAAGGGCACCAAAGTGCTCCTTCATCTTGATTTGTCAGAGAGCATCTTCGACATTCAAGAGTAAAATAAAAGGCTACGGGCTCAACGTCATGCGACGGATGCCCGGCGTAGTTGGTTGACGAAAGGTTTTATCCCTATGCTGCGTGCGATGATTGTGGATGATGAGGCGCCGGCTCGCTCGGAGCTTCGCTTCCTGCTCGAGCAAACGGGCAAGATCGGCACGATCACGGAGGCGTCGAGCGTCCGCTCCGCCATCGAGATGCTTATGGAAAGTCGCGTTGATGTCGTGTTTCTCGATATCTCGATGCCCGGTGCCTCGGGCCTGCAACTTGCCGAGGCGCTGCATAAACTCAAAAATCCGCCGGCGATCGTGTTTGTGACTGCGTATAGCGACCATGCGGTCGAGGCATTCGACGTGGATGCCGTCGATTATCTGATGAAGCCGGTCGAGGAAGCTCGCTTGGATCGCGCGATCGAGAAGGTCATGCAACGCGCCAAGCCGGTTACGGACAGCAAGGTGACCATCGAGCGTATCCCGGTGGAAAAGGGCGGCCGCAAGGTGCTCATTCCCGTGGACGACATTCGCTTTATCATGGCCAAGGACGATTACTCCTGCATCTATACCGTCGATGATCGCTTTTTGTCGACGACCTCGCTGGCGCAGTTTGAGGCCAAGCTCTGCGACTTTGGCTTCTTCCGTGTTCACCGCCGCTATATCGTCAACTTGGCGTGCGTCACGGACGTCGAGACGGTGCCCTCGGGTGCCATCCAGCTGGGCATTACGGGCGTCGACGAACGCGTGCCGGTTTCGCGCCGCCGCGTCGTGCCGCTCAAGAAGGCCCTGAGTCTCTAGCACACTGGCCCCGCAGCCCTGTAGACCCATCGTCTGCGGAGCCGTGGGGCCTTTTTTGTATGTATCTGCCGAATCGTTTTTTGCGGAAGGGATCCCATGAACAGTGCAAGCGCCAAGCGCATCGACATCATCTCGGACACCCACGGCTATTTATCGCCTGCGCTCTTGGATGAGCTTGAGGGCGCAGACCTGATCATCCACGCCGGCGACCTCACGTCAGAGATAGACTACGAGCACCTATGCACCATCGCCCCCGTGCGGGCCGTACTGGGCAACAACGATTACTACCGCGACTACGGCCCCGATGTAGACCGTCTTGCGCTCTTTACCTACGAAGGCCTCAAATTCGCCGTAGCCCACTACCGCGAAGACCTTCCGGTGGGATCCGTAGACGTAGCCATCAACGGCCACACCCACGTAACCAAAGAAGCCCAAGTGGGCCGCTGCTTAGTCCTCAACCCGGGCAGCGCCAGCTACCCCAGAGGCACCCGAGGCCCCACCATGGCCAG
This sequence comes from Collinsella sp., assembly GCA_048521445.1. GTDB lineage: Bacteria > Actinomycetota > Coriobacteriia > Coriobacteriales > Coriobacteriaceae > Collinsella. Next base: position 17,292 of record DBFZQW010000030.1, on the reverse strand, counting down.
AATGCTAGTAAAAGACGGCCATGTCATAAGCACCAAGTTTATTGACCTAGACTAACCGCAACAAAAACGGGGGATGCACAATGCATCCCCCGTTTTTCTTTGAGCCAAAGGCCGAAGTTCAACAAGATCCACCAGACCAACCCCGCCGAGGAGCACGCGGGCTAGCCGCGCAGCGGCGCACGCCCGCAAAACTCCTTGAATAATGTGACGGCAGGGAGGGCTTCCGGGGCTGAGGGCGGGGGTTAAGTTTGTCGCGAGTTCCGCACGCAAAGGAAAGCACTTAATGTGCTTTCCGTCTTGCGCAGGACTGTAGAGCAGCAAACTTAACCCCCGCCCTCAGCCCCGGAGACCCTCCCGGATGGCCCCGAAAAATTTTTTCAAAAAAGTTGTTGCGCGCCGGACAGACTTCTGTGTATACTAATCCCCGCAGCGCACGCGAGCGGAAACAAACGCGAACGTCTGCCTGGGGAGTTAGCTCAGTTTGGTTAGAGCGCCGGCCTGTCACGTCGGAGGTCGCGGGTTCGAGCCCCGTACTTCCCGCCAACGCAATTAAAGCCACGTCTTCGGACGTGGCTTTTTGCGTTTGATGCACTTTGTTTCGATAGAACGATCGCCCTAGTGCATCTTCGCCCAGAATCCCCGCGCCTTCGGGAACGCGAGTAAAATCTAATAAGTATATCTGTCTGAACAACAGCTTTGTTGCGCAACACCTGTTCTACGAGACAGGGGGGGGTTAGGTTATACTAAATTGCACTGTGCGCCGCATCTGATGCATTTCGCTCCAAGCGCGGCACTCAGTGGATATCCGATTTACCATTTGGATGTCCTGGCGGTCATTTAGCGTCTCGACACAAGCTCGGCCCCGGAGCTCGTTCGAGCTGTTCGTATTCCTTGAAAGGGGAAAAATGGACATATCGAGGAAGACTGATTACGCCCTTCGTATGCTGGCGATGCTTGCTGAGGATCCGGAGCGTTTGCTTTCTGTTCGCACCGCTGCCGAAGAAGTCAATGTCCCGTATTCGTTTGCCCGTTCGATTCAGCATGGTTTGGTCCAGGCCGGTATTGTGGAGAGCCTGCGTGGCGTCCACGGTGGCATGCGTCTCAAGGTCAGTCCGGACGACGTCACTATCCGCCAGGTCGTCGAGGCCGTTCAGGGCCCTATGGTTATGAACGACTGCACCGCCCCCGATGGTGACTGTGCGCGCATGGGCGCGTGCTGCTATCATCCCCTGTGGGCCGGAGCCCAGGCGTTGATGCGCGACTACCTCGATTCCGTTTCGCTCGGCGATATCGTCGCCCATCGCCAGTTTCCGGCTGTCGATCCCAAGTTCGCCGATCGCGATGCGTTTCCCGAGTACGCTGCCTGCGCGTACGCTTGCCGGGAGGAATAGCGCCGCATAAGGAGTATAGCTATGATTCAGGACCCCTTTCGTTCGATGATTCGTTCGGAAGGGGTCTTGCGTTATCGCGACCTTCCGTGGCGCCGAACGCGCGACCCGTATATCATCTGGCTCTCCGAGGTCATGCTGCAGCAGACGCAGGTGCCGCGCGTGGAGACGCGTATGCCGGCGTGGCTCGATCGCTTTCCGACTGTTCAGGCGCTCGCTCAGGCTGTCCCTTCCGATGTCTTGGATGCGTGGCAGGGGATGGGCTATAATCGCCGCGCCTTGGCGCTTCACAGGGCTGCACAGTGCGTTGTAGAGGACTGGGATGGGGAGTTTCCGCGCGAGACGCGTGACTTGGTCGCTCTGCCCGGCATTGGCCCGGCAACGGCGCAGGGCATCCGTTCGTTTGCATTCGATCTTCCGGGCGTGTATTTGGAGACCAATGTGCGCACGGTCTTTTTGCATCATTTCTTTCCCGATGTGCCGGCCGTTCCCGATCGCGAACTGGTGCCGCTGATCCAAGCTGCCTGTCCGGCGGCCCCCGGTGCGGCGGCGGACGAGATCGCGCCCTTTGCCGCGCCTCAAGACGATGCCGACACGCCGCGCGCGTGGTATTACGCATTGCTGGATTACGGCGCGTATCTTAAAAAGACACTGCCCAATCCGTCCAGGCGGTCGGCGGGCTATAGTCGTCAGTCCAAGTTTGAGGGCTCGCGCCGCCAAAAGCGCGCGCATATCGTGCGTATGTTGTTGGCAGCGCGCGATGGGCAGCCGGCGGGGATTACGCTTGCTGATGCCGTGGTGGGCGTTAACGAGATGGAAGCGGCAGCCGGTCGCGGGCCGGTCGAGTGCGACTTGATCGCGGGCATTCTAGCTGACCTGGAACGCGAGGGCTTTTGCCGAGCCGAGGGCGATTGCTGGTTGAGTGTGTAGCCCGCTCAAATCTGAAGAACGGGATTGTAAGGTTTAAATTCGCGGCTTGAGGGCATCCTAAAGACAAGGTCGCTCAAAGCCTATGGGCGGCACGTGTTGAAGGGAAGTACACCTATGGATTTTGAGAACTCTCAGACCAAGAAGAACCTCGAGACTGCTTTTGCCGGTGAGTCCCAGGCACACACCAAGTATCGCTACTATGCATCCAAGGCCAAAAAGGACGGCTACGTTCAGATCTCGAATATCTTTGCCGAGACGGCGGGCAACGAGTCCGAGCACGCCAAGCTGTGGTTTAAGTATCTGCACGACGGCGCCGTTCCGGGCACTCTGGACAACCTGCGTGACGCCGCCGCGGGCGAGAACTACGAGTGGACCACGATGTACGACGAGTTCGCCAAGACCGCCGAGGAGGAGGGCTTTGCCGAGATCGCCGAGAAGTTCCGTGGCGTCGCCGCCGTCGAGAAGGCCCACGAGGAGCGCTACAACAAACTCGTCGAGCGCATCGAGTCGGGCGAGGTGTTTGAGCGTGAGGGCGTGAAGGTGTGGAAGTGCCTGAACTGCGGGCACCTGCACGTTGGTGCCGAGGCGCCCGAAGTGTGCCCGGTGTGCAACCACCCCAAGGCGTACTTTGAGGAGCAGGTGGTGAACTACTAGCGCTTGGCGCTAGCGTGAGCTGGGCCGGGAGGGCCGGACTACCTTCCTTCCTCGCTCACGGCTTCGCAGGGTCGCGTTGAGGGAAGGTAGTCCGGCCCTCCCGGCCCGCTTTGGGTCGTCGCGTGCTCGTTACAGAAAAGCTGATAAGAAGTTTGTGTGCCGCCCCTTATGGGGCGGCACGTTTTTGTGGGGGCCGGTTGGGGCGGTGACGTTGCTTAGAGGGTACACTGGGTAGCGTTGGCTATTCGTTTCCTCTTGTGAGGTGTTGGTTATGGGTAAGAAGTCTCGGGCTCGGGTTGCTGCGGCGGGAACTCGCAAGGATCCTGGTCGTCGGGTTGCTGAGGGCAAAAAGGCCGATCGTGCCGAGAAGGACAAGAAGGTCGGCGCGCATGCTCATCCTGAGTGGGCGCCTCATTTGAATTCGGCTAGTGAGGATTTGACTGCCAAGTTGTTTACTCTGGTCGAGGTAATTTTGGGCGTGGTGCCCCTTGTGGTTATCGGTTTATTCTTGGCTTCGAAGGACGCTACGAGTGTCGATAAACTCACCGAGGTCTTTTCGCAGGAGCCCTCGATGGTGGTCACGTTTATTTCTGCGTGCCTGCAGCCGTTTGTGGCGTACATGCTGTACATGATTTATCGCAAATACTGCGAGGGCGATGCGGGCTTTGCCGCCGGCAACCTGATCGGTCTTTTGTGCTCCGAGATCCTACTGCTCAATATCCCGGGCGTCATCGGTATGGGCATCTTGCTGTGGCGTGTTTGGCGCAACGTTGCCCCGCACTTTGAGAGTTGGCTGTTTGAGCGCCGCGTAATGGGCGTGCTGGCAGACATCGCCGGGTCGCTCGTGATTCTCGTCTTGGCATTTATGTGCGCCACCGCCGCCCGCGGTCTCGCGGGCATGTAGTCTGTTCTCACCGACCACGGAGCGCAGGGCAACTGCTGGTTTCACCGCTCCGGACGTCAGACCCGCGGCGCATCCCTTTCCCTCTCGCTCACGGCTTCGCAGAGTCGCGCGAGGCAAAGGCATGCGCCGCGGGTCTGACGACGCGGGCTTGCCAACGAGTTTTGGCTAATAGATTGGTTTGTGTGCCGCCCCTTTGGGGCGGCACTTTTTGTGGGGGGTCCCTGTCTTCACAATTTTCGTCAAGCTTTTGGTTAGATTTTGGTCAGTTGGCGTAAAGGCGGAAGTCCAAAAGATTGATGGCGAAAAAAGCTCAGAGAAAGTGCTGGTAGGGGAGTTGTTGAGCTTTTCGACAGCTTTTGAGCAAAAGAAACTTTGTGGCTATTGCCGGCGATTGCGTTGTCGCGGTCATGGCGGTGCGGGATGCTGGTCGTAAGCGTCGAATGCTCCGATTTTGGAGGCCAGCATGGATCTGTTTCTTGAGACTCCGCAGCAGCAAGCTGAGCGCATGCTGCGTCAGCAGCAACGACTCATGGAGATGCAAATGCAGGGGGCGGCGGCCCAGCCCCCTGCGCAAAATGCCACGCCTGCGGTTTCGCCTGCGGGCGAATCGGCACCAGAGGCCTATTCCGTACAGCAAGATTCATATGCGCAGGAGCTCGCGTTCGACAAAAGTCGCACGCGTCGCCGCCGCATGGGCCAGCGCCTGCGCACATTGGCGATGATCGTGCTCATTCCGCTAGGACTTGCGGCGATTTTCTTGGTCTCGTATGCGCTCACCTGCATCCTCAACGGTGCTTCGCCCGGCGAAGTGCTCCAACATCTGTCAGCCCTGGGCCAGCGCCTAGGCGACGTCATAACAACCATCCGCACCGGCTGGGAGAGCTAGCGTTTTAGCGTCCGCGGCTCTAAGAGAAATTTGTCTGCAAGGCAGTGGGTGATCCGTGCGTGTGGCGGGGTAAGATTGATCGCGGTTTTGATTGGTGCTCGATTGGGTTTGTTGGGCGGAGTTTATGTCTGCTATTGATATTGTGCTTGTTGCGATCGCCTTGGTGGCGGTGGGGGTTGCTGTGGCTTGCGCCCTCCAGCTCAAGAGCCTGCGTGCCGAGTTGCGGGAGCGTGGCGACAGTAGCGCGGAAACGCTGGCAGCACTCGAGCAGGCCAACAACGCGCTCGATGCCCTGAACGTCGCGCTGGCCGAAACTCGCCGCACGGCCAATGCCATCGCGCAGCAGCAGACGACAGATGCGGCCGTGGAGCAGCAACGTTACCTGACCATCGCACGTGAGTTTTCGCAAGCTGGTGACCGGATGGATGACCTGCGCCGCGAGACGGCCCAACAGCTCGGTGCCAACCGCGAGGGCATCGAGCACCGCCTGGACAAGGTGCGCGAGACGGTCGATGCCCAGCTGGGTGCTATCCGCAAAGACAACAACGTGCAACTCGATCAGATGCGCGCAACGGTGGACGAGAAGCTCTCCCGCACGCTCAACGATCGCCTGTCGGCATCGTTTAAGCAGGTGAGCGACCAGCTCGAGGCCGTGTACAAGGGCCTGGGCGACATGCAATCCATCGCCACCGGCGTGGGCGATCTTAAGCGCGTGCTGGGCAATGTGAAGGCGCGCGGTATTTTGGGCGAGGTGCAGCTGGGTGCGATCCTGACGGACATCCTTACGCCCGACCAGTATCTGGAAAACGTCGCCACCAAGCCCGGCGCCTCGGAGCGCGTTGAGTTTGCCGTCAAGCTGCCGGTGGACGAGGGCGATCCCGTGCTGCTGCCGATCGACTCCAAATTCCCGGGCGACGCGTACGAGCACCTGCTCGACGCGCAGGAGTCGGGCGATGCGGAGACCGTGGCGGCTGCGCGTAAGACGCTCGACACCATGGTCAAGCGCGAGGCCAAGGACATCTGCGAAAAGTACCTGAGCGTGCCGGCAACGACCAACTTTGGCATCATGTTCGTGCCGTTTGAAGGACTGTACGCCGAGGTCGTCAGCCGCCCCGGGCTTATCGAGACCCTGGGCCGCGACTATCACGTCAACGTTGCCGGCCCTAGCACCATGGCGGCCATCCTCAACAGTCTGCAGATGAGCTACCAGACGTTTAAGTTGCAAAAACGCACCGACGACGTGCTACGTGTGCTCTCTGCCGTCAAGGCCGAGCTGCCACGCTATCAGGCGGCCCTGCGCCGCGCCCAGCAGCAGATTGAGACTGCGGGAAAGACGGTCGAGGGCATCATCACCACGCGCACCAACGTTATGGAGCGCAAGCTCAAGGATATCGATGCGCTGGAAGATGCCGGGGAGGCCGACGCGATCTTGGGGCTCACGTCCGCGAGCCTGCTCGCAGACCAAAAAGACGAGGACTAGCTGCATCTGACGGCGGGGCGCTTGCGCAAGCACGGCGCGGGCGCTTTTCGCATCGTGCTTGCCTGGAGTGCGCTTTAGTGTGCAACAATGGCGTTTCGCCCTATCAGACGCGAAAGGAAGCCCATGTCTCAGAGAAACACCAGTCCGCTCAAACGCTCCACCGTGCGCCGCACGCTGCAGCGTTTTTGGGACGTCACGCGCACGCAGCCTCTGATCGTCTTTCTCTCGGTGTTCTCGTCGGCGGGCTACATCTTTTTGCTCACGTTTGCCAACACCTACGTGATGGCCCTTATCGTCGACCGCGTCCAGGCCGGCCCCGTGGCGGGCGACCAGGTGTTTGAGGTCTTTGGCCCTTACATTCTGGCGCTCGTGCTCGTTAACCTAGCGGGCCAGATCCTCTCCAAGCTACAGGACTACACCGTCTACAAGCTCGAGATTGCGGGCAACTACCACTTGGCGCGCCTGTGCTTCGACACGCTCTCCAATCAATCCATGACATTTCACACCAGCCGCTTTGGCGGATCGCTTGTGAGCCAAACGAGCCGTTTTATGAGCGGCTACACGGGGCTGGTGGACGTGACGGTGTATTCGCTCATTCCCACTATCACTTCGGTTGTCTGCACGGTGGCGGCGCTCGCCCCGGTGGTGCCGACGTTTACCGTGATCCTGGTGGGCATCATGGTCGTCTACATCGCGTTTGTCTGGCTTATGTACAAGCGCATCATGCCGCTTTCGGTCGCGACGTCCGCTGCTCAGAACAAGCTGTCGGGCGTGCTGTCCGACGCGGTCACGAACATCCTGGCCGTCAAGACTTGCGGGCGCGAGGACTTTGAGCGCGACCTGTTCGATACCGCCGACCGCGCTGCGCGCGACGCCGAGACGGTCTCGATGCACGCCATGATGCAGCGCAACTTTACGACCTCGGGCCTTATCGTCATCACCATGGCCGTGGTGAGCGCGTTCGTCGCGGGAGGCAACGCGTGGTTTGACATCTCTGCCGGCGCGCTCGTCATGATTTTTACCTATACGTACAACCTCACCATGCGTCTGAACTACGTAAGCTCCATGATGCAGCGCATCAACCGTGCGCTCGGTGATGCGGCCGAGATGACGCGCGTGCTGGACGAGCCGCGTCTGGTGGCAGACGACGAGAACGCTCCCGAGCTTAAAGTGACCGAAGGTGCGATTGATTTTGAGCACCTGAGCTTTGCATACCGTGACGCCGCGGCGGGCGAGAACGTGTTCGACGACCTGACGCTTCACGTGGCGGCGGGCCAGCGCGTGGGCCTGGTGGGTAAATCGGGCTCGGGCAAGACGACGCTCACCAAACTGTTGCTGCGCCTGGACGACGTACAGGGCGGCCGCGTGCTCGTGGACGGCCAAGACGTCTCGCGCTGCACGCAGCAGAGCCTGCGCCGCCAGGTTGCCTACGTGCCGCAGGAGGCGCTGCTGTTCCACCGCTCCATTCGCGAAAACATTGCCTACGGTCGTCCCAACGCCACTGATGAGCAGATCCGCGAGGCGGCTCGCTTGGCTAATGCGACCGAGTTTATCGACCGCCTGCCCCGTGGCTTTGACACCATGGTGGGCGAGCGCGGCGTCAAGCTCTCGGGCGGCCAACGCCAGCGCGTGGCCATCGCCCGCGCTATCCTGACCGACGCGCCGATTTTGGTGCTCGACGAGGCGACGTCTGCCCTGGATAGCGAGTCCGAGGCGCTGGTGCAGGAGGCGCTCGAGAACCTTATGCGCGGCCGCACCTCCATTGTGGTGGCGCATCGCCTGTCCACCGTGGCGGCGCTCGACCGCATCGTGGTGCTGGCGGACGGCGAGATTGTCGAGGACGGTACGCATGCGCAGCTTGTCGAGGCGGGCGGCGAGTACGCAAGCCTGTGGGGCCGCCAGACCGGCGCATTTTTGGAGGCGTAAAGACCCCATACGTGGGACAATCGTGCCAATAGGTTTGTTAGCCGCTGAGCCGAGGAGTCGTTATGCCACGCGAGACCAATGCCGCCAAACGCGAGCGCGCCGTTGAGGTGTGCGAGCGCCTTAACCGTCGCTATGGCCCGGTCGAGTGCTTTTTGGACCATGAGAATCCCTTTAGGCTGCTCATCGCGGTGCTACTCTCGGCGCAGACGACCGACGCGCAGGTCAACAAAGTGACGCCGAAGCTGTTTTCCCAGTGGCCCACGCCCGAGGCCATGGCGGGGGCGAGCGTGGCCGATGTGGCCGATACCATTAAGTCGCTTGGCTTTTATAAGAGTAAGGCCAAACACGCCGTGGAGGCCGCGCAGATGATCGTCGCCGATTACGGCGGCGAGGTACCGGCCGACATGAAGGAGCTCGTCAAGCTGCCGGGCGTTGGCCGCAAGACGGCGAACATCGTGCTCAACGTGGGGTTTGGCATTGTCGAGGGCATCGCGGTCGACACGCACGTCAACCGCATCGCGCACCGCCTGATGCTGAGCCCCAAGACGCATGCCAAGGAGCCGCTCAAGACCGAGCAAGATCTGCTCAAGATTTTGCCGCACGAGTATTGGGAGTCGGTCAACCACCAGTGGATCACCTTTGGCCGCGAGGTCTGCGACGCCCGCAAGCCTAAGTGCGACGAGTGTCCGCTGGCGGATTTGTGTCCCAGCGTGCGCGTGGCGGGGTAGGGCGGAACGCATTTTCGTCTGGCGTTTTTTGCGGGGCTGGGTTTGCCCTTGAACCGGAGTCCTCTCCATGCGCTACCATGACAACAATGATCTTTGACGTACGACCCGCCGAGCTTGCCTCGGCGGGCTTTTGGCGTTGCGATGCCGGAGGAACAGCATGCTCATTCACCGTATAGCCGCGCAGCTCTACACTGCCGAGGCCTTGCAGACTGTCGAGGCCGGACTCGATGCCGGCGAGGACGTGACGCTGGCCGTGTCGCAATCGGGCCGTACGCTTATGGCGGCAGCCCAGTTTGCGCGCCGTCCGCGCCCCACGGTCTACATTGTGAGCGGCGAGGACGCGGCCGATCGCGCCGCGCGCAGCCTTGCCGCCTACGTGGGTCTGGCACACGTGTGCCGTTTTCCCGAGCGCAAGGACTATCCGTGGCGCGAGCAGGCGCCCGACGATGCTGTGGTTGCCCAGCGCTGCGAGGCCCTGGGACGCATCGTTCGCGGTGACAACTGCATCATGGTCGCCTCGGCCCGCGCGCTGCTGCGCTGCGTGCCGCCGGTCGAGAGTCGCTATTGGGAGTCCACCACTTTTGCGGTGGGCGAGGAGATTCCTTTTGACGAGGTGCCGCAGCGCCTGGTGGGCATGGGTTACACCAATGCCGGCGCCGCCGACGCGCCTGGCCTGTTCCACGTGCACGGCGACACCGTCGAGGTGTTCCCCGCGCAGGAAAAAGCGCCCGTGCGCATCGAGTTCTTCGGCGACGAGATCGATCGCATCCGTCGCATGGTGAGCTCAACGGGGCAGACCATCGGCAACGAGGACAGCATCGAGATCTTCCCCTGCCGTGAGCTGGCGCTTACCGACGAGGCCGTCCACAACATGCATGTGGCGCTTTATCGCGCCAGCCAGGACGACAGCAAACTGGCCGCATTGCTCGAGATGGTGGATGCGCGCATCGTCACGCCCGAGCTCGACCGCTTTTTGCCGGTGATGTACGGCCAGACCGTGAGCCCGCTGGCGCACGTGAGCGGCAAGGCGCTCGTGGTGCTGTCCGAGCCGCGCTCGCTGTTCGACGATTGCCTGCGTGCCTACGAGGATATCGAGGCCCGTGCCGGCGAGGCGGGGGTCGACCGACTGGATGGCCTGTATGTACGTGCCCAGCAGCTCGATTTTGGTGCTCAGCAGCGCCTGAACTACGTAAGCCTCATCCGTGCCGGCGGTGCGGTTACGGCCGAGCTCAAGATTGAGCAGCCGGCCATCGCGGGTTCGGACAATCGCTTTATGACGCGCATTCAGGAAGTCGTGGGCAAGCGTTACGCCTGCGTGTTTGCCATTCCCGACCGCGGTGCGCGCGAGTCGATGGAGCTCACCTTTGGCGACGAGGGCATTACCTTTGAGGAATCGCTGACCGCGGCGCCCGAAAACGCCGGCGTCATTGGCGAGCGCGTGCGCGTGGCGGCGGCAGATTCTGCCGACCGTGCTGCCCGTCAGGATGCCCATGCTGCAATTCGCGAGCGCAAGGCCGACGCGCTCAACGCCCGCTCGCTCGAGGCAGGTGCCGCCCAGGCAGCCGCCGGCGCCGCCGTGCCTACTATCTCGCGTGGACGCGTGACCTTTGTCGATGCCGCCCTGCCGCAGGGCGTGGTGGTGCCCGATGCCAACCTGGCCGTGTTCTCGATCGCCGACCTCAACGCCCGCATGGACGCCAACCGCGCGCGCAGCCGCCGCAAGGTGGACATTACGCAGATCACGTTCCCGTTTAAGCCGGGCGACTACGTGGTGCACGCCACTCACGGCATCGCGCTCTTTAGCGAGATCGCGCGCCAAGAAGTGGGCGGCAAGGAGCGCGACTACTTTTTGCTGGAATATGCCGACGGCGACAAGCTCTACGTGCCGTTGGAACAGATCGACCGTATCACGCGCTATGTTGGCCCTGACGGCGACAAGCCGCGTCTGACCAGACTCAACACCGCCGACTGGACGCGTGCCACCAACAAGGCGCGCAAGAACGCCAAAAAGCTGGCGTTTGACCTGGTCGATCTGTATACGCGCCGCTCGTCGATTACCGGTATCGCCTGCCCGCCCGACACGCCCGAGCAGATCGAGATGGAGCAGAGCTTCCCTTACGACGAGACGCGCGACCAGCTGGAGGCCATCGCCGACATTAAGGCCGACATGGAGGCGCCCAAGCCCATGGACCGCCTGCTGTGCGGCGACGTGGGCTTCGGCAAGACCGAGGTCGCCCTGCGCGCGGCGTTTAAGTGCGTTGACTCCGGCCGCCAGGTCATGGTGCTCTGTCCCACGACCATTCTGGCCCAGCAGCACTACGAGACGTTCTTTGAGCGATTTGCCCCGTTTGGCCTTGAAGTCGAGGTGCTCAGCCGCTTCCGCACCCCGGCGCAGCAAAAGCGCGCGCTCAAGGCGTTTGCCGAGGGCACGATTGATGTGCTTATCGGCACGCACCGCCTGCTTTCGGCCGATGTGAACCCCAAAAACCTGGGCCTGGTGATCATTGACGAGGAACAACGCTTTGGCGTGCAGCACAAGGAGCAGCTCAAGAACCTGCGCGAGCAGATTGACGTGCTCACGCTTTCGGCCACGCCTATCCCGCGTACCATGCAGATGGCCACGAGCGGCGTGCGCGATATGAGCCTGATCACCACGCCGCCGACCGGGCGTCGTCCCGTGATCGTGCACGTGGGGGAGTACGACCCCGATGTGGTGAGCGCGGCGATTCGCCTGGAGGTGGGTCGCGGCGGCCAGGTGTACTACGTGTCCAACCGCGTCAAGACCATCGACGACGCCGTGGCGCGCGTGCGCGAGGCCGCGCCCGAGGCGCGCGTGGGCGTGGCGCACGGCAAGATGAGCCCGCGCGAGGTCGAGGACGTGATGATCGAGTTCGCGACCAAAAAGATCGACGTGCTCATCGCCACGACCATCGTGGAGAGCGGTATCGACAACGCGACCGCCAACACACTGATCATCGAGGACTCGCAGCGCCTGGGTCTGGCGCAGCTCTACCAGCTCAAGGGCCGCGTGGGCCGCTCGGCCACGCAGGCCTATGCGTACTTTATGTTCCCGGGCGAGCTGCCGCTTACCGAGGAGGCCACGGCACGCCTGACCGCACTTTCCGAGTTCCAGGACCTGGGCAGCGGCATGCGCATCGCCATGCGCGACCTGGAGATTCGCGGCGCTGGCTCGCTTATGGGCGCCGAGCAGCACGGCAATCTGTCGAGCGTGGGCTTTGACCTGTTTACGCAGATGCTGGGCCAGGCCGTGGCCGAGGCGCGCGGCGATGACGACGCCGGCGTGGAGGCGGTGAGCGTGGGCATTAACCTGCCGGCCGACTATTTCTTGTCCGAGGAGTACCTGCCGGCGGTGGACCAGCGCGTGCTCGTATACCGCAAGCTCGCGGCTGCAGAGGACCTGGAGAGTATCGACGAGGTACAGGAAGAGACCGAGGCCGCGCATGGTGAGCTGCCGTTGGCGGGGCTTAACCTGTTCAATCGCGCGCGCATCCGCATCCGCGGCGAGCGCCTGGGGCTCGAGAGTGTCACGCTCAGCGGCGGACGCATCACGTTTTTGGGCGTCGACGTGCCCAAGAAGGTGGCCTATGAGCTTAAGACTCGCTATGGCGCGGTGAACTTTCCCAAGAGCCGCAAGCTGTCGGTGCCCTACAAGGCGGGCGCCGGCGCGGGCAGCGGCCTGGGTCGCGGCCTCGACGCCAACGACGGTACCGGTCCCGTGGCGGCGGCGCTCATGCTACTGCAGCAGCTGGGTGCCAGCGACGACGACTAACGGGTCGACGCTGCAAACGCTCCATTTGGGCAATCTGACCCTCACTCGTCGGTCGCGTACGCAAGTACGCTTCCCTCCTCCTTCGGGCCACCTTGCCACAAATGGAACGTTTTCGCTCACTTATGCTCAACCTGTAAGGGTATTTATGGGACAAAGCTATCTTTGCCCCACCACGTTGCGGGTCGACCCTTCGCCCGACCGAAAGGAAAGCATGTTCGGATACATCTATAAGAAAGATGTCGCCATTATCGCGGTTGTCCTGTGCCTTTGTCTGGGCGTGGGCAGTTTCTTCGATTATCAAATCTCGAGCGCGCTGTTCAATATCGGCAGTATGTACGGTCGCCTTATCGAGGCCGCCGGCGAGCTGCCGTTCGAGCTGACGGCAAGCGTCGCGGGCGTTATGCTCGTACGCGCGGTGCGTCCCGACTCCAGGGGGAGCAAATGGCTCGCCGTGCTCGGCATCCTCGTCAACGTTGGCCTGGCCGGCTACGAGATTGTTTCGTCCCTGCGTGTTGGCGGTAAACTCATTGCCGTTCAGCTGGTGCTGACGTTTGTACTGGTCATCGCCGCCAACCTTATCATCTATCGCCTCACGCGCACGACCGAGCCTGACGAGCTTACGCGCTGGGCGTTGATGGTGCTTGCCGTGTGGGTCGCTCAGGCCATTATCCTCAACGTGATCGTCAAGCCGTTGTGGTCGCGCCCGCGCATGCGCGTGATCGAGGTCACACCGGGGCTCAATTTTCAGCCGTGGTGGGTGATCGGCAATCCCGACAAGTGGACCTATATCGCCGCCGGCGTGATCAAGGACGGCTTTAAGTCATTTGCGAGCGGACACACCGCGCATGCGGCGATCGGCCTTATGCTCGCCGGGCTTCCCGCGGCGGCCTTTACGGAAAAGCCTTCGCGTCGCCGTGTGATCTTTTGGGCGGCGGCTGTGGTCGCGGCGCTCGTCGCCTTTGGCCGCATCGTGATCGGAGCGCACTTTTTGAGTGACGTGAGCTGCGGCTTTGCCCTGGTGTTGGCGCTTGAGTGCCTTGCCGCGCGCATTGCCTATCCCAGCGGCGTACAATAGCTCCGTTTGAATCATCTGACCGATACCCGGTAAGAGAGGATTGCCATGCTCGCGTTTAACAACGACTATTCCCACGGTGCACATCCGGCAGTGCTGCAGGCGCTCGTCGATACCAACATGGAACCGCAGCCTGGCTACGGTACCGATGCGCACACCGAGCGTGCCAAGCAACTTATTCGCGAGGCCTGTCAGGCGCCTGACGCCGACGTGTTTTTCCTGGTGGGCGGCACGCAGGCTAACGCCACGGTGATCGACATGCTGCTCGCGCCGTACGAGGGCGTCGTTGCTGCCGAGACCGGCCACGTCGCCTGCCACGAGGCGGGCGCCATTGAGTTTGGCGGCCACAAGGTGCTCACCATCCCCGGCTACGAGGGCAAGATGCACGCCGAGGACCTCGAGAACTATATCCAGGTGTTCTACGAAAACGAGAGCTACGAGCATACGGTGTTCCCGGGCGCCGTGTACGTGAGCCTATCGACCGAGTACGGCACGCTGTACTCTAAGGCCGAGCTCGCGGCGATTCATGCGGTATGCCAGAAGCGCGAGATTCCGCTGTTTGTGGACGGTGCTCGCCTGGCCTATGCGCTGGCGGCCGATGAGTGCGACATTACCCTGCCCGGGCTGGCGCAGCTGTGCGACGTGTTCTACATCGGCGGCACCAAGTGCGGCGCGCTCTGCGGCGAGGCTGTGGTGTTCTGCGGCATGCACGCCCCGGCACATCCCATTCCGCGCATTAAGCAGCACGGCGCGCTGTTGGCCAAGGGCCGCCTGACGGGCGTGCAGTTTGAGGCACTCTTTACCGACGGCTTGTATTTTGAGATTGGTCGACAGGCGATCGAGACGGCTCAGGCGCTGCGTCGTGTGCTGCACGAGCGCGGCTACCAGTTCTTTTTGGAGACGCCCACAAACCAGCAGTTTGTGATTCTGCCCAACGAGGACATGGCGCGCATTCGCGAGCACGCCTCGATCGAGTACTGGGAAAAGTACGACGAGACCCACACGGTGGTGCGCTTTTGCACCAGCTGGGCCACGACGCAGGAGGACATCGATGCGTTGGCGGCTGTCCTGTAGCCTGATGTAATGACGAGGGGCCGCCTTGCGCCGGGTTTGGCGCAGGGTGGTCTTTGCTTTTGGGGGAGAAGGGTTGTATGACCGAGATGTCCGAGCCGACGATTCGCCTGGCGACGCCCGAAGACGCGCCGGCGTTGCTTGCCATCTATGAGCCGTATGTGCGCCAGACGGCGATTACCTGCGAATACGAGGTGCCGAGCGTTGAGGAGTTCGCCGGGCGCATCGAGCGCACGCTCAAGCGCTATCCGTATCTGGTGATGGAACTGGACGGGCGTCCGGTAGGCTATGCCTATGTGAGTCCGCTCAACAGCCGCGAGGCATACGACTGGTCGGTCGAGACATCGATCTACCTGGCGCGTGATGTGCGCCACGGCGGGCTGGGCCGCAAGCTGCATGACGCGCTTAAGCAATGCCTGATCGCGATGGGTATCACCAACATGTGCGCCCTCATCGCCGTGCCGCACGACAAGGACGATGAGTACCTGACGCACAACAGCCAGGACTTCCATGCCCATATGGGGTATCGCCTGGTGGGCGCCTTTGACCGCTGCGCCCAAAAGTTCGGCCGCTGGTACGACATGTGCTGGATGGAGTTGGTCCTAGCCGAGCGCACACCCAACCAACCTAAGCCAACCTGGTTTCCCGACCTCCTCGCCTAAAACCACCACAAAGGTGCCTGTCCCCTTTGCGGTGGTTTTGGCAGGTTAGCCGATGGGCTCGGTGTATTTGGCACGGTCGGTGCGCTGGATGCGCTTGGAGACATGGAGCGGGCGGCCGTCCGTGTCGTAGACGTAGTCGGTGATCAGGATCAGCGCCTGCCCGCGCTCAACGTTGAGCAAAAACGCCTCGTTTTGCGAGGCATAGCACACCTCAAAGGTCTTGTGCCCCTGTGCCGGCGCGCGATGGAATTCCTGGCGCAGCGTGGCGTAGAGTGAACCGTTGATATCGCGATCGATGAGCGGCTCAAAGCTCGGTGGTAGATAGGTGGTCTCCAGGCACAGCGGCGCATCGTCCAGATAACGCAGGCGGACAAGTTTGACGAGCTTGCTGCCCACGGCGACATCGAAGAACTTGGCCGCATTGCCCGCGGCCTTGGCAAAGCCCGAGTCCACCGTGCGCGTGGTGGGCTTCATACCCTGACCCTGGACCTGTGTCGTGTAGCTCGAAAACACCAGGTTGTTCTCGTGGAGCGCCGGCGTGTCGGCCACAAAGGCGCCACGCCCGCGCTCGGTGCGCACCAGGCCCTCATCAACGAGCACCTTAAGGGCGTGGCGTACGGTGCTGCGCGACAGCCCCGATTCGTCCATGAGTTCCATCTCGGACGGCAGCTTGTCTCCGCGCGCGTAGGTGCCGGAGGCGATGCGGTCGCGCAGCATGCCCGCCAAGCGCTCGTATTGGGTCAGTCTCTTTTTAGATGAAGCGTTCATGCGATCAACCTGTATCTAACCTGTATGCGTATCTAATCAAGCATGTATTCAATACAACAACAAAACCGCTGGTAGCTAGTTATCGAAAACCGCATCAGCAAAATTTCTAAGACAAATATAGCATACAACTAGTCGACATAGCCAAAACATGTATGTAACTTGTATGCCATCGAGAGCATCAAACGAGAAGAAAGGCTGATGCACGATGACTACTCAGGAACAGGTTAAGGACGTCGTCTCCCAGGTTTTGGCCGACAAGGCAGACAAGGGCGGCATCAAGCGCGTCGTGTGGATTGGCGCCGGCGGATCCAACGGCGGCAACTATCCTGCCCAGTACTTTATGGAGCACGAGGCCACGCAGGTCGTGAGCTCCAGCTACACCAGCAATGAGTTCGTGCACGCCACCCCGGCCTACGTCAACGAGAACACCCTGGCCGTCGTCGTGTCCATGCGCGGCACCAAGGAGACCATCGTCGCCGCCCAGGTCGCCAAGGACCACGGCGCCAGCACCATCGCCATCTATGTCGACGAGTCCGGCCTCACCGAGGTCTGCGACTACAAGATTCAGTATGACAGCCTGGCCGTCGACGAGTCTTGCATGGGCCGTACCAACTCCGCCGTCGTGACCATGATCGCCATGGAGCTTACGCAGCAGACCGAGGGCTATGCCGAGTATGAGACCGCTATGGCCGCCTTCGACCTGGTTGACCCCATCTATCGCAAGGCCGTCGAGTACACCCGTCCGCTCGCCGCCAAGTGGGCCGAGCAAAACGCCGACAAGCCCTGCATCAACGTGATGGCTCAGGGTCCGCTCTTTGGTGCCGCCTACGTCTTTAGCATCTGCAACGTGCAGGAGATGCTGCAGATTGACTCCTGCACCATCAACACCTGTGACTTCTTCCACGGCCCCTTCGAGATCCTGGACAAGCGCACCTCGCTGTTCCAGCTCATCAGCGTCGGCCGCAGCCGCTGCAACGACGAGCGCGGCATCCGCTTCGTCAACCAGTACGGTGGCGAGCGCGTCTATCAGCTC
>DBFZQW010000029.1:0-3408 GCA_048521445.1 Collinsella sp. | reverse complement strand
GTGCGGCATGTGCGATGGGTGCGGCGCGGCCGCGCTTGGCCAGCGGCGCCTGGGCACATCCTCGGCAGCTTGCCCTAGAGCTTGTGGTGGCGCTCTTCTTTGCGCTCCTCGGCTGCCTGCTCCTCCTGCTTAAAGGCGGGGTCGTCGGGGGTGACGAGCTCGTCCTCGTGCGTGCGCTTGTTGTAATGGTGGCGCAGCACGGGCTCAAACAGATGTAGATGCTTGGCGAAGGCCGCCGAGCCAATGGCGAGCACGGTAAAGATGAGCACACGCATAGGCACTTCGACCTGGTTAATCGCGGCGGCGCCGGCCGAAAGCATGATGCACCAGGCATAAATGAGCAGCACGGCCTGTTTTTGGTTGTAGCCTTCTTGGATCAGGCGGTGGTGGATGTGGCCCTTGTCGGCCTGCCCGATGCTAATGTGGGCACGCTTGCGGCGCACGATGGCGCTAAACGTGTCGATGATGGGCACGCCGGCAACGATGAGCGGGATGATAAGCGAGGTGAGCGCGGCGGTGCGGCTCACGTTGAGTAGCGAGATGGAGCCCAGCGCAAAGCCCAGAAGCAGCGACCCCGAGTCGCCCAAGAAGATGCTTGCGGGGTTGAAGTTGTAGCGCAAAAAGGCCAGACAGGCGCCAAAGAGCGCAATGGAGAGCGCGGCGGCGTCGATGCGGCCCGAGAGAACGGCCATCGAAAACATGGTGAACGAGGCGATGCCGCAGATGCCCGTGGCCAAGCCGTCGAGGCCGTCGATGAGGTTAATGATGTTGGTGAATGCCACCAGATAGATCACGGTGATGGGGTAGGCGAGCCATCCGAGCATGATCTCACCGGGGGCAAACGGGTTGACGATGACGCCGATTTTTAGGCCGCCGATACAGGCGATAAGCGCGGCGAGGACCTGTCCGGCCAGCTTTTGCTTGGGCTTGAGCTGGAAGACGTCGTCGATAGCGCCGGTCGCAAAGATGACGGTAAAGGAGAGCGCCAGCATGGGATAACTAATGTGAAGGCGCGGGTGCGGCACCAGGACGGGTGGCCAGCCTAGGTGCCAGGTGCCTAGGATTTGCACAATGCAGGCAACGACCAGGCCCAAAAACACCGCCGTTCCGCCCAAACGCGGAATGGGCTTGGTGTTGATGCGGCGCTTAGAAGGATAGTCGACGGCATCGAGCTTAATTGCCAAGCGCTTGACCAGGGGCACCGCGAGGAAGGTCGTGATAAAGGCCGCCGCTGCCACGCATAGGTACGGTATGTAGCTCGGGGATGAAGCCATGAATATAAAAACCGCCAAGCGTCGAAGGAAAAGGTCAGAAGAACGCCATGCGCAAAGGGCATAGCCGAACCATAATACTCGACCAAGGGGGGTGCATGTAATTGCACGCAGCGATAATCACGCGCTTACCAGATATTGGGATGTTGTCGGTGGCTTGTCGGGATGCCGACGGGGATCCATATGGACTGTAATGGTGTTTTTCGGCAAAAGAAAACCACCCCCCACGTTACGAAAATGAACCCACCTAAAACAGGTGGGTGCCCTCATCGACTGTTCCAGCGTCCTTAACAACGAAGGATACCTGTACTAGGCACGACTGTGTGGGCTCCCTAAATAAACGCGACGGTTCACCCAGTTGCTCCGCGGGGGGCGGAATACCTACATCATAAAGCGGCGCTTTGTGGATTCCAGTCTTGACATTACAAAAATCGTGTCGGACGATTACGGCACCTTAGGGACGGAGCCGTCTACGCGGCCTGGCCCTTTACGTTTGAGCTGCTGAATCGTTGTTTTGGAGCATGTTTTTATGCCGACGTCGTTGACCGAACTTTTTTCGCCCGCCTGCCATTTGTGTCCGCGCCGTTGCGGTGCGGCGCGCGATGAGGGCGCGCGCGGCGTATGCGGTGCTAACGACACGCTCAGGGTGGCCCGCGCGGCGCTTCATATGTGGGAGGAGCCGCCTATCTCGGGCGAGGCCGGTTCGGGCACGATCTTCTTTAGCGGCTGCTCGCTCAAATGCGTCTATTGCCAGAACCATGAGATCTCGACGGGCAATTTTGGGCTTGTGATTTCGCCCGAGCGCTTGGTCGAGATTATGTTGGAGCTGCAGGACCAAGGTGCCAACAACATCAACCTGGTGACGGCGACTCACTACGCGCACCTGCTGCCGGCCGCGATTGCCGCAGCGCGGGAGCGCGGGCTGGACATCCCGATCGTCTACAACACGAGTGGTTACGAGCGCGCGAGTGCCGTGGCGGCGCTGGGCGACCTGGTCGATGTGTGGCTCACCGACTTTAAATATGCCGATGCCGGGCTTGCGCAGTCGCTTTCTCATATTAAGGACTACCCGCGCGTGGCTGTGTCGGGTCTGGCCCAGATGGCGCGCGAGATCGATCGCCGCGGGGGAGAGCTGGTGGACGAGGACGGGCTCATGAAGCGCGGCATCATCGTGCGCCACCTGGTGCTGCCGGGGCATGCGGATGACTCGTGCCGCGTGTTAGACCTGGTGTGGCAGACGGTGGGCGACGTGCCGATCTCGGTCATGAACCAGTACACGCCCAATGCCCTCATGCGCGAGCAGGGCGGCGACCTGGCACGCGCCGTGACGCGCGAGGAGTACGAGCAGGTGCTCGACCATGCCGACGATCTGGGCTTTACGACGATGTTCTGGCAAGAGGGCGGCGCGGTAGACGAGAGCTTCACCCCGGCCTTCGACACCACCGGCGTCCTCACCAGCGCAAAGTAGGGCGTTCGTCGATGATTTTTCTGGGACGGGGATTAAAAAATCATCGAGAGGATCGCCTGTTCGAAAAGTTGTCAAAATAGCCGCGGGTTGATTTCCGATCCCAACCGAACACATTGAGCTGACGGCACGCTCCCGCAGTTAACCGAACGCCCCCGAGGTCCTATCCGGGCCCCGGGGGCGGCATTTTCCCAGTTGAAGGAATGGTGGAGATGTGTTTCGATGGGTCCGGTGGCCATGCTCCGCCCGCCGCCCGGCACCTCTTCCCAGACTCAGCCGGACGGTCGGTCCGTCTATTCCGTTTTTCTCCTAGGCTAGGCCAGCGGGGCATCGCCCCTCTCTGCGCGCGCCCTCTCGATGAGCCCCGGCGTCAGGTCGAGATCGCCGAGCGGCACGTCCTCCACGCCGTAGGCGTCCAGCAGCGCCGCCGCGTCCTCCCCGAGCATCGCCCTGAAGGCGCGCGCGGGCGTCGCGAAGCCGAGCGCGCCGCGGGGCTCGGAGTTCACGTGCGACATGGCCAGCGCCAGGTCGGCCGGGGCGAGCCGGTCGAACCTGATTCCGGCGCCCTTGGGCAGCAGCTTCCTGATCTCGACGTGGTTGCGCTCGCAGGCGCCCTTCTGGTCGCTGCGCCCGGGGTCGCAGTAGAACAGCCTCGTCTCGCCCGGCCCCTCG
>DBFZQW010000028.1:0-11575 GCA_048521445.1 Collinsella sp. | reverse complement strand
ATATAGTTCTGGGTGTTCGCCATGTGCGCTCCACATCCATAATCCGACAAATAGGCCCAATGCATGCACATTAGAACCGTATATAGTCGAAAGTATACCCCGAGCGAGCGCAAACGACCGAATTCGGGCCATCTTAACGCCTCGAGCGGACAAGGATATAGCCTAATCTCCATATCGGACTAAAATCATGGCAGCAAACCACCTTCTCATGCGAGGACTCTATGACGGCAAGCGACGCGACCGCGACAATTAAAAAGGGAAGTTCGGAGCCCGGTTTCGATAAAACGGCTCAGCGCATCCTCAATCTTTTCTTTGTGCTCAACAGCTCCCCCGAACCGCTGACGACCGAGCAGATCGTCTTGGATTCTGACCTGGGATATGGCTCGGGCAACATCGACTCGGATAAGCGCAAGTTTCGGCGCGATCGTGACAAACTGCTCGAGCGTGGCATCTTAATCAAGGAGGTTCGCCCCGCCGGTGCGCAGGAGACCGAGGAAAGCTCGTGGACAATCGACCGCGAGCACACGTTTGCAGCAGGTGGCCTCATCACCGCAGACGACGCCGACATCCTACTCAACGCCATCGACCAGACGCTAGCGGCCGGCTCTTCCACCTTTGCCGCGCCGCTTGCCGATATTCGCTCCAAAATTGCCTACCTCACCGGCATGTCGGCGGTGGACGAAGCACCGATCCGCCGCTCTCCCACCGTCGATGCGGTATGGAGCGCCTTTGCCGAGCGATGCGCGCTGCGATTTTTATATCAGAACGGACGCGGCGAGCAGAAAGAACGTACCGTCTGTGTTTACGGCATGTTCGAACGCGAGGGCGTGGCGTACTTCTGCGGCCTCGACAATGTCACCGACGACATCAGGACATTCCGCTGCGACCGTATCGTTCGCGCATGGCGTCCTTCGAAGGCCTACGACATCCCTGCGGACTTCAATCTCAACGACTATCTGTTCTTTGAATTCGATTTCGCCGACCGACCGCCCGTTGCAGCCACGTTCTCGTTCGCCCCTCAGACGCAGATCGATATGATCAACGGCCTCACGCGCGGGCGAGGTGAGCTCGCACACACCGATGCGGGATGGATCTGGACCGTTGACGTGCGCGACCTTGAAGCCGCCGCCTCATTTTGCATGGTCCACGCCATGGACGGCATGAGGCCCATGGCCCCCAAATCGCTCAAGCAGGCGTGGAACCACCTCATTGAAAGGACGGTGCACGAGCATGCCCGTGCGTAAACTCACCAGCGAACAGAGACTCTCGCGCGCCATCGACATCATGGAGGCCCTCTACGCCGCCGGCAAGAGCGGCATGACACGAACCGAGATTTGCGGCCGCTTTGACATCACGGGAGTATCGCTCGACGAGATTCTCGAGATCGTCTCGACGCTCGCGGACCGAGAATCTGGTGCGCGCATCATCTGCGAATGCCACGGCGAGCATGTGGTCCTCACTGGTGACGCCGGGCGTGTGCTACCGCTGCGCCTGAGTGCCGCCGAAGGCGCTGTGCTCAACCATGAACTTGAATCGTTGGGGATCGAGCCGCAGACGGCAGCTCGGATTCGACATGCCCTTCTGCCCGAAGAGCTCGGCTATAACCAGCGCGTCTTTGACACCGTCAACCACGGGTCGCACTGGCAGCAGCTGAGCTGCGCCATTCAGGACGGTGTTCGTTGCCGCATCTCGTATCGCTCGATGGACGATGCGCGGCCACGCGAGCGTCTGGTCGACCCCTTGCGCATTACGGTAAACGGCGACCAAACATACCTGATTGCCTGGGACATCGCGGTCGATGAGCAGCGCACCTATCGCATGGATAAAATCGAGGGACTCACCTTGACGGAAGACTCCGTCGTGCCTCACACACCGGGCGTCGCATCCCTCCACGATTCCCTTGCCCGGACGCAGCGTAGCGCAAAGCTCTTGATGCCATTCGATATGGCGGAGCATCTGGACTGGGCCGGCATCACCCTAATCGAGCGCAGCGGGGCAGACATGGCAGCGGTAACCGTGCATTACGGCTCCGAGCGTTGGCTACTGAGCCAGATAATCGCAGCGGGCGGAGCCATCCGCATCTTGGATGACCCCGCCCTGTCAAAGCGTCTGTGCGATATGGCAAAAACCCTCGTCTGTCCGCTTTAGCGCCGCCGCTCGTGACGTGCGCGCCACAGTTGCAGATAGTGACCAATCTGCGCCGATTCGATGCGCTGGTAGGAGCTCGTGGGCAGCGACGTTAAGAACTTCTTTCCGTAGCCCTTCGTCACCAGGCGCGGGTCGGCCAGAATCAGCACGCCGCAATCGGTCGACGAGCGGATAAGGCGGCCGGCCGCCTGCTTAACCTCGAGCACCGCCTCGGGCAGCGAATAGCGCGCCCAAGCGCGGTCTTCGCGTAGGTTACGCTCGCACGAGAGCGGGTCCGTGGGGCTCGAGAACGGCAGCTTGGGAATGATGACGCAACGCAGCGTCTCGCCGCTGGCGTCAAACCCCTCCCAGAAGGCCTTAAGCGCAAAAAGCGACGAGGTCGGCTCATTGATAAACCGGTCGCGCAGGCGACGAGGAGATGAGTTGCGCTGCTGGCAATTGAGCTCCAGACCCGCACGGGCCATCTTGGGCTCAACGCGGGCGTACAGGTCTTCCATGTCGCGCCGATTGGTGAACAACGTGAGCACCGATCCGCCCATGGCAAGATGGGCGTCGACCAGCACGCGCTCGAGCGCCGTAAGATAGCTCTCACGATCGCGCGGATCGGGGATATCGCCCGCAACGACTACAGCCATGTTCGAATCGAAGTCGTAGCTCGAGTCCAAGTGCAACGATGAGGATGTTGAAGCACCGATGCGATCGAGGCCGACCGCGTGGTTAAAGTGTTCAAAGCTTTTGGACACCGTCATGGTCGCCGAGGCAAAGATAGCCGTGTGAACCTCGGGCAGCCACTCGGTTGCCAAGGCCTCGCCAATGTCGATGCGCTCTGCGGTCATCGACTCTCCGCCGGCACGCAGCCTGCGATTGACCTGCAGCGAATACACGTAGTGTTCATCGGTGCCATCAATGATGAGTTTGAGGTTCTCGACCAGCTCGTGCAGGCGGCGCGAGATATCACCCAGGTCGACAACAACCTCGGGCTTGTCGGCGGCGACGGCTTGCACCAGCGCGTCGACGCTCTTGTCAGCTTGTTCCAATGCGTCGATGCCAGTGTAGGCCGACTGTAAGAAATCATGCCAGTCGTCAGATTCGCGCAGCTCGGGGCCAATCCATAGATTGGCATTGTCATAACCCCCACGCGCACGGCGGCCGAGCTCGCGAACGCCATTGAACACGTCGGCGATTGCCATGCTCGCGCGCGCAACCGTCGACGTCGCCTTGGCAGTAAGGCCCAGATAGAGCGTAGAGCCCTCGGAGGTTGCCAAATCACGGGAAACCTGGCTTAGCGCGCCGGCGCTCGAGCCACCCAGGCGCTCAAACAGAACGCGCGATTCATCCGCCGACACCACGCGCGCCCACTGACGGCGCGCCTCGCGCTCGATGGAATGGGCCTCGTCGATTACCCAATGACGAATCGGAGGTAAAATCCTGCCCTCGGCCGCGACATTGCGGAACAGCAGGGAATGGTTGGTGACCACCACATCGGCATGCGCCGCACGACGGCGAGCGCCGTGGACCAAACATTTATCAGGGAAAAACGGGCAGAGGCGACGAGCACACTCGCGCGAGGCCGTCGTAAAGTCGGGGCGGTTGACGCTGCGCCACCGAATGCCGAGCGAGTCGAGGTCGCCATCGGCTGATTGGCAGACGTACGCCATAATGACCGCGACCGCCGTGAGCGTGTCCGCCGGGTCGCGCTTGGTGGTAATCTCGACCTGGCCTCGGCTCATGCGCTCAAGCTTGCGCAGGCACGGATAGTGGTCATAGCCCTTGAGAGCGCAAAATGACAGACCACCGTCCAGTTGCTCGGCAAGTTTTGGCAGCTCATGGTACATGAGCTGGTCGGCAAGATTGTTCGATTTGGTCGCAATACCAACCGTGATGTTGTTACGACGCGCTGCCTCGGCAAAAGGCACCAGATAGGCCATCGATTTGCCGACGCCCGTGCCCGCCTCAATTACACGATGGGTGCCCGTGACCAGCGCATCGCGGACCTCGAGCGCCATCGCGATCTGCTCATCACGCGGCTCGTAGGTGGGATACATGCGATTGACCAGGCCACCCGGCGCATAGTCTGCCTCAATCTCCTCACGACTCGGCATCTTGAGGACCGGCAGTTCGTCGGCGTCCACCCGATCGTCGGCGCGATCGGCCTTGAGAATGTCAGCACGAGCGGCGCTGAGAGAGAAGATAGAACCAGGGTTCTGCCCTGCCAAGAATGAGAAGATAGGACGATAGGACCAAGGCACATCCGGGTGCATGTCGGCTAGGCGCGCCATGAGGCCCTGGGGCAAGTCGGTGAGCGCCACGAGCAACACGCGCCATACGCCACACAGGGCGTCGACGTCGGCATTGGCACGGTGTGATACCGAGTCACAGCCAAACAGATCGGCCATAAAAGACAGCTTGTGCGAGGCCAGGCGCGAAAGCGCGATGCGCGACAGCGCCAGCGAATCGATCCAAATATCGCTCACGTTGACGCCGCCTTTGACCGACTCGATAAACGAGCGGTCGAACGTGGCGTTATGTGCGATCACCGGGCAACCACCGACAAAATCGGCGAGAGCGGCGACGGCCTCAACGGCCGACGGGGCATCTGCCACATCGGCATTTGTTATGCTCGTGAGCTCGGTAATCTCGGCGGGAATCAGCTGTTTGGGATGCACGAAGGTATCGAAGCGGTCGACGACCTCGCGGCCCGAAAGACGGGCCGCCGAGATCTCGATCAGCTCATTGTCCTGCACCGAAAGACCCGTGGTCTCGGTATCGAGGACGATCACATCTTCCTCGATAAGGCCGAAGGACTGCGTTTTGGCGCGCTCGGCAAGCGTGGCATAGGAGTCGATGACAAACTGCGGCGTTCCTGACGAAACCGCGTCCTCGATTAGCATGCAATGCCCGCTCGACGAAGACCCATACGGATCAGGCTGTCACAGACCTGCGGGAACGTCATGTCGTCGGTGTGGCGGATCTCATCCGGATACAGCGACGTATCGGTCATGCCGGGAATGGTATTGGTCTCGAGGATAACGGGGCCGTCCTCGCTCACGATAAAATCGCTGCGCGAGATGCCCAGGCAACCGAGGGCCTTGTGAGCGGCACAGGCAAGCTCCTGGGCACGAGCATAGTTCTCGGGTGAAATCTGCGCCGGAATGCGATGAATGTCCGTAGGGTCGACATACTTCACGTCCAAATCGTAGAACTCGCAGTCCTCGGGCTTACGGATCTCGACAATCGGCAGGGCGCGCACGTCATCCTCGCCGTATACGCCAACGGTGATCTCGGTACCCTCGATGCACTTCTCGACCAGCACTTTGTCGCCGTACTCAAACGCCTTGGCGATTGCCGCGGGCAGCTCGGAGGGCTCATGGACCAGGGAAATACCATAGCTGGAACCGTTGACGGCCGGCTTCACAAAGCAGCGCTCGCCACAAACCTCGACGATATGATCGATATCGACTTCATCGCCCACCTCGAGCGCAAGGCCGGGGGCAATGGGAATGCCCGCCTTGGCGTACAGGAGCTTAGAGACCTCCTTGTCGGCACCGCAGGCGCTGGCAAGCACGCCCGAGGCCGTGTAGGGGATACCCAGGGTCTCCATGGCGCCCTGCATGGCACCATCCTCGCCGCCGGCACCGTGCATGGCGATAAACGCCACGTCAAAGCCGCCGGTTGCCATGGTTACCATAAAGTCATCAGCGGCCGTATCGAGCAGCTCCACCGAGGTGTAGCCGGCTTCCTTCAGTGCCACCACAACGTTCTTTCCCGAATTGAGCGAGATCTCGCGCTCAGCGGAATGACCGCCCGCCAAGACCGCTACGTGCATGTTCTCTAGGCTTTTACCCGGCATGGGCAGACTCCTCCTCTATAATTTCTGCAGCTGATACCATATTGTAGCGATACCCTCTACGTTTCCCCAAAATCGAAAGGCTTCCATGAATCCCAGGACTAAATCTCAGGACATTCGCGACTTGAGCCAAAACGATATTCGCGAGCTCGTGGCCGAACTTGGCCAGCCCGCCTTCCGCGCGAAGCAGCTTATCGAATGGGTCTTCGAGAAGAACGTTTGTTCGTTTGACGATATGACCAACCTTCCCAAGGCTTTCCGCGAGCAGCTTAAAGAGGCTTTTGCCTTTGACACGCCCACTGAACTCACCAAGCAGGTTTCCAAAGATGGCTCGCGCAAGTATCTGCTCGAGTACCACGACGGCGTTTCTGTCGAAACTGTCGGCATGCCCCGTCGTAACAAGCTTTCCGTCTGCGTTTCCACCCAGGCAGGCTGCGGCATGGGCTGTGCCTTTTGCGCTACCGGTCTCAACGGCCTCAAGCGCTCTCTGACCGCTCAAGAGATCGTCGACCAGGTACTTCATGTATCCAGCGACTTTGGCGAGCGCGCCACGAGCGTTGTCTTCATGGGCCAGGGCGAGCCGTTTGCCAACTACGATGAGGTTCTCAAGGCGCTGCGAATCCTCAACGACCCCGATGGCATCGGTATCGGCGCTCGTCACCTCACCGCCTCTACCAGTGGCGTTATTCCCGGTATTCGCAAATTTGCCGACATCCCCGAGCAGTTCACGCTTGCTGTTTCACTGCATTCCGCCATCCAGTCGACGCGCAATAAGCTCATGCCCGGTGTTAAGAAGTACACGCTGCTTCGCCTTCACGAAGCGCTTCAGCTCTACACCGAGAAGACTGGCCGCCGCCCGACCTATGAGTATGCCATGATCGAAGGCGTCAACGATACGAATCCCGAGATGCAGGCGCTCTGCGACTTCTGTGAGGGAACGCTGTGCCACGTTAACCTCATTCAGCTTAACGACATCGAGGGTAGCCCGCTCAAGCCGTCGCCGATTCATAAGGTTGAGGATCTTCAGCGTCGTCTTGAGTCCCGTGGCATCGAGACCACGATTCGTAACTCCCGTGGTAACGATATTGACGCCGCTTGCGGACAGCTGAAGCAGCGCTTCAAAGTTCAGAAGAACGCATAGGGGAGTCGCACGCCAAAACGTTTCATGTGAAACATCGAACGACCCCGGTTGCAGAATATGCAACCGGGGTCGTTTCATTTATTGACCTTAATTCTGAATCAGCTGTTACCTGTCCCATGTTTTACGGCCAAAATAAGGGGTCCTTGTCTCATGAATCAGACAAGGACCCCTCAAAATATGCTGAGTAATTGTTAGGTACCTAATAACCTACATTTTCCCATTGGTTGCTAACCCAACCTTGGTTAATCTTGGGATTCTTTGTTACCTGAGCAGTACGCATGGCAACATCTTCGGTCATAACATCCATTTTCTTCTTGGAAGTATCGACGATATCTTGCGCACCACGAAGCAAACGACCTCTAAGTTCATCGTCTGTCGCGATCTTATATCCAGCAAAGGCACCAGCCGCGACAGTCGTCGCCAATGCAATCGCTGTTAAAATCTTATTCCTCATCTTGGCCTCCTTGATCAAACTGAATCATTTCGCCAAGAATACGAGAGAGCTCTTCCTCGTCTTTAAACTCAATCTCGATCTTATTCTTTCCACGCGAGCTCTTCACACGCACGTTGGTATTAAATACCTGGCGAAGCACACGGGCGGCCTTTTTAAAAGACTGAGGCGTCGCAGGCCTTGGCGTCTTAGGTGTCTCTCCGGCAGAAAACAACGGAGCAAGATTTTCTGTCGCTCTTACGGAAAGGCCCTCTGTAACAACTTTCTCTGCAAGTCGAATACGCGCGTCCTCATAGGGAACTGCAAGAATCGCACGTGCATGACCAGCAGTAAGTTTGCCCTCAAAAATCATCTGCTGAACTACTTCGGGGAGATCAAGAAGACGCAGCGAGTTTGTAATTGCAGAGCGTGACTTGCTTACTGCCTTCGACAATGCCTCCTGGGTCATCCCGCTGGCATCAATGAGTTGGCGATAGCCCTTAGCCTCTTCGACGGGATTCAGATCAGAACGCTGAAGGTTTTCGATAAGAGCAAGAGCCAGCATCTCTTCATCATTTACCTCTTTAATGATGACTGGCAATTCTTCAAGGCCAGCAAGCTTTGACGCCTGGTAACGACGCTCACCAGCGATGATCTCATAGCCGTTTCCATGCTTGCGAACCAAAAGCGGCTGCAAAACGCCATGTTCTTGGATTGACTCGCTCAACTCGCGAAGTTCAGTTTCGTTAAAGTGAATTCGCGGCTGATTAGGGTTGGGAACGATATCCTCAATAGGTAGTTTTGTTTCAGATGCGGCATTTGAAGCCGATGCAACCGAACCGCCGGTCTCATACTCGGCCTCTGAGACCAAAGCATTGAGTCCACGTCCCAATCCGCCACGTTTCTTTACACTAGGCACGCTTGATCACCTCTTTTGCAAGGTTCATATATGCTTTTGCACCCTTATTTTGAGGTGCATAGGTAATTACCGGTTCTCCAAAAGACGGAGCTTCGGAGATTTTAACCGTACGGGGGATTAGCGTCTTAAACGCCTTATCACCAAAGTACGATTGAACCTCCTCAACAACCTGATTCGATAGTGAAGTACGCGAGTCATACATGGTCATAAGCACACCATAGATGTCTAAGCCCTTGTTCAGCCGTGATTTGACCATCTTCATTGACTCAAGCAGCTTCGTAACGCCTTCGAGTGCGTAATATTCGCACTGGATCGGAATCAAAACGCTGTCTGCTGCGGTCAAAGCGTTGATAGTAAGCAGGCCGAGCGAAGGAGGACAGTCAATGAAAATAAAGTCAAACTCGTCCTGAATCGGCTCAAGCAAATCTTTGAGGCGGGTTTCACGAGCAATTGCGCTTACGAGCTCAATTTCCGCGCCTGCAAGTTGAATTGTAGCCGGAATAACGAATACCTTTTTACAATTTGTATCAAGAACAAGCGATTCTGCCGGCACATCATTCAACAATGCATCATAGATGCAGTGATCAAGGTCTTCTTTTTCAATTCCGAATCCACTGGTGCTGTTTCCCTGCGGATCAAAATCGACAATCAATGTCTTACGACCCTGCTCACCCAGTGCTGCTGCAAGGTTTACAGCCGTCGTTGACTTACCGACGCCGCCTTTTTGATTGATGATTGCAATGATACGCGTGTCTTTTGCGCTCTTAGAACGCTTAACGTCGCGAAATCCCACGGTCCCTCCTGGTGTGTATTAAAGCTGTCAAACGGAGGATGTTTCACGTGAAACATTCCGAATCGATATCAACCGCCATGTTTCACGTGAAACACTGCAAGTTGTTAGTATCCATTATGTTTCACGTGAAACATCTAGGCAAGCGGATTCTTCTTTGCCACGCCATTTGCACGAGGCAATGAGACGGATGTTGGATGACTCTTCTTAAGAAGAATGAATTCTCTGTGACCCAAGCCTTCAGGCAAATCAATTGCGTCATTCAGAAGCAAAGTGAAGCCGCAAATCTTAGCTGCTGACATGCCGGAAGCAAGCTCCTCATCCGAAGGATTGCCCTTGGTTATAACAAATAGCCCTCCATCCTTCAGGTACGGAGCCGCATACTCAACAAGAATCGGTAGAGGGGCCAGTGCGCGGGCGGTTACAACAGAGAACTGCTTCTTATGGCTTCGAGCATATTCTTCAAGACGATCATGAACCGCATGAGCATGTTTCAATCCAAGAGCATGGACAAAGGAATTAACCGCATCAACCTTCTTGCCAACAGAGTCAATATAAGTAGCTTTACGATGCGTGGTTATGGTTAATGGAATACCAGGGAAGCCCGCACCTGTTCCCATATCGAGCAAAGCTCCCTCAGGAGCCTTGTTGATATAGGGGAGCAAAACAAGTGAGTCGAGGATATGGAGTACTGCAGCATCTTCTACGTTAAGAATACGGGTGAGATTGGTTGTCTTATTTGTTTCTAGAACCAAATCCAAATGCTGAATACATTTCCTCAGCTCAACATCAGTTACGCTCAAGGAATACTCTTTGCAATAGGAAGTTAGACGACTCAACATCTCGTCAGCCTGCTGATCAGTAAGTACTAACAACGAAAGCTCCTTTCTGACAAAAATCAGTGTATCGAGAACTTTTGACAAAAAAAGGGGACGTGGAAACCACGTCCCCTTAGCATAAGCTCGAGAAGATTATCGAGCAACAATCACCACATGGCGATCAGGGTCAGAACCCTCAGAATGAGTATCGACGGCATCATTGCCACGAAGTGCAATGTGAACCAGTCGACGCTCGTAGGCATTCATGGGCGGAAGCGAAACACTCTTATGAGTGCGGATGGCACGCTCGGCAGCAGACTGAGCCATGGAAGCAACCTTGTCCTGACGGCGACTCTTGTATCCCTCTACGTCCACTACAACCGGATACCTAAAGCCAAGTTTGCGGCTCACCAGCAAAGAGAACATAACCTGAAGGGCATCAAGGGTGCGACCATGACGCCCAATGAGAACAGCAAGGTCGGGAGCCGTTACATCCAAAATCAGCTCACCCTCGTCGCCCTCATACTCATCGATAGGAGAGTTGGCGGCATCGAAGTGCGAAAGGATGGAACGCAGGATGGAAATCGCAACATCGGCAATGGTGTCGAGCTCCTCATCGGTCAGCTCTTCACCAGCCTTGTAGCGCTGTGCAATCTCGGGATAATCGCCCGCGACCTGCGGGGCAACCTCCTCAAGCATATCCTCGATGATCTCTTCAGACATAACGTACTCCAAAAGTTAGGTACCTAAATAAGATTGATATCCCGTTACTTCTTCTTGTGCGGGCGCGGCTTCTTCTCTCGACGAGTGACCTCAACCTGCAGCGGAGCGTTCTTAAGACGCTCCTCCTCATCGGCCTTCGCCTTGTCGATGACCTTCTGCGTCACAAAAATCTGCTGGATAACCTGCCAAGCAGACGAGACGTCGTAGTACAGCAGAACACCAACGGGAAGGCTCCAGCCCATCCAAAGCATCATGACCGTCATGACAACGGCCATCATACGCATGCTCTGAGCCTGCTGGCCGGTCTGGTTGCGCGACATATAGAGCTGCGGAATCAGGGTCAGGACGGCGAACAGGATCAGGCAAACCAGCGCAGGCAGTGCAACCATAAAGCCATCGGCAAAGGAAGCGCTCGGCGTGGTGGTCAGGTCGGGCAGGATGTTGAAGAACGAGAACGTGCCGTCGTTAAAGTACTGCGGCAGGTTGCGCAGCAATGTAAACAGGGCGAACAGGATAGGCATCTGAATCAGCAGCGGCAGACAGCCAGCCATGGGGTTGAACTTGTTCTCGCTGTAGAACTTCTGCATCTCCTCGGCCTGACGCTGGGGATCGTCGGCATAGCGCTCCTGGATCTCGAGCATCTTGGGCTGCAGCACCTGCATGCGAGCCGTCGACTTGGTCGACTTGAGCATGAGCGGCGTCAGCAGCAGACGGATGATGACCACCAGGATGATGATGGACAGGCCCCAGTCGACCGCA
>DBFZQW010000027.1:0-4444 GCA_048521445.1 Collinsella sp. | reverse complement strand
GCCGTGGATCTCGATCTGGAGGTCGACGAACATCTCGAGGTACTCACCAAAGCGCTGGGGCTCGGCAGTCATCTTCTCGGCAAGGGTGGTGCCCGGAACCTTCTCGGTCACGAGCGCCCAGCCGTTGGCGTTCTCGAGCTGGGAAACCTCGAGAGCCTTGGGGCTGCGGATGCCGCACTCATTGATGCGGGCAAGATTCAAAGCCTCGTTGAACACGTCGGAGACGGGCTTGGTCTCGTTAAAGACCTTGACGATCTTGTCGCCCAGGTCGTAAACGACCTTGTTGCCGCGACGGACGAGCTCGGTCTTGGAATCGGGGAGCAGCATGATTGCATCCTTTCAACGATGCGATAGAAGCAACGGCGGGGGCGTGCGTACACCCGTGCACCCCCGCCGCAAATAACCGTGCTAAAACTAGCAGACGGCGTAGTCCTGGGGCTCGCGGCCGTAGTAGGCGTCCAGGTAGAGCTCCTTGATCTCGCTCATGAGCGGGTAGCGCGGATTAGCGCCGGTGCACTGGTCGTTGAATGCCTGCTCGGTCATCTCGTCGAGGGTGTCGAGGAAGTACTGCTCGTCAACACCGTAGTCGGCGATGGTCTTCTTGACGCCGATGAAGTCCTTGAGCTCCTCGAGCTTCGTGATGAAGTTCTCGAAGACCTCCTTGTCGTCCTTGCCCTCGATGCCGCAGTACTTGGCCATCTCGGCGTAGTTGTGCAGCGCGTTGGGGTAAGGATACTGGGAGAAGGTACCCATCTTGACGGGAGCCTCGGCGGCGTTGTAGCGCATGACGCGGGTCAGGATGACGGCGTTTGCGAGGCCGTGGGGCAGGTGGTGGAAAGCGCCGAGCTTGTGGGCCATGGAGTGGTTGAGGCCCAGGAAGGCGTTGGCGAAGGCCATACCGGCCATGCAGGAGGCGTTGTGCATCTCCTCGCGGGCATGCGGGTCCTTGGCGCCGTTCGTGAAGCTGGAGGGCAGGTTCTCGAAGACGAGCTTAGCAGCGCGCTCGGAGAGGCCCTTGGTGTAGTCGGAAGCCATGATGGAGACGTAGGACTCGATGGCGTGGGTCATGACGTCGATGCCGGAGGCAGCGGTCAGGCCGCGCGGGGCGGTCATGCAGTTGTCGGCGTCGACGATAGCCATGTTGGGGAGCAGCGCGTAGTCGGCGAGCGGCCACTTGATGCCGGTCTCCTTGTCGGTGATGATGGCGAACGGCGTGCACTCGGAGCCGGTACCCGAAGAGGTCGGGACGGCGACGAAGTAGGCCTTCTTACCCATCTCGGGGAAGGTGAAGATGCGCTTGCGGATGTCCATGAAGTCCATGGCCATGTCCTCGAACTTGCACTCGGGGTGCTCGTACATCATCCACATGATCTTGCCGGCGTCCATAGCGGAGCCACCGCCGACGGCAATGATGACGTCCGGCTCAAAGAGAGCCATCTGCTTGGCGCCGCGACGTGCGCACTGCAGCGACGGATCGGGCTCGACGTCATAGAAGCAGTCGTGGGCGATGCCCATCTCGTCGAGCTTGGCCTCGATGGCGCGGGTGTTGCCATTCTTGAAGAGGAACTGGTCGGTGACGATGAAGGCGCGCTTCTTGCCCATGACGTTGCCAAGCTCGTCGAGGGCGACGGGCGTGGAACCCTTCTTGAAGTAGACCTTCTCGGGAGCGCGGAACCACAGCATGTTCTCACGGCGCTCGGCCACAGTCTTAACGTTGATCAAGTGCTTCACCCCAACGTTCTCGGAGACGGAGTTGCCGCCCCAGGAGCCGCAGCCCAGGGTCAGAGACGGCTTCATGCCAAAGTTGTACAGGTCACCGATGCCGCCGTGCGAGGACGGGGTGTTGATGACGATACGGCAGGCCTTCATGACGTGCTCGAACAGGCTGATCTTCTCGGCCTGGGCAGGGTGCACGTACAGAGAGGCGGTGTGGCCCGGGCCACCGGCGAGCACCAGGTGCTCGGCCTTGTCGACGGCCTCCTGGAAGTCCTTGGCGTGATACATGGCCAGGACCGGGGAGAGCTTCTCGTGGGAGAACTCCTCCTTGGCGGGGTCGGTGGAGGTGACCTCGGCGATCAGGATCTTGGTCTTGGCAGGAACCTCGATGCCGGCGAGCTCGGCGATCTTGGCGGCAGCCATGCCGGGGATGCGGTGATCGAGGGCACCGTTCTTGAACATGGCGGCACGCAGGGCCTCCATCTCGGCACCCTGCTTGACGAAGTAGCAGCCGCGCTTCTGGAACTCGGCCTTAACCTGGTCATAGATGGTGTCGATGACGGTCACGGACTGCTCGGAAGCGCAGATCATGCCGTTGTCGAAGGTCTTGGAGTGGATGATGGAGTTGACGGCGAGCAGCACGTCAGCGGTGTCGTCGATGACGACCGGGGTGTTACCGGCGCCAACGCCCAGGGCGGGCTTGCCCGAGGAGTAGGCGGCCTTGACCATGCCCGGGCCACCGGTGGCGAGGATGATGTCGACGTCGCGCATGACCATGTTGGTCAGCTCGATGGAGGGGACATCGACCCAGCCGATGATGCCCTCGGGGGCGCCGGCCTTGACGGCGGCGTCAAGCACGAGCTTGGCGGCGGCGATGGTGCACTTGGCGGCAGCCGGGTGCGGGGAGATGATGATGGCGTTGCGGGTCTTCAGGCTGATCAGCGTCTTGAAGATCGCGGTGGAGGTGGGGTTGGTCGTCGGGATGACGGCGCCCACGATGCCGATGGGCTCGGCGATCTTGGTGATGCCGTAAGCCTCGTCGCGCTCCAGGACACCACAGGTCTTGGTGTTCTTGTAAGCGTTGTAGATGTACTCTGCGGCGTAGTGGTTCTTGATGACCTTGTCCTCAAGAACGCCGCGGCCGGTCTCCTCGATGGCCATCTTCGCCAACGGGATACGAGCCTTGTTGGCGGCCATGGCGGCCTCATAGAAGATCTTGTCGACCTGCTCCTGCGTGTACGTAGCAAAAAGCGCCTGGGCCTCTCGCATCTGAGCGAGCTTAGCCTCAAGCGCCTCTACGTTGTCCACAATTGCGGGAGTAGTGTTTTCCGGTGACTTTTTCACCATTTGTGTCTCCTTGCGATCGGAGATTTACCCTACAAGATGCATGATAGCAAGAAATAAATCGGTGAACGGTCAGATTCCCGTAAAAGACAAACTAAAACGCTTCAATAAACTGAAACGTTTTAACTAAAACTACTTGCCTGCTCCACCGCCCCGCTCATTGGGGACAGGCTTACATGAGTGCTTATACTCATTTGGGACAGACATCGTTTTGCCATTTTGCCGTTCTGGGCCTTTTTTGCCGCTCATTGGATATAAATAGATCACAGGCTCAGCATTTCGCGTTCCTTCTCTCCTTTTAGGTGTTGCCTGTTCAGTTTTTGAAAGGAGAGATTATGCCCCGATGCGCCCGCGCCGTTTCGCTCACCGGCTATTACCACGTCTTTGACCGTGGCAACTCCAAACAGATTATTTTTGAAGATGACTCTGACCGATATCGTTTCTTATCGGACATCTCGGACAGGTTTGCACGCCATAAAGTGGCAGTGTTGGCTTGGTGCCTTATGGACAACCACTTCCATTTGATGGTTGATGACCCATATGACAACCTTTCAAAGGCAATGCAGTGCGCACTGACGGCGTATGCTAAGTATTTCAATGGGAAAACGGGAAGAACGGGCCATCTGTTTGACAATCGCTATTCGCGTGTTGCGGTTGAGTCGGACACACAGGCGGTGCAGCTACTCGATTATATCCATCTCAATCCTGTGAAAGGTGCGATCGACTCTCTCGAAGCATACCGCTGGTCAAGCTTTAGGGCATACCAGCTGGGCTACGATCCCTTTGACATCTGTGACGTGGCCCCTTTGCTCGATATTGTCGGGGGGTCTCGTCGCTATTGTGAGCATCTTAAGGAAGTTGCCGGGCGGATCTGGTCAGTTGAGATTCTTCCACGCCGACGGATCCTCGATGAGGATGCTCTTTCCGTTGCGCGCGAAGTCCTTCCGAGCATAGATCCTGCGCTGCTCAAGGCCCTGCCACGCCCCGATCGTGATGCGTGTCTGCTGAGGCTTAGGCGGGCACATCTCACGGTCAAGCAAATTGCCCGTATCACCGGCATCGGCGCTACAAGCGTAACCAAGGCCACCGCGGGCTGGAACGAGGCGGCGTGAGGCAGGGGCCGAACCGCTGCTGGCATGCGTTACGTCTGTCCCCAATGCGTGAAAACACTCATGTAAGTCTGTCCCCAATGAGTGCAAAAAGGCGCCCTCCGTAGGGGAGGGCGCCTTTGGTAAGTTCTATATGAACGCGAGGTCTTTGACCCGGAGAGTCCGAGGTACTTGTTGGTAAGACCTTATTTAGGAGCGCGCAACCTTGCCGGACTTGAGGCAGGTGGAGCAAACGTTCATCTTGCGACGGTGACCATCGACGACGACGTAGACGC
>DBFZQW010000026.1:0-4866 GCA_048521445.1 Collinsella sp. | reverse complement strand
CCGTGGTTATGCGCTGGTTCCGTTGGAGCTCTACTTTAATACCGACGGCCGCGTAAAGCTGCTGCTGGGTCTGGGTCGCGGCAAGAAGCTCTACGACAAGCGCGAGGACATGGCCAAGCGTGATGTCCAACGCGAGATCGACCGCGCCCTTAAGGAGCGCAACCGCTAGGCACTCTGTATAAGTTGCGGTGGAATACGGACTGTTTTGCCTGTTTGAGGGACTATTCAGTCCCTATTTCACCGCAACTGCGGGTGTCTCATCTTTCTTACTGTTCTGACACATATGTCTCAAAGGCGGCGTCC
The DNA here is from genome assembly GCA_048521445.1 of Collinsella sp. Classification (GTDB taxonomy): domain Bacteria; phylum Actinomycetota; class Coriobacteriia; order Coriobacteriales; family Coriobacteriaceae; genus Collinsella. The sequence goes on along the minus strand of DBFZQW010000026.1, from coordinate 4,563 downwards.
GTTATGGGTGCCGCCTTTTTTGTGGGTACATACATCCATGAGGTTCCAACCCGAGCTAGGGGAGTGATCGTTATGGACAAAACTGCGTTCTTTACCATGCCGAGTGGCCTGTACGTGGTGAGCGCCGCGGCGGACGGGCTGCGTGCCGGCTGCGTTATCAACACAGCAGTGCAGGTGACATCCGCCCCGCCGCGCATCTCGATTGCAGTGAACAAGGAAAATGTCACGTCCGGCGTAATCGCATCGGCTAAGGCTTTTGCGCTGACCGTGATCGATCAGACGGCCGACATGCTCTATATCGGCAACTTTGGCTTCCGCACCAGCAGCGGCTACGACAAGTTTGCCAAGTACGAGACCCACGAGACCGCGCTGGGCATGCCCTATGTGCCCGAGCATGCGGCGGCGCTGTTTAGCTGCCGTCTGATTGATACCGTGGATGTGGGCACGCACCTGCTCTTTATCGGCGAGGTGGAGGACGCCGAGCGCTTGAGCGGCGAGGCCCCGCTGACCTATGACTACTATCACAAGGTCTTGAAGGGCAAGACGCCGCCCAAGGCTTCGTCGTATCAAGGCTAGAAATGTTATAAAAATACTTGCATTATATTATTGAGAATCTATACTAATAAACGAAGTACATCACCAGTCGCGTTCGAGAGGAGAACATCATGGCTGAGGAGAAGAAGACGTATAAGTTTGTGTGCACCGTTTGCGGTTACGAGGTTGAGGTCGACACGCCCGGGCTGCCCGAGGATTACGTATGCCCGGTCTGCGGCGTCGGCCCCGATGAGTTTGAGCTCGTCGAGGAGTAACTCGTAGACACACGGCGATTAGCTATACAGAGCTCTGTCCAAGGGCCCCGGTCGAATTCTCGGCCGGGGCCCTTTTGATTTATCTGACGGTTTAAAACGGCCTTACGTGTTACAGATTGAGACGTTATATCTGGACAGTCACGCCATCCCAATTACATCCCCGTTAGCAGCACGATGTCGAGAATCGTCACGATGACGCCGATTCCTACGAGCAACGCGTTGAGCGGGCGCGAGTTGGCGTATTTGCCCATGACGCGGCGTGAGCTGGTGAGCCGTATAAGCACGAAAACCGTGATCGGCAGCTGAAGCGACAGCAGTGCCTGGCTCCAGATGAGACCTTCAAAAGGATTTGGGACGACCAGACACGCCGCCACTGCGCCGACGAAACATGCCGTCACCCCAATCGAGGAATGTCGGTCGTGGATGTCGTATTCCTCGTCGAACATGCCCGCGGTGATGGTGCCTGCCGCCATGCCTGCCGTCACACTACTCGATATGCCCGCAAACAGCAGTGCCACCGCAAAGATGGTCGAGCTTGCCGGGCCCAGAATGGGGGAGAGTGTGTCCGCTGCGACGGCGAGGTCGTCTACGAGAATGCCGTGCGCAAAGAAGGTCGTTGCGGCCAGGATGACCATGGCCGAGTTGATTGCCCAGCCCACGCCCATCGAAAAGAGCGTGTCGAAGAGCTCGTAGCGCAGACGTTCTTCGATAACCTGCTCGCCTTGGCCTTCGAAGTGCATGGATTGGATGACCTCGGAGTGCAGGAAGAGGTTGTGGGGCATAACGACCGCACCCAGGACACTCACGATAATCGCGGCAGAGCCAGTGGGCATACTGGGCGTGATCCAGCTTGCGGCGGCTTGCGGCCAGTCGACCTTGACTAGTGCAAGCTCGGCCAAAAACGAGAGTCCTACCACGCCTACGAAGGCGATGATCCAGCGTTCGGCACGCTTGTAGGAGTTCGTCATGAGCATCGCCATCGATACTGCCGCCACGATGACGCAGCCCGCACGCACGGGCAGCCCAAAGAGCATTTGAAGGGCAATCGCGCCACCCAGGACTTCGGCCATGGCGGTGGCGATGGTCGCGAGATAGGCACTGGCGAGCACCGTGCGTCCAACGAAGCGGGGGAGGTAACGTGTCGTGGCCTCGGCAAGACAGGCGCCCGTGGCGATACCCAGGTGCGCCGCATTGTGCTGCAGCACAATGAGCATAATCGTGGACAGTGTGACGATCCACAGCAGCGCGTAGCCAAACTGCGAGCCCGCGGCCATATTGGAGGCCCAGTTGCCCGGGTCGATAAAGCCGACGGTCACGAGCAGCCCGGGGCCGATGTGCCGCGCAATGTCTAGGCCTCCGTGACCGCCGGTGCGTCGGGAGCCAAAATGATGTTTGAGATGGTTGATCATGGTCGGTTCCTGCATAGGGGCAGCGCGGCGCCGCGCTTGGGTTATGCGGCGCCGCGCGTTAGGTTTAGGTTGGGGTTACCTGCGCGCCTTGCCTTGGTTGGCCACGGCGTCGATCTTGGCGGCGATGGTCGCCGGGTCGCCGATGTAGCGCTTGTCGAGGACGTTGAAATCGGCATCGAAGGTGTAGACGAGCGGCACGCCGGTGGGGATGTTGACCTTGAGGATCTCCTCGGGCGTGAGGTGCTCGAACTTCATGACGAGAGAGCGCAGGGAGTTGCCGTGTGCGGCGATGAGTACGCGCTTGCCGGCGAGCATCTGGGGGCGAATCTCGTCTTCGAAATAAGGCCAGGCACGGGCTATCGTGTCCTTGAGGCACTCGGTGTAGGGCAGCTGGTCGGGTGCGACATTACGGTATTGCTCCTGGGTGTGGGGATCGCGCGCGTCGTTCGGCTCGAGTGCCGGCGGGCAGATATCGAAGGAGCGGCGCCAGATGAGCACCTGTTCGTCGCCGTGCTCCGCCGCGGCATCGGCCTTGTTGAGACCCTGCAACGCGCCGTAGTGGCGCTCGTTGAGCTTCCAGGATTTGATGACGGGCAGCCACTCGCGATCCATTTGGCCGAGCACGATGTTGAGGGTGTGGATCGCGCGCTTGAGGCGCGAAGTGTAGCAGACGTCAAAGTCGAAACCGGCTTCTTTGAGGGCTCGACCGCCTGCGGCGGCTTCTTCGCGGCCCGTGTCGGTGAGCTCTACGTCTGTCCAGCCGGTGAACAGGTTGAGCTTGTTCCACTCGGATTCTCCGTGACGGATAAGGACGAGTTGCATCGTCTGTTGGTCTGTCTGGTGTGCCATAGGGGCCTCCTTAATGTGGCACGGCGCGCGTGCCGTTTGCTTGACGCCGCAAAGGATACCCGTTTTAGGCTCAAAAGTTAACCAAGACTAACAAAATTGTTCTATTTGGATAGGATGGTGAAAGGGGATTGCCGAAATGTCTTGATCTGTAACAACTAGGGATGGAATTGGGTCTTCCTGTTACAGATTGAGATGTTTGAAGCGGTGAGCTTACAGGCCGAACCTGGGGCCCTTGTTGTCGCCCTTGAGGTCGGCGGTGTCCACTCGTAGGGCGTGCGTTACGCGATTGTTTCGAAACGGGTGGGAAACACAACGGGCCGGCGATGCTCCTAGTATGCCTATTCAACTGACTGTCTAATATCTAGGGGAGGATCGCGATGCAGGCAGATTCCGCTCAGCAGCAGGGCCTTTATCGCCCCGAATTCGACCACGATGCATGTGGCATCGGCGCGCTTGCCGATATCAACGGTGAGCGCCATCACCAGATCCTGGACGATGCTCTGTCCATTCTGGTCAACTTGGAGCACCGCGGTGGCACGGGACTCGAGAAGAACACCGGCGACGGCGCTGGCATCCTGTTCCAGGTTCCGCATCACTTTTTCCGTAAAGAGGCTCAAAAGTGCGGCCAGATTCTGCCGGCAGAGGGCGACTATGGCGTGGCCATGCTGTTCTTCCCGCAGGACGACAAGGGCGTAGAGGATGCCCGTCGCGTGTTTGAGGAGGGCTGCGCCGAGGCCGGCGTGCCGCTGCTCTTTTGGCGCGAGGTGCCCGTCGACCCGCACGACCTGGGTGAGACGGCCCGCGCCTGCATGCCTACTATCCTGCAGGCCTTCCTGGGCCGTCCGGATGACACGCCCGCCGGCGATGCCTTTGAGCGTCGCCTGTACGTGTGCCGCCGCACCATCGAAAAGAAGGCCGACGCTGAGTTCGCCCTGCGCGACAAGATCTTCTATGTGTGCTCCATGAGCTCGCGCACTATCGTGTACAAGGGCATGCTGGTCGCCACGCAGATGCGCCGCTTCTTCATCGACCTCAACGACGCCGCCGTCAAAACGGCCGTGGCGCTCGTCCACTCGCGCTACTCCACCAACACCACGCCCAGCTGGGAGCGCGCACATCCCAACCGCTTTATCATCCACAACGGCGAGATCAATACCCTCAAGGGCAACGTCAACTGGATTCGCGCCCGCGAACCCAACCTGTACAGCCCCGTGCTGCAGCACGATCTTGAGCGCGTGATGCCCATCATCAACCGCGAGGGCTCCGACTCCGCGATTCTGGACAATGTGCTTGAGTTTTTGGTCATGAACGGTCGTCCGCTCACGCGTGCCGCATCCATGCTGCTGCCCGAGCCGTGGGACCACAACGACAGCCTGAGTGAGGAGCGCCGCGCCTACGACGCTTACCAGTCCATGCTCATGGAGCCGTGGGATGGCCCGGCGGCCATCGCCTTTACCGACGGTCGCACGCTGGGTGCCGCCCTCGACCGTAACGGC
>DBFZQW010000025.1:0-2587 GCA_048521445.1 Collinsella sp. | reverse complement strand
ACGCCCAGTTCGCCGGTTCTTCCTCCGTGCCTGCGCACGTCGACATGATGGGTCTCATCGGCATGGGCAACAACCCCATGGTCGGTGCCACCGTCGCCTGCGCTGTCGCCGTCGAGGAGGCCCTCAAGGCCTAATCGCGCCCGCGCGATGCTCATATAGTTGAGCTTTGGAGCCGCTACCCACCCGGGTAGCGGCTCTTTTTGTTTGCGCTGTCGCAGGGTAGCTAATGCCGATATATCAGTTGGGGCGAAATACAAGATGTGATGAGATGGAGCGTCAGAGCGTCCATGACGCCCACCTGCCATATTTGCCCTTTACCGATTTGCCGGGTCTTTGCGGCCCCATTGCCGATCACCCGTGCGACAATGCGCCGGACGAGAAAGGAATCCGATGGAATCGACTGATGTACTGGTAATTGGATCTGGCATTGCGGGCCTTTGTGCCGCCATCGAAGCGGCACGCACGGGTGCAACCGTCACTGTGGCAAGCGCCGGCAAGACCATGAGTGGATCGAGCTTCTTCCCGGGTACCTGGGGCCTCGGCCTCATCGGTCCCGTCGAAGAAGACGACGAGCAGGACCTCATCGACACCATCCTGGCCGTCGGCGGCGGCGTTGCCGACCCCGAACTCGTCCAAACGTTCGTCCACGGCATTCCCCAAGCGATTGACTGGCTCGAGCAAGACCTGGGCGTTGAGCTCCAGCGTCCGCAAAGCGCCAAGAGTGCTCAACAAAAGCAATTTATCCCCTGCTTTGACCACAAGACGCGCATGTGGCGCGGCCTCACCCGCAAGCCCCTTGAGGACGCTCTGACGACCTGGATCGAGTCGCTCGGCATTCGCCTGCTCCCCCGCCATGAGCTTATCGACCTTGTTGAGGACACGAACGGCAGAATAACCGGAACCGTACTCTACGACCTTACCGAAAATCGAATCGTGCCCTTTGCTGCCAAGGCCACAATCATCGCAGCCGGTGGCACAGGCGGCCTGTTCGAGCGCAGCCTTACGTCGGCTGATGTGCTCAGCTCCTCGCAGGCCATCGCACTGGCGCACGGCGCAACACTTACTAATATAGAGTTCATGCAGATGATGCCTGGCTTCATCGAGCCCAGGCGTAACTTGGTCTTCAACGAGAAAACCTGGCGCTACGTGCATGTAGACCAGCCGGTAGATATTGCCGACGACAAGCTGGACGACCTGCTCGAGCAGCGCTCTGGATATGGTCCCTTCACGTCACGCTTGGCCTCCCGCGCTATCGATCTCGTCATCGAACAGGCAGGTGCCGAAGGCCTGGCACTCCACTACGACTTCCCCCGCGAGGATGTCCCAGAGTTTGTGCAGACCTTTGCCACCTGGCTGCAAGACGAGCACGGCATCGCGCCGACCGACGAGATGCGCGTTGCGATGTATGCCCACGCCGCTAACGGCGGCATCAAGATCGATAAGACCGCGCACACGGGCGTTGAGGGCCTCTACGCTTGCGGCGAGGCGACAGGCGGCATGCACGGCGCCGACCGCATTGGTGGCTTGTCAAGCGCCAACGGCATCGTGTTCGGACGCATCGCGGGCGCATCGGCAGCCCTTGCAGCGCAGAAAGAGCCTGAGACAGCCCTGAAGGCGGATATCGCCCTCCCCCGCTACGGCATTTCCACAACAGATGCCGAACGCCTGACACACGGCCTTAAGCACACGATGAGCACCTATTGCATGATCAACAGGACCGAAACAGGCCTATCCGAGGCCCTGCAACAGCTTGAAAGCCTGCAAGACAAGGCCATGGCGCTGAGCAAGCCGCATGCCGATGACAGCGAGATCGCAGCCCTCGCCCGCCTACAGTCGCAGATTCGACTAGCACAGGAAATGGTCAAAGCCATGCGCAAGCGAACTGAAAGCTTAGGTTCGCACTATCGAGCAGACTAAATCGATTCTCACTTTGAGTTTGATCACAACTTCTCAACATGCATCGAGCCCCGTAAGCATGATTCCCCTAAGGAGAACACGCCTACGGGGCTTTAGCCGTGTTTCCCTAAGGGAATCACGGTGCAGATTACTCAGCTCCGCGCCCTTTCGGGTTCGACCCCATGCGTGGTCAACAAAAAAGCGACCAGCCTGAGCCAGTCGCTTTAACGATCTTTGGGTGGGCCGTCAGGGGGTCAGCCTGCTGCGCAGGCGGTCGCTGCGGCGCTTTGCGCCTTGCGCGCTGCGCTGGCAAATGCTTACGCATTTCCTCAGCTCCGCGCCCCAACGGGTTCGACCCCATGCGAGGTCAACAAAAAAGCGACCAGCCTGAGCCAGTCGCTTTAACGATCTTTGGGTGGGCCGTCAGGGGGTCGAACCCTGGACCTTGGGATTAAGAGTCCCCTGCTCTACCAACTGAGCTAACGACCCAAAGCTAAAGTCCGTTATGGCGGACTTTAGAGGAGATATCGTGTGGTGGGCCGTCAGGGGTTCGAACCCTGGACCTTGGGATTAAGAGTCCCCTGCTCTACCAACTGAGCTAACGACCCGATATCAACACGAAGCAAGAACTGGGGTGGGTAAAGGGACTCGAACCCTCGACCTACGGGACCACAACCCGTCGCTCTAGCCA
>DBFZQW010000024.1:0-2779 GCA_048521445.1 Collinsella sp. | reverse complement strand
AGGATGGCGTTGGACTTAACGCCCTTGCAGACCTTCCAGGCAAACTCGAGCTCGGCCATCTCGGCGTCGGTGGGCTTGCGGTCGGTGGGGAACGTAAAGGTCGCGGGATCCTCGGTCACGTGGTCGACTTCCTGCACCAGCATGCCGCCGTCGATGGAGCGCAGCTCCACCTGGGCGCCGTGGTCCACGCCACCGGTGGCCAGCACGCGCAGGTTGGGGCGCTTGGCCATGCGCTCGAGCGCCTCGGCAGTGTAGCTCGGGGCGATGATAACCTCGACGAACTGCTTGTTCTGATCGGCAAAGTGCTCGACCAGCTCATAGGGAACCTCGCGGTTGCAGGCGATGATGCCGCCAAAGGCGCTCTTGGGATCGCAGGCGAAGGCGCGGTCGTAGGCAGCCGTGATGTCCTCGGCAACGGCAGAACCGCAGGGGTTCTGGTGCTTGAGGATCACGCAGGCCGGCTCGTCGAACTCGCGGACCAGGTTCCAAGCGGCATCGGCATCCAGATAGTTGTTGTAGCTGAGCGGCTTGCCCTGGATCTGCTCGGAGCCAACGAGCGGGAACTGCGAGCTCGCGGTGTTCTCGCAGCCCTCGGCAAAGCGATAGACCGTGGCCTTCTGCTGAGGATTCTCGCCATAGCGTAGGTCGTCGACCTTCTCCAACGAAATCTCGAGCTTGGCAGAGGTATCCGCCACGTCGCTTGCCTGGGCGGCAAGCCAACGGGAGATAGCCGTGTCGTAGGCGGCGGTGGTCTGGTAGACCTTCACCTGCAGGCGACGACGGGTGGAAAGCGTGGTGCAGCCACCGGTCTCGTGCATCTCGGCCAGGACGGCATCATAGTCGGCCGGGTCGGAAATGACGGTAACGCTCGTGGCGTTCTTGGCGGCAGAGCGCAGCATGGAGGGGCCACCGATGTCGATGTGCTCGATGGCGTCCGCGAAGGTGACCTCGGGGTTGGCGACGGTCTTCTCGAACTCGTACAGGTTAACGACGACCAGGTCGATCAGCTTAATGCCGTGCTGAGCGGCCTCCTGCATGTGCTGCTCGGAATCGCGGCGGGCCAGCAGCGCGCCGTGGACCTTGGGGTGCAGGGTCTTAACGCGGCCGTCCATCATCTCGGGATAGCCCGTGAACTCCTCGATGGGGGTTACGGGAACGCCCGCGTCCTCGATGGCACGAGCCGTGCCGCCCGTAGAGATGATCTCGACGCCAAAGTCATCGACCAGCGTCCGTGCGAAATCGACGACGCCCGTCTTATCGGTAACCGAGATCAACGCGCGTGCGATCTTCACATCAGATCCCATGCAGTCCTCCTGTCTGGTACGCCGCCGTGCTCTGTGAGTCGGTGATACGTCGATCTGCAGCGCTCGCGCAGCGGCATTGAAAATACTGATTCAATGTAGCGCATCGAGCGCATCGATGCACCCCGCAACGGGCGCATGTGCAGAAAAAGTTTGCGAGCGGAGGGGATGGGCACGGCACCGGGCACGGTGAGTTCATGGAACACAGGGGCACCATAATTAGATGCCAATGGCGTGGTAGAACTGTGCTCGATATGCATCCGCAAAAGAAAGAGGCACCATGGTCTCGCGGGTTCTCTACCGACCGTTTGATACCGAAGACTTCGACGCCATCGCGCTGATTCTGCAGCAGCTTTGGCATAACAATTCGGATAACGATGAGTACAACCGCCTTGAGGCCGCGTGCGACCTCGCCTATTGCCTTTCGTCGTCGACGTTTTCACAGGTTGCCGTAATCGACGGTCAGGCGCGTGGCATTTCGCTCGCGCGTGCGGGACAGAGCTCCGGCGCCACTATCAACGAGCATTGGATGGATACCGAACGCGCGCTGCTATCGCAGATGCGTGAGCTAGAGCCCGATGCGTGCGCCGAGTATCTCTCGTTTGTGCGCGCAACCATCCGAACCAACAACCGCCTGCTCGAGAGCAGCCCGTTGCCGCACGACAACGAGGTCACGCTGCTTGCCGTGGATCGCGATGTCCATGGCCTGGGCGTTGGCACGGTTCTGCTCGATGCCGCGGTCTCGCACCTGTCCTCACTTGGAGCGACGAGGGCGCACCTGTACACCGACTCCAACTGCTCGTGGAAGTTCTACGAGCTGCACGGCTTTAAGCGCACGGCCACGCACCGCGCCAACCGCGAAGAGCGCCGTCACGCCATGCCGCGCGAAAGCTTCCTCTACGAACTCGATCTAACAGCCTAAACCTGGCAGTTAGGGACGTTCCTTTTGTGCCGGCACCCTGGGACACTCCTTGGCAGCAGCCACACCTAGTCGTTGGGGACATTCTTGGGTAACACAGTCGACGAAACCCTCGTTGGCGTCGCCCTATAGAGGGGTCTGCAAATAGCTGTGGGCAAAAAACATCAAATATGAGTACTGTTACCTTTTTAGTAGCAGCGATTTGGGGCATTTTAGAGGCTTTTAGATATAGCAGCCAGTCAGGCGAGCTGACGTATTTCCACAAATGTTCAATAAAATGGGCCCCTAACGAGAGATAATCTCATTAGGAGCCCATTATTTAGTGCAAATATATGTCACTATAATGGCAACAGTACTCATATTTGGCATTTTTTGCCCACTGCCCCCTGTGTGGTGATCCGTAACGGTGGCGCGCGCAGGTGGCGCGCGCAGACGTGGTGTAAGAGCGTCCTGAGGTCCGTCGCTGCAAGTCCCGATGTTACTCCTTCTTGAGACCGCGCCTCTCGACTATCTCGTCCACTATCTCCCTGGCGCGCCGCCCGAGCGCGCGGCGCCTCCC
>DBFZQW010000023.1:0-5483 GCA_048521445.1 Collinsella sp. | reverse complement strand
CTTGGACAGCTCGTCGGCGAGAACCTCGATCTGAGCGCGCGAGGCGTCGTTGAGCGAGCCCAGCACGGTCACCTTGTTCTGCGCCAGGGTGATGTCCTTCATGCCCTCGAGCTCCTTGGTCATAACCTTGGCAGCGGTGGGTGCCCAGGAGCCGGCCTCAACGAGCGCCACCGTACGGTTCTGATAGGCGTGCTCGGCAAGCGTGTGGATAAAGGTGCTCATGAACGGGAAGATCTCGCCCTGATAGGTGATGGAAGCGAGCACCAGACGGTCGTAGCGGAACGCATCCTCAACGGCCTCGGCCATGTCGTCGCGAGCCAGGTCAAAGACGGAGACCTTCTGGCCGCGGGCCTCGAGCGCAGATGCGAGCTCCTCAACGGCAGCTTTCAGATGGCCATACACGCTCGCATAGGCAATCGTGATACCCTCGTCCTCGGGCTGGTAGCTCGACCAGGTGTTGTAGGTGTCGAGGTAATAGCCCAGGTTCTCGCTAAGAACAGGACCGTGAAGCGGGCAAATAATCTGGATGTCCAGATTGGCGGCCTTCTTAAGCACGGCCTGCACAAACTTGCCGAACTTTCCCACGATGCCAAAGTAGTAACGGCGCGCTTCGCAAGCCCAGCCCTCGGGATCCTCGATGTCGTTGGCTCCAAACTTGCCAAAGCCATCGGCGCTAAAGAGCACCTTGTCGGTGGACTCGTAGGAGAAGAGCACCTCGGGCCAGTGCACGTTGGGAGCACCGACAAACGTCAGGCTGTGGCCGCCCAGGTCGAGCACGTCGCCATCTTTGACGACCATCTTGCGCTCAGGGAAGTCGGTGCCAAAGTAGTTGACCATCATGCGGAAAGCACCCATGCTAGCCACAATCTGCGCCTGGGGATAGCGCTCCATAAAGGCGGCGATACCGGCAGAGTGATCGGGCTCCATGTGATGGACGACCAGGTAGTCAGGTGTACGGCCATCGAGCACGGTCTCGAGGTTGCCGAGCCACTCGTCGACAAAGCCAGCGTCAACCGAATCGGCGACAGCGATTTTATCGCCCAAGACGACATAGCTGTTGTATGCCATACCATTCTCGGACACGTCGTACTGGCCCTCGAACAGGTCAATGTCGTGATCGTTGACGCCAATGTAGCGGATATCCTTGGTGATCTCCATCAGGCAAAGCCTCCTAGATAGACAAAAGAACCCGTCTATCATAGCACTCGCCTTCATAGCCACGGCTATCTGCTAGCATCCCTACCGATTGTTATTGGTGCGGAATATATCGCTTTTGACCTGCAAAAACTATACGCGAGGCTCTGCCGTGGTGCGCCGAACGATGAGCTTGCCCGGAATACGAATGGCAACAGTCTTGCCCGTTGCTCCCGCCTTGGGAACCGCATGCTCGAATACCTCGCGTCCGCGCTGATGTAGATCGAATCGTACGGTCGTGAGCTCGTTATGTGCGACAAAGTCGTCGAGCGAGTCATCGACGCCCACCACGCTCACGTCCTCGGGCACACGCAATCCGCTGTCGCGCAACGCAGCGATCGCACCGTTTGCCATCTGGTCATTTGCCGCGTAAATCGCCGTCATGGTGCGGTCGTGCTCGGCCAGATATCTGCCGGCCTCGTAACCGCTGTTGGCAGACCAGTCGCCCTCGAGCGGCTCTGCCATTTTGATATGCCTGCGCTCGAGAGAATCTCTCCAACCAGCCCGGCGGAACTGTTCGTCGACCGAGAAGGACGGACCGCCGATAAAGCGAATTTGCTCGTGGCCCAGCTCAAACAGATGATCCATAAGCAGTAGAGAGCAGCCATAGTGGTCAGAGTCGACCGTGGTTACCCGCGGGTGAGCATACATGGTGACGATGACCGTGCCGATACCCGGCAGAGGCACAAACGTCTCAAAGTCGGGCGCCAGTCGGCTCATGCCGATGATGATGCCATCCACTGGCAGCGCTGCCATGCGACGAGTGGCCTCGGCAAGCGAAAACTCCTCGGTCTTGGACATCTCGACCAGTGTGATAGCACAACCGCGTTCGCGGGCCGCACTGGCAATGCCGTCGATCATCGTCAGGTTACCGAACTTGGTGACGTCGTTAACGCACAGCCCGACCGAATGGTAGCGGCCGTCGCGCAGCGAGCGACCGGCATAGCTCGGACGGAAACCGAGCTCCTGCATGGCTGCCTGCACGCGCTGACGCGTCTGCTCGTTCACGTTGGGCAATCCGTTGGCAACGCGCGAAACCGTCTGCTGCGAAACACCGGCAGCGCGGGCAACGTCGACCATGGAAACCGGACGCGAACCCGTGTCGTTGGAAGGGCGCCTTGCCACAAAATCACCTTCGCTCCTGTAGGAAGCCGAAATACCCCGTGCGAAATTGCTGGTCACGCGGGAGGCTTTGTTGTCTATCGATAATGTTAACGTACTCTACTATACCTATCAGCAGTTATGCAGCGCCCTCAACACCACCTGAATACCGTTCACGGCTCATTTTCGACCGGTTGCAGGAAAGCGAAGAAGTCCGTGGTTCCAGGCTATGAGTACGTTAACATAAAGCGTAAGCACACCGATACCATGATGGCCTGCGCTCCGGGCGTGCAGGCCATGGCGTCGTATTCGAAAGGACGCTCATGATTACCACAACTCCGTTCGGCGCCGCCCCCAGCGGCTCGCCGGTTACGGTCTATAACCTTGTTTGCGCAGGTGCCCGCGTGCGCGTCATGGACTATGGCGCGACCATCCTTAGCATCGAGGTTCCCGATGCCTCAGGCGATGTTGCCGACATAGCTCTCGGCTTCGATGCCCTCGATGGCTACTTCGACAATCCGGCGTGCTACGGCGGAACTATTGGCCCTTCGGCCAACCGAACGGATAAAGGCCAAATCGAGATTGCCGGCACGGTCTATCAGATGGCATGCAACGATGGTCCTGACAAAGCCAATAATCTGCACACCGACCTTGAACATGGCCTTCATAAGCGCGTGTGGAACGCCACAGTCGACGAGATTACCAACACGGTGAGTTTTACATGCAAGTTGGGTGACGGCGAACTGGGTCTCCCGGGCAACCGCACCTTTACCGTTGCCTATGTCCTGCAGGCAGGGCCAACGGGTGCCGCAGAGCTCACCTGCACGCAAAGCTGCGTTACCGATGCCGACACCTTCGTCAACATGACCAACCACACGTACTTCAACCTTGCGGGGCACGATGCCGGCACGGTTCTGGACCAGGTCGCGACTATCGACGCCGAGGCTTTCCTCCCCCAGCGCCAGGACAACGTCTCTTCTGGCGAGGTTCGCCCCGTGGTCGGCACGCCATTCGATTTCCGCGCACCCAAGGCGCTCGGCCGCGACATCGAGGCGAACGACGAGCAGCTCAAGATTGCACGGGGCTTTGACCATTGTTTCTGCCTGGATGGCTTTACCCCCGACGCCGACCCGCGCCACGCACTGCGCTTGCAAGATCCAAACTCGCGCCGCACGCTCGACATCTTCGTAACCGCACCGGGCGCGCATCTGTATACCGGCAACTGGCTCAGCGATAACGACGCCAAAGACGGCTGCAGTTACGGTCCTCGCGACGGCGTCGCATTTGAGCCCGAGTTTTGGCCTGACAACAACCATCACACAGATTGGGCGCATCCCGTCTGCACGCCTGACCACCCGTTTAGCTCGACGATCGTCTACCGATTCTCGACGATTTGTTAACCCGCCCTCGTCAAGGTGCAAGGGAGCAGCGTTATGACTCCCGCCTACTTCCTCGCACCTTGATATGTTTACGTACTCATAAGCAAAGCCCGGTAACTCGGGATAACCAAGAAAGGAAGACACCATGACCGCCCCCGACGAAAAGACACTCGCCACGCTCACCAAGCTGTTTGAGGAGGAGTTTGGCCCCATCGGCGACCGCCAGGTGCTCTACGTGCACGCGCCCGGGCGTTCCGAGATCAGCGGCAATCACACCGATCACGAGGGCGGTCACGTTATCGCCGGCTCGCTCGATGTCGCCGTTGACGGTATTGCCGTGGCAACCGACTCCAACAAGATTCGCGTCGCCGACGAGGGCTATCCTACGTTTGAGATCACGCTCGACACGCTGGATGCTCAGGAGTCCGAGAAGGGCACGTCCGCAAGCCTCGTCCGCGGCATGGCGCACGAGATTGCAGCCCTTGGCGTTGAGCCCCACGGCTTCGACTTCGCCTTCACCTGCTCCGTCCCCTCGGGTGGCGGCCTTTCCAGCTCTGCCGCCGTCGAGGCCGCGTACGGTCGTGCCATGGAGACGCTCTGGGGCGCGCCCGCCATTGAACCTGTCACGCTCGCTCAGATGAGCCAGCGCACCGAGAACAACTACTACGGCAAGCCCTGCGGTCTGATGGACCAGGCCGCCGTATGTCTGGGCGGCCTTGCCTACATGGACTTTGAGGACCAGGCTCAGCCTAAGACCCAGAAGCTCGAGCTCAACTTTGAGGATCACGGCTACGCGCTCGTGCTCGTTAAGGTGGGCGCCGACCACGTGGCCGCCACCGACGACTACGCCGCCGTTCCGCGCGAAATGCAAGACGTCGCCGCCGAGTTTGGCAAGGCACGCCTGTGCGAGGTAAACGTTGCCGATTTTGACGCCAAGCTCCCCGAGCTGCGCGCCAAGCTGGGCGACCGTGCCTGCCTGCGCGCCGTTCACTACTGGTACGAGAACGGCCTGGTCGATAAGCGCTGGGCGGCCCTGAACGCCGGCGACATTGACCAGTTCCTGGTCCTGACGCGCGAGTCCGGCGCCAGCTCTGCCATGTACCTGCAGAATGTCGTTGCCAAACTGGGTGCCGAGCAGCCTTCCATGTACGCGCTTGCTCTTGCCGAGCATGTGCTCGATGGCCGTGGCGCCGTTCGTATTCACGGCGGCGGCTTTGGCGGTACCATCCAGGCCTTCGTGCCGCTCGATCTGGTCGACACCTTCATCACCAAGATGAACAGCTGGCTGGGCGAGGGCTCTGCCCGTCACTACGCCATCTCTGACAAGGGGGCTTACGCGGCATGGCTGTAATGACTGACGTGCGCGAGGCCGCGCAGAACCTGATCGAGTACGCTATCCACCGATCGATGATCGGCCAGGACGATCGCATCTGGGCATACAACACCATTTTGGAGTGCATCGGCGCCACGGGTCCCGCACTCGACATGGCTTGGGCGCTCAAGACCGAGAAGATTTCGCTCTTGCACCCCGATACGCTCCCCGATTTTGACCTGGAGGGCACGCTTGCCGCGCTTTCCGAGGTCGCCGTTGCCAACGGTGCCGCCGAGGACACGGCATCGGGCCGCGACCGCATCGCCATGCGCATCATGGGCGCGCTGATGCCGAGACCTTCGGTTGTAAACGAGGAATTCAACGGCCGCATGGGCGTCAACGAGCCCCGCGCCGCGACCGACTGGTTCTACGGCCTGTGCTGTGACGCCGGTTACGTGCGCCGCGCCGCCATCGCGCGCAACATCAAATGGAGCACT
>DBFZQW010000022.1:0-3668 GCA_048521445.1 Collinsella sp. | reverse complement strand
CATGGAGATGACCACGCTCGAGCGCGCTACCGTCGAGGAGCACTACGCCCATCTGGCCGACAAGCCCTTCTTTGGCGGTCTCTGTGACTTTATGACGAGCGGTCCGGTCGTCAAGATGGTCGTTTCCGGTCTCTCCGCTGTTGCTAAGATGCGCACCCTCATGGGCGCTACCAACCCGCTTGAGGCTGCTCCTGGTACCATCCGCGGCGACTTTGCCGTCGATGTCAACGCCAACGTGATCCACGGCTCCGACTGCCTGGAGAACGCCGAGATTGAGATCAAGCGCTTCTTTGGCTAAACCAGCTTTGACTCCTTAAAGCTGTTAGCGTGTGGCTTGGGCGCCGCGGAACTCCATCCGCGGCGCCCTTTTATTCCAAAATCTATGCAGGGGCCCGCTCGGACATGTGTTCCGAGCGGGCCCCTGCTGTTAGCTTGTGGCACTGAGATGTTTAGGCTTCGTCGACGATCTTAAGGGCGCGCGTGTGATCGATCTCGTTGAGGAGGTTAACGCGACGCTCGTGACGACCACCCTCAAACTCGGCGTCGAGCCACTCGTCGACGATCATCTTGGCGAGCTCGGAGCCCACGACGCGGGCGCCAAAAGCGAGCACGTTGGTATTGTTGTGCATGCGGGAGAGCTTGGCGCTGAAGGGCTCGGAGCACACGACGGCGCGAACGCCCTCCACCTTGTTGGCAGCCAGGCTGATGCCGACGCCGGTACCGCAGATCAGGATACCCAGGTCGACGTCACCGTTGGCCACGGCCTTACCCACCTTGTAGCCGGCGATGGGGTAATCGAAGCTCTCGGAGGTGTCGGTTCCAAAGTTCACGACCTCACAGCCGCGCTCCTTCAGGTGCTCGGAGATGATGTTCTTGAGCTCGACGGCGGCGTGGTCGTTACCGATACCGATCTTCATGGATGGTTCCTCTCTGGTCTGTGCGGCGCAAATGCTAAAGGTGTTTACCGCGTTCGACTGCATGATAGCGCGACTTTTGAGTAAACGCTCGAGCGTTTTTTGGTCAAACGCTTTAGCAGGCAACAAGACTGGCTTCTCGTGAATGAATGTCGTCAGTTTGCGCTTGAGCGCCGTCTGCCGGAACCATGGTTGCGGTTTTTGATGCATTGTTATCAAATAAAGGAGCTAACTTTTTTGAGAGCCCAGCCCGTTATGCAAGCAGGAGATACCTATGCCTACCGATTCCCTTCGTGATGCCGCGTTTTGCGATGTTTTGAACCGCGAGCTTGTCTGTGCACTCGGCTGCACCGAGCCCATTGCCGTTGCCTATGCAGCGGCGCTGGCGAGTCAGACACTCGGTTGCGAACCCGATCATATGGACGTTGCCTGCTCGGGCAACATCATCAAGAACGTTAAGAGCGTGACCGTGCCCAACTCGGGCGGTATGCACGGTATTGAGGCCGCGGCCGTGCTGGGTGCCGTGGGCGGCGACGCCAAGAGCGCGCTCGAGGTGCTCGAGAGCGTTAACGATGAAGACCGTGCTCGCGTGGCCGAGCTCCTCGCCGACGCCGACTACTGCGATGTGTCGCTTGTCGAGGGTGTGCCCAACCTCTACATCAAGGTGACTGCCACGGCTGGGGGCCATACCGCGGTCGTCGAGATTACCGACCACCACACTAATGTCACGTGCCATACGCTCGACGGTATTCCGGTATGCGGCAAGTCGGCGGGGGAGTGTGCCGCCTGCGCCGAGCGCGTGGTGGCCGAGCGTGCGGCGGATAAGGCCGACACGCCCATGTCGATTGAGTCCATCATCGACTTTATCGAGGACGGTGACATTGAGGACGCCCGCGCTGCCGTTGAGCGTCAGATTGAGCTGAATGGTGCAATCAGTGCCGAGGGCCTTGCGCACGCTTGGGGCGCCGAGGTGGGTCGTACGCTGCTGGGTGCTCGTGCCGATGACGTCGCCTGCCGTGCCCGTGCCCGTGCGGCCGCCGGGTCCGACGCCCGCATGAACGGCTGCGCGCTGCCGGTCGCCATTGTGTGCGGCTCGGGCAATCAGGGCGTTACCTGCGCATTGCCCGTCATGGAGTATGCCGAGTACCTGCGTTGCGACCACGAGCGCCTGGTGCGCGCCGTGATGCTGTCCGATCTTATCGCCGTGCATATCAAGAGCTTTATTGGTGCGCTCTCGGCGTTTTGCGGTGCTATTTGCGCCGCGTGCGGCGCCGGCGCTGCGATTACCTGGCTGTGCGGTGGCACGCGCGAGCAGATTGGCGCGACGGTCTCGAATACGCTCGGTAACGTGGGCGGCATCGTGTGCGACGGCGCCAAGGCGAGCTGTGCCGCCAAGATCTCGGCTGCCGTCGATGCGGCGATTCTGGGCCACGATATGGCTATGCAAGGTCGCGGCTTCCGCGCCGGCGAGGGCCTGATCCAGGATACCGTTGAGCAGACAATCGCCAGCATGGGCTACGTGGGCCGCGTGGGCATGAAGGACACCGACGTCGAGATCCTCAACATCATGATTGGTAAAACCCAGGTGTGCTAGATATTAAGTTGCGGTGAGATAGTTCCTAAAATTACCCGGGTGAGGGGCAAACAGGAACTATCTCACCGCAACTGCGCTAGATGTTCTGGCGCCTACGACAGTTCGTCGGCTACTTGGTGTTCATAGAAGGCTTCTACTACCGCGTTAAAGTCGCGGGCGAAGTCTTCCATGGTTCCGCGCCAGGTGGCTCGGCTGGGCTTGCCTTGGCCCACAAAGGCGGTTTGGATGCCGCAATCGGGGGACGGGAAGTCGCGCTTGGGATCGTTGCCCACCATAAGGACCTCGTGCGGCTCGAGCCCCATCACCTGAAGCTGCTCTAGATAGTAGGTGGCATCGGGCTTGCAGCGGGTGGTGTTTCCCATGTGCGTGACGAGCTCAAAGGGAGCATCGGCCAGGTCGCCCCAGCCCATGCGGCACTCGATGGCCCCCTGGGGAAAGCTGGGGTTGGTAAAGAGCGCGCAACGCAGCCCAGCGTCCTGTACGGCCTGGAGCGCGGCGTGCGCGCCCGGCATGGCGTGGGCGTTAATGACATCGTCGTTCTTGTAAGGAAGAACTTCGCGGTCATAGTAGGTAAACGCCTCGTAGATGAGGGGATCGGAGAGGCAGATCCCGCATCGGCGCTCAACCTCTTCTTGGTAAAACTCAAGATTGGTGCGGTTGTCCGTGCCGCTGCGGCGATTGGCGTTGAGGTCGACCAGGATGGTGCCGAGGCGCGCCATCGTGCCACCGCGGCTGCGGTGCCCGATATCCGCGAGCATCGATGAGACATCCTTAAAATAGCGAAGGATGAACGCGTTGAGGTTGATGCTAAGAAGCGTCTCGTCCATATCGAAAACGACTGCTTTGAGCACGCGGGCACCTTTCTCGTAAATTTGATCTAGAGTCGTTGGCTCCGGATACTTTACCCCAAAGCCGAATGCCTGGCTGGTTATCGTCAAGTTGCGGAGACGTGTGTTCATAAGATTACGAAAAAGTCTCCACACGAGTAAAAAATCGCAGTTCACGCTTGAAATCGAACTCATTTCCCCGTAACCTATACGAACGTGATTGCATAAGCGTCACATTAGTATCTGTCGGCTCCCGAGTGTTCCTAAACGTTGTGTGCTTGTCGCACCCTTCTGTAGGTCCTAGCAATCGGGGCCCCGTAGTTCGAAAGGGGT
>DBFZQW010000021.1:0-4684 GCA_048521445.1 Collinsella sp. | reverse complement strand
GCTGATCTGGTTGAACGGCGTGCCGCCCCACAGATCAACGAGGAAGAGCACCTGCTCCTGGTCCTCGAAGGAAGCGACTGCTTCCTCGACCTTGGCACGGAAGTCGTCGGGGCCCATGCTCGGCTCGAGCGAGACCACGGCAACAGACGGCTGATCGCCAAAGACCATCGAGCCCGTCTGCTTGATTCCAGCTGCCAAGTCCCCGTGGCTAGCAAGAACAATACTTACCATCACATAACCTCCTTTTTGTCTACGTATTTCCTACACGACATGAAAGGAGTATACCTGTTTGGATTGTGGAATTATAGCTAAATTCGCAAAAAGTTGGATTATTTGTTTAAACGTCTAAGTTTGTTACAAATTGATTACGTTGCCGGTTTACAGCTTATTGCCTGCTAAAACGTGATTTGCTGATTACTTTCAAAGACATAAAAAGGTGCACTGTTCGTTAAGACCTCTTTTAGGTGGATCTCAATGCGTCTGCGTGCCACCATTTTGTTTAAACAGACATGACTTGACTAACCGAAGCAAATATGTTTAGAACTCTAGCCCATGTAGTCATTGGATGTTAGGCGATGTGGAGAGGGTTGGCGGCGTCGACGGCATCGGGGGCGTCGGAGAGGCCGTCAGGAGCAGCGTCTGCCGGGTCCTCGTCGGGGGTCTCGATCTGTTTGATCATTACCTCTTGACCCTGCAGCAAATAGGTCTCGCCGCTACCGCACTGGGGACAGGTCTTGCCGTGCTCGACCGTCGCGTAGTCGCAGCCGCACGCCTCGCAATGTGTCACGGCCTCGACGGGCTCCACGATAAGCTCCGCGCCCTCGGTGATAGGCTTTTTATCTGCTGCCCAGCGCCAAGCGTCGAGCAGCAAGTCGGGAACGACGCCCGAGACCTCGCCCAGTAGCAACGTCACGCTCGAAACGCGACGCACGCCATGAGCGCGCGCCACATTCTCGACATCGCGAATGATGTGATAGACGATTCCGAGCTCGTGCACTTTTTCCTCCGCCGTTCCCGTTATGACTACTTACTTGCGACCGAACTTAATCTTGATGGCGCGCTTTAGAGCGTACTTGCCGAGGCTTGGGAGCTTTTGCTCGTATTTGACCATCGTGGAGCACTCGGGACGGTCGCGATCCAGATGGATGGCGTCGAACGCGCACTTGGTGGTGCACAGGCCGCAGCCGATGCACTTGTTGGGGTCGACGATCGAGGCGCCGCAGCCCAGGCAGCGGGCAGTCTCGGCGCGCACCTGTTCCTCGGTAAAGGTCTCGACGTACTCGCTAAACGGCGCGGCCTTCTCGCGCTCGCGGTCCACGTGGGCAACCTCGCGGCTCGCGTTATCGTAGCTCTCGAGCACAACGTCGTCGCGGTCGAGCGCAGTGTAGCGGCGCTGATTGCGGCCGATGGTGAGCGTGGAGCCCGGCTGCACAAAGCGATGGATGGACACCGCAGCCTCGTGACCGGCGGCGATAGCGTCGATGGCAAAGCTGGGGCCAGTGTAGACGTCACCACCCACAAAGATGTCGGGTTCGGCGGTCTGGTAAGTCTGGGGATCGGCAAGGGCGCCCTGGCCGCGGCCGAGCTCCACCTTGGAGCCAGCTAGCAGGTCGCCCCACACAATGGACTGGCCAATCGACATGACGACACGGTCGGCATCGACACGGCGCAGATCGCTCTCGTCGTACTCGGGCGCAAAACGGCCCTCGTCGTCAAAGACACGCGTGCAGCGCTTGAAGGTGATACCGCACACACGACCGGCCTCGTCCAGGTGAACCTCCTTGGGGCCCCAGCCGCAGCTGATGTGGGCGCCGTCCTCAACGGCCTCGCGACGCTCCTCCTCGCTGGCAGGCATCTGGGCCTCGCTCTCCAGGCAGAACATCTCAACGTGCTCGGAACCCAGACGGCAGGCGTTGCGCGCGACGTCGATAGCCACGTTGCCGCCGCCCACCACGATAGTGCGGCCGGGCAGCGCATCAATCTTGCCGCTGTTGACCTCGCGAAGGAAGTCGACGGCCACGGTCACGTCCTCGGCACCCTCGCCCGGAATGCCGGCAAGGCGGCCGCCCTGGCAGCCAATGGCAACGTAGAAGGCCTTGAAGCCCTGCGCGCGCAGCTCGTCGAGCGTCACGTCTCGACCGACTTCCACGCCATAGCGGAACTCGGCACCCATCAGGCGAATGACCTCGACCTCGGCCTCAATGACGTCCTTCTGCAGCTTAAAGCTGGGAATGCCGTAGGTGAGCATGCCGCCCGGGCGCTCGTTCTTCTCGAACACGACGGGCTTGTAGCCCTTCTCGGCCAGATAGAAGGCGCAGGACAGACCGGCCGGACCGGCACCGATGATGGCGATCTTCTGGTCGAAGCCGCCGGCACGCGTCGGAGTCACCACAGGTGGGACATAGCGAGTCGCGGCATCCAGATCGCGCTGGGCGATGAATTTCTTGACCTCGTCGATGGCCACGGCGGCGTCCACACGGCCGCGGGTGCAGGCATCCTCACAGCGGCGGTTGCACACACGGCCGCAGATAGCAGGCAGCGGGTTCTCGCGCTTAATGAGTGCTAGGGCCTCGTCATAGCGACCCTGAGCCGCGAGCTTCAAATAGCCCTGAACGGCAACATGCGCGGGGCAGGCCGTCTTGCAGGGAGCGGTGCCGGACTCATGCGTCTCGATGCGGTTGTCGTTGCGGTAGTTGGGCGACCACTTGGTGTGGTCCCACTTGGTGGCATCGGGCAGCTCCTGGCGCGGATATTCGGGCACCCGTCCGCCCGCCTTTTTGCTGCAGAGCTTCTGGCCCAGCTTGGCGGCGCCGGCCGGACACACCTCAACGCAGCGACCGCAGGCCACGCACTTGTCCTTCTCGACCTTGGCGACATAGGCTGAGCGCGACAGGTTGGGCGTGTTGAACAGCTGCGAGGTGCGCAGGGCGTAGCACACGTTGACGTTGCAGTTGCAGATGGCGAAGATCTTGTTCTCGCCGTCGATATTGGTGATCTGGTGCACAAAGCCGTTGTCCTCGGCCTGGCGCAAGATGTCGTAAACCTCGTCGCGCGTCACGTAATGGCCGCGATCGGTCTCGACCACGTAGTCGGCCATATCGCCCACGGCGATGCACCAATCGGCCGGGTCGTCGGCGCAGCCCTCACCCATCACGCGACGGCTCGCGCGGCAACTGCAGGTGCTAGCGGCATATTTGCCATCATATTTGTCGAGCCAATGCTCGATATGCTCGATCGGCACCGACGTGCTCGCGGCATCGATAGCCTTCTCGACCGGAATGACATGCATGCCGATGCCGGCACCACCGGGCGGCACCATCGGAGTGGCCTTGGACAGCGGTCCCTTGGACGCCTGCTCAAAGAACTTGGCATAGACCGGGTGCTCCTCGAGCTGGCTCACGCGCATGTTGAGGAACTCGGCGGAACCCGGCACCAGCATGGGCAGCACCCACTGCTTGGCGCGCTCGGGGTTTTCCCAGTTGTACTCGAGCAGACCCGTGTAGCTCATGTCGTCGAGCATCTTCTCGATCTGGGCCTCGGGCATGCCGGTGAGCTTGACCATCTCGGGCAGCGTGTAGGGACGGCGCATCTTCATCTTGCAGAGCACTTCGGCCTGCTCGTCGGTTGCGGCCTCGGCAAACGACCAGTACTCGTAGCCCAGCAGCTCATCGCGATGCAGCAGACGGTTGGTGCAGTGCTCGCACAGCTTGACGATGGCCTCGCGCGGATGCTCCGGCAGCGGCGGCACGAACTCCGAACCGATGTCGGGCTCGGTGTAACTAATCCCCGGTCCGTTGAGAATCATGGTTGTCCCTTCTCTTGCCGCAGCCCGACGAGGCCGCAGCGCCCCTCTTTTTTTGCAGGCCGGGCATGCCCCCATGCCGTTCACCCGCCATTGTTGACATTGTGTCAAAAATAGTATTGACGAACCGTCAACAATATTCAAGACTGTTAGGCGAACGGTCAGGCAAAAGAGGATGAAAGGCGGCAAAACATGGGCAACAACACAGCAGGTACCTCTGTGGTCGATGCCGTCCCCGCATCCGATAGCGCGGCAAAGCGCCTGACGGGCGACGAACGCCGTCGCGAGATCCTCGATGCCGTGCGCACCGTAAGCTCCGAGCTGGGCGTGTCCCACCTATCGGTATCGGCCGTGACCAAGCGAGCCGGCTGCACGCGTTCATTGTTCTACCACTACTTCGCCGACATGGACGCCGCCGTCACCGCCGTCATGGACGAGGCAATCGACGGTTTTATCTCCGAGCTCGAGCAGTGGAATGCCAACCGCACCGTCGGTGATATCGAGGGCGCGCTCGACACCGTCGCCCCGCTCTTTAAGCGCCTGGTCGCCAGCGGCCACGAACTGCCGCACACTCTGACCTCCAACAGCGGCGCGCTCTACGGCGGCTTTTTGCACAACGTGGTCCAGCGTGTGGCGCAGTATATCTGCGACACCACCGTGGTGGATTTTGTCGCCCACCACGAGCTGCGCATCGACCATGTCTACGAAACGTTCTACACCCTCATCATGGGCCTTTTGATGTATATCCGCACGCACCCCGATGTGCCCGACGAGACGGTCAAGGAAATCATCGCCTCGACACTCCACATCGAGGGCTATACCGCCAAGTATCCGGAGCGCAAGCCCCAGAACTGACGACATTTGGCCAAACTGCCCGCGATC
>DBFZQW010000020.1:0-5839 GCA_048521445.1 Collinsella sp. | reverse complement strand
GCCTCGGGGACTTACTGTACTGGCTATGTACCCATTGCCGTGCATTTAATCACGCGGATTCCTAAAGACCCGAATAACGATTGCTTGATACCGCATACCGAAGTCTCGCACTTTTCTGTGGCAAAGTGCGCTATAGGAGGGAGCCGACAGAATTGTATTTGGTCCCAAAAATTGGCTTTGACCTGCTGGTTTTATAGGGATGAAAAAGCCGGGCTCCCCTATTGGGGAAGCCCGGCAGTGCGTGTTGAAACCGTGAAGAGGTGCCCTTTCCAACGTATAGGAGACACCACCCCTAGCAATAACTAGCTATTGAGTTTGTTAATGTCGTCGTCGGTGATGGCACCTTCCTGGCTGGACGATTTGTCCTCGGAGGATGCGGTCTCATTGTTGGAATCGGAGGACTCGCTGCCGGAGGACGTGGTCTCACCGGACTCAGAGTCGCCCGGCTGCACGTTAGCGCCCGAAACCGTCTTAGTGGTGAGGTCGTAGGGCATCCTGCCATACCAGACAGAGTGGACCGCCTCGAGCGTGCCGTCGGCCGTAATGCCGTCGAGGGCATCGCTCACGGCACGGCACAGTTCGTCATTGGACGAGAGGCCCACAACACCAAGCGTCGAGGGCGCCTCGAGCGCACCGACATAGGAGACCTCGCTCATCAAGCGTGCAAGGTAGCCGCCGGCCGTGGAGTCGCAGATCACATAGTCGACCTCGCCGGACTCGAGCGCCTCAAAGCACTCGTTGATGTTGGAGTAGGTCTTTTGGTTGGCGGTGATGCTCTGCTTAGCAAGCGCCTCCTGTGAGGCCGAGGACGTCTGAACGCCCAGGGTGGACGTGTTAAGGGTATCGGTGGAAACGCTTAGCGACCCACCATCGCTAGTTTTACCGAACACGGAAGTGGCATCGTACAGGCAGGTGCCGAGCGAGCTAACGTCCCCGTCCGTGGAGTTGATCTCGCCGATAAAGATATCGGCCTTTTTGTCGCCGAGCGCGGAACCTACCGAGGACGCATCGACAAAGGCGACCTTAAGGCCCATGCGGCTTGCGAGGGCGCGGGCGGCGTCAACCGCATACCCCGTGAGCTCGCCGTCGGCGTCCTGCATTGCCTGCGGCGCATCGGAAGTATCGAGGGCGACCGTCAGGGTTCCGGGAGTGACCAGGGCATCGTCCGACACCGCCGGCGTGACGGTCTCGTACTCGATCTGGTCGATCGTGGGAGTCGTGAACGTAGACAGCGGGTTGAACGCGCATCCGCTCAGGCCCAAAACGGCGATGACCGCTGCGGTCCCAGCACCTAACCGAGCCGCGTGCATCAAGCTGCCCCTCACCATGTCCACTACCCTGCCTTCTGTGTCGTATACGATCCGTGCGTTGCGCGGAATATCGGGTTGTTCCCACCAGCTGACCTGGTATTTGACCCCACACTTGCGCACCGGGGTGTTTGCTCGGGAGGCCGCAGCCACCTTCACGACTGACCCGCTCGCCCGCGAGGCGGTATTGCCCCAAAGAAAGTAGAACGGACGGTGCGGCTTACATCTAGGACGCGCCATGATCGCGCCGCGCGCACGCGGTCGCTTACGTGGATCCCTTTGACCGCGTCTGTCTTGGACTAGAACGGGCATTTCGTCCGTCCGCAACCACAGCCTGGTAGGAACGAAGCGCATTATAGCTAAGTTCAAGCTAAAGTTTAAGGTTAAGGGCGTCATTCGCATCGTGCGCACAGATTTTGCAGGTCGGAGTGGGCTATTCGTGCCCCTATGAAGCCCGGAGCTCCCCTACGGGGAGCTCCGGGGCGTCCTTCTTAGGGTGCCCCGGCCAAAATATGGCAAATATGAGTACTGCCACCAATTTAGTAACAGGCAATTTTGGCCTCTCGGACAGATTTTGCGCTCAGTGTCGCCAACCTGATGCTTAGTTATTCTACATTTGTTTATTATCTTCTTACTTTACGCCGCCTCCGAGTCCTAAATTCCTTGATTTTGCTGTTACTGATTTAGTGACAGTACTCATATTTGCCATATTATGGCCCGGGCATATGATTAACCCTCTATTTTCGACGCGAATTAGACCGGCTTAAGCCCAAAACACGCCCGCAGCGTGTTAAGCAACGCCTCTTGCTTCTTCCTGCGGGCATCGACACGATTCCGGTACCGCTTTCGCATACGCTGGTGCATGCGCCATGCGAGTGCTTCCATCGCTTCCATGTCACAGAGCATTTCGTTGTTGACCGTCGCGACCTCGATTCCCATAGTAATCAAGCCCGTGTTGCGCTTTTCATCATGGATACGTCCCCTCCGAGAGGAATGGCCCAGCTCACCGTTGTATTCCAGGTCAAACCAGGCTGCTTCCTGATACGCATCGCAAACTGCATGCGGCATCCCCGAGATTGCCTGCGCACGGTCATCGAACTCAATCTTATAGTCGGTCTTAAAAGGTCCGCAGGCAAACCCGCCATAGGAAAACGGAAGCGAAAACAGGGCGAGCATGATGCACTCCATGGGTGAGCGCAGGTTTTCCGAAAGATAGGGACACAGACGCTGCAGCTGCTTGGCTGCGTTCCCCTTGCATACCGCGAGGTAATCTGCCAGACGATTGGGCGTCAGCACCGGCTCGACTTCAAAGTAGCCCACATCTGCTGGCTGGTCCTTGTCCTTTGCAAGTTTATTCGTAACAGGCGAGGTGTAGGGAGGCAGATACTTCCCGCGGTCACTCAGCGAAATCTTAGAGCACAGCTCCTGAGCCAGGGCAAATGCCTGGATGCAGCCGACCTCGCGCGCAACGGCAACACAAAGGGCCTCGGGAGATAGACTGTACACCCCCGGTTCCACCTCTAGAATCGAGCCGGCAGGCAACCCGGAGCATACGGACCAGCCCACGCCAGGCATGCGGCGGCGCTGCGCCGCAGATCCCACCAGCAAGCAAAGATCTTCTTGCACCTCGCCGCTTGCGGCCCCAATCCGCACCAAGTCGGGAAGATAGATGTCCTCGATCGAGGGCGACGACGTGCGCAGCACACGGCGCTCTTCATCGGGATCGAGGTCTTTCCAGCTTATGTAGCCCATCTGCCGGCGCTCGGCGCGCATCATGCGTAGCGCCGAGGCGCCTGTTAGGATTACGGAAGCCGCTAGCTGTTCGTCTGTCGGCTCGTTGCGCCGCTCAATCTTCACTGCCACAAAACCACCCCTACCAAACGCGTGCGATAGCGAGGCCATCGACTGCTGCGGCGCCGGCGCGCTTGAGTTCCGCCGAAGCCGCGGCCATCGTCGCGCCCGTGGTAATAACGTCATCGATAAGCAGCAGGCGGCGGCCGCGCACGTCCTCAACCGTCTCGTACATGCCTTGGGCACGCTCGCGGCGCTCCTCACGACCGAGTTCGCGCTGGTCGCCATGCCCGTACTTGACGAGAGCATCGAGCAGGGGAACACCCGACAGCTCGCAAAATGGGCGCGCGATAGCCTCCATATGATCAAAACCACGCCGCCGAAACGCTGCCGCCGTCGCAGGCACAAACACCACCGCATCCGCACCGGACAGCACACCTCCTAAGCGTTCGGGCGCTACGACCTGGGCATGCAGGGCAGTGTCGTAGAGCAGCTCCGCCAGATACGGAGCCAGACGTCGCTCGCCCGCATCCTTGTACGCTTTAATGATGCGCGGCAGCGGATGCGCATAGACGGCGCACGCCAGGCAGCGGTCGAGCGCCTCCGCCATTGCCGAGGACGTGCCCTCGACCGAACACTCAGTGCACAGCAAATCCCCAAACGGGGCGCCGCATCGGGTACAGCTATGACGTGGGTCGATGAGCGTGAGCGCGGCCAGGCAGTCTTGGCAAATAAGCGCACCGGCGCGCTCGCAGCCGGCGCATCGTGTTGGCGACAATGTCTCGAGCGCCTCGCGTGCCACCCGCTCGGCAAACGGTAGTAATTCGTCCGCAAACGGTAGGGCACCGGCACCCTGCAGACAGCTCAATATGTTCAGATGGCTCTTCAAGACACAACCCTCCCTACGTTCGGTCGCAGGGAGGGTTGTTGATTCGGCGCTATGATACCCCGATGTGCTCGGGGCAAGGCGGGCTAAATCCGCTCGCGGGCGTTATTCGCCGGCGGGCGGTTGTGGTGTGGACGAAGACGGGGTCGAGCCCTCGCCACCATCCTGGCGCGGCTTGCGGGAACGGCGACGGCGACGGCGCTTTTGACCCTGGTCGGCCGAGCCCTCGCCACCGCGATCCTCGCGCGGCTCGCGCTCGTCGCGAGCGGCGCCACGCGAAGCCTTGGCAGCCGCTCCCCCGCCATCTCCGGGACGACGGCGCGTGACCTTGACCTCGCCATCCGAGACCTGATCGGCCACGGAGGGCACTGAGGGCTTCTGTTGCGCGCCCGAGGAATGGCGACGGCGCGGACGCGGCGCGCGCTCCTCCTCGCCACGTGACTTGCCGCCCTTGTCGGCAGGCGCGTCGGAGGCCGAGGCGCCCTTGGAAGCGGCACCAGCCTCGCGAGCAGCTGCGGCGCGGAAGGCGTCCTCGCGCTCCTCGCTCGACAGATGACGGCGACGACGACGTGTGGGGTTCATGCCACCGCCGCGATTCTGCTGCTGGGGCTGCTGAACCTCGCGCTCGCGAGAGGCGTTCTTGCCCGCGGCTGCAGCCTCGCCGGCATCGGCAGAGCCCGCACGCTTGCGGCGGCGACGGCCATCAGCCGCCCCCTCGGCCTCGAGCGCCTCGGCCTTGCCACGGCCCTTTCCGCGGCCACGACCCTCGCCCTGACCCTGACCGGAGCGAGCATCGGATTCGGCATCGCGGCGACGGCGCTTGGGCATCGACGTACCGGCCAGACGGTCGGCACTCGACAGGCCATCGCCCACGTCGACGCCGTTCTCGCGATCGAGCTCCATGAGCGCCAGGCGCATCTCGGGCGATTCGATGCGCTCGAGCACGTCGCGCGTCACGCAGTCGGGGCGGCAGTTGCAGCCCTGCTCGGCGGCCTTCTTTTTGCAGCCCTCCGAGCACGTCATATCGGCCAGGTTGACCTTAAAGACTTTACCGTTCTCCAGGCGCAGCACCAGCTGCTCGCGCGGCGTGTCATATTCCTGGATACGCGCCTTGCCAAGCGGCGTATCGATGAGCGTCTTCTTTTTGGGCGCACGGCTCTTAAAGTCCTTGTACGCCTCGAACTCATAGCGCAGGCAGCACATCAGGCGGCCGCATACGCCGCTGATCTTGGACGAGTTGAGCGGTAGGTCCTGCTCTTTTGCCATGCGAATCGAGACGGGCTCAAACTGTCCGCCAAAGCGCGTGCAGCAGAGCTCCTGTCCGCACTGGGCATAGCCGCCCACCAAGCGGGTCTCGTCGCGCACGCCGATCTGGCGCATGTCGACGCGAATGTGCAGCGTCGAGGACAGGTCTTTGACGAGCTGACGAAAATCGACGCGCTCCTCGGCCGCAAAATAGAACACGGCCTTCTCGCCGCCAAACAGGTACTCGACGCCGACCGGCTTCATCTCGAGGTCGAGCTCCTTGACCAGGCGACGGAAATCGACCATGGCCTCGTCGCCTTGGATGGCCAGATCATCGGCAAGCTGCAGGTCGATGTCGCTCGCCACGCGCAGCACGGGCTTGAGCGGCTGGCCGATCTCGCCCTGCGGCACCTCGAAGGGGTCCGCCGTGACCAGGCCGATCTCGGTTCCGCGCTCGGTGGAGCAGATAGCATAATCGGCCTCGAGGATATCCAGATCCTGCGGGTCGAACCACAGGTCGCGCGAGGCGTAGGTAAACTTAACGGGTACGACTAACGGCATTTCAGTGCCTTCCTGATATCGAACAGCATGACCTCGATGGCCAGCTGGG
>DBFZQW010000019.1:0-6996 GCA_048521445.1 Collinsella sp. | reverse complement strand
CGATGGGTATGGCGAGAATGGCGATGACGTTGCGACCGGTGGAATGAGACGGCTTCATATGCGCTCCTCGAGACAAAGATCTGTTGAGGATAGGCAGAAATGGATATGTTCAGAGAACAATTCAAGTTTAATCTCATGGCGTGAGATGGTCGACCGTTAGCGTCGAAAACCACCACAAAGGTGCCTGTCCCCTTTGTGGTGGTGGGGAGCGCGCGGCTTCTTTTGGTGATAGTGTTAGCCGGCGGTATCATTAGGACAAATGGCGCGGGTTTGCATTGTGAGGTGCTTTGCTGTGAGAAGTCCTGCCCGTATTGGATTGATTGTCTTGGCGCTTGCGATCGCTGTGGTTGGCGCGGGCGCTGTCGGTATGGCATTTCTACCTGCTGCGGTGACGGAGCCGGTGGTCAAGCCTGTGACTCAATCTGTCGAACTTCTGACCGGCGACGACAAGCCTGAGACCATTACCGTTGATTTTGATGAGCAACCGGCTGCGCTGGGCATTAGTAATTATCCACGCATTCAGCTTGGGGCTATGCGCTATACCACGGATTCTGGTCTGATCGACAGGGCGTCCGAGCTGCTCAAGGGCAAAATCTTTAAGCGCTGGTATGGATATGCGTCCTATCGGGCAAAAGCGAACGACATGGTTGGCGGATGCCACTCTTCCATCGAGCTGGACACTGCAAACGGCGCAAAGTTATGTGATGTCTCGTACGATCCGGGCTACGAGGACAATGAGGGTCCGGGCATCTACATCATGGACGGCGATGTCGCCTATGTCATGGAGGGCGACCAGACCGAGCTCAACGATTTTATGGGCCAGTGTATCCAAGATGCCTATAAACAGACCTGCTTGCCTGACCCGCAGGCTGCACGCGATAGTGGGTCTGCCCGTACATGGCTGTTCGAGGATGAGATGCCCTGGACCGTCGAATCGGGAAGTACGGGTCCGGCGAAGGAGTAGAGACCGCGACCACCACAAAGGTGTCTGTCCCCTTTGTGGTGGTTTGCATGTCGTGGGAACACTCAGAAAATCTTATATATAGAGACTTAGATTTATGTATAAGATCGCACAAAGCTGGCAACAATACTTCTCGAACAACGTGAAGCCGCCCCGTAGGGCGGCCGCCCCAAGAGAGGTGATTCCATGAGAATCGATAAGCTAGCAATGACGTCGCGCGAGGCGTTGCAGACCGCCATGAGCACGGCTGCTGACGCGCAGGCCGGCGCGGTGGAGCCGATTCACCTGCTGTCCGCCCTGCTCGGTGCCGGCGAGCGCAATATCTCCGTGATCATCGAGCGCATCGGCGCCGACCCGGCCCAGCTCGCACGCTCCACGCAAGATGCCATCGACCACGCGCCCAAGGTTTCGGGCGAGGGTCAGCAGATGGGCCTGTCCAACGAGCTCGTCCGCGTCATCGAAAAGGCCGAGAAGAAGGCCACCAAGATGGGCGACAGCTTTGTGGTGACCGAGCATCTGCTGATGGCACTTGCCGAGGACAAGGGCGAGGCGGGCCGCGTGCTGCGCGACGCCGGCGTAACCAAGGAGCGCATCGAGCAGGTCTACGAGGAGCTGCGTGGCGATGACCGCGTGACGTCTGCCGAGGACAAGACCCAGTTTGAGGCGCTGGAGCAGTACGGTCGCAACATCTGCGATCTGGCCCGCGCCGGCAAGCTCGACCCGGTCATCGGCCGTACCGATGAGATTCGCCGTACCATCCAGGTCCTGTCCCGCCGCACCAAGAACAACCCCGTGCTCATTGGCGAGCCGGGCGTCGGCAAGACGGCCATCGTCGAGGGCATCGCCCAGCGTATCGTGGCCGGCGACGTGCCGAGCACGCTGCGCGATCGCGACCTCATCGAGCTCGACATGAGCGCGCTGGTCGCCGGCGCCAAGTACCGCGGTGAGTTCGAGGACCGCTTGAAGGCCGTGCTCAAGGAGGTACAGAAGTCCGAGGGCAAGGTCATCCTGTTCATCGATGAGCTCCATACCATCGTGGGCGCGGGTGCCACCGAGGGCTCCATGGACGCCGGCAACATCCTGAAGCCGGCGCTTGCCCGTGGCGACCTGCACGCGATCGGCGCGACCACGCTCGACGAGTACCGCAAGTACATCGAGAAGGATGCGGCGCTCGCCCGTCGTTTCCAGACCGTTATGGTGAGCGAGCCTACCGTCGAGGACACCATCTCGATCCTGCGTGGCCTCAAGGAGAAGTACGAGATCTTCCACGGCGTGCATATCACCGATAGCGCGCTCGTGGCAGCTGCCGACCTCTCCGATCGCTATATCGCCGACCGCTTCCTGCCCGACAAGGCCATCGACCTGGTCGATGAGGCGGCAAGCCGCCTGCGCATGGAGCTCGACAGCATGCCGGTCGAGATTGACGCCACCACGCGTCAGCTCACCCAGCTGCAGATCGAGGAGCAGGCACTCATGAAGGAGACCGATGACGCCTCCAAGGAGCGTCTGGAGGCCCTGCGTCAGGAGATCGCCGAGGTCCAGGAAAAACTCAACGTGCAAAAGGCTGGCTGGCTCAACCAGAAGAACGCCATCGACCACGTGCAAGAGCTCAAGGGACAGCTCGACGAGGCCAGGAGCGAAGAGGAGCGCGCGACGCGCAACGGTGATCTGGGCCGTGCGTCCGAGCTGCGCTACTCCGTGATTCCGGGCCTGCAACAGCAGATTCAGGATTCCGAGGCTGCGCTCGAGGCGCAAAAGCAGCAGGACGGCGAGGGCCTCAACGAACAGGTGACCTCCGATGAGATCGCTGAGGTCGTGAGCGCCTGGACCGGCGTGCCCGTGTCCAAGATGATGCAGGGCGAGCTCGACAAGCTGAAGGGCTTGGAGGGCGAGCTGCATAAGCGCGTCATCGGTCAGGATGAGGCGGTCTCCGCTGTGGCCGCGGCCGTGCGCCGCAGCCGTGCGGGTCTCTCCGACCCGGACAAGCCCATCGGCAGCTTCTTCTTCCTGGGCCCCACCGGCGTAGGCAAGACCGAGCTCGCCAAGGCGCTGGCCGAGTGCCTGTTCGATGACGAGCGTGCGCTCGTGCGTATCGACATGTCCGAGTACATGGAGAAGTTCAGCGTCCAGCGTCTGATCGGTGCGCCTCCGGGATACGTGGGATACGACGAGGGCGGCCAGCTTACCGAGGCCGTGCGCCGTCGTCCGTATTCCGTGATCTTGCTCGACGAGATGGAGAAGGCTCACCCGGATGTATTCAACGTGCTGTTGCAGGTGCTCGATGACGGCCGTCTGACCGACGGCCAGGGTCGCCAGGTGTCCTTCAAGAACACGATCATCATCATGACGAGCAACGTGGGCTCTAAGGCTATCGCCGAGCTTTCGGGCAAGGACGAGGAGGAGATGCGTCATCAGGTCGACGCGGCCATGGCTCAGACCTTCCGCCCCGAGTTCCTCAACCGTATCGACGATATCGTGGTGTTCCATCCGCTTGGCATGGCGCAGATCGAAAAGATCGTCGATATTCAGCTCGCCGATGTCCGCGCGCGTCTGGCTAAGGAGCGCATGACGCTTGCCATTACCCCGGCGGCCAAGCAGATGCTTGCTGTGGGCGGCCTGGACCCGGTCTTTGGCGCCCGTCCGCTCAAGCGCCTGGTCCAGCGCGAGGTCGTGGACGCCATCGCCGCTGCCATCATCGACGGCACGGTGCGCGAGGGTGATCAGGTGACGGTCGATGTCGACAAGGACGGCGGCTTTACCGTCGTGTGCGATAACACGCCGGCGGCCACCTACGAGGTCCCCGATGCCGAGTAAATTATGGGGCCGGCTTTAACCGCACCTCATCGCAAAACGCCAAGGGCGGCGGATCCAATTGGGTCCGCCGCCCTTTTTCGTGCGACAATCGATGTAATTGAACAGATGCGATGCAAGGAGCTATGCAGATGAAAGACGAGATCAAGACAAGCGCGCCGGCGCCCAAGCCCACGTCCAAACCGGCACCCAAGCCGCGCGACCCCTACATCCGTGCCGAGAACGAGGACGATGACGGCTACGATCCCTACAGCGATCGCCGCCCCGAGCGCGAGCCGATGTTCGAAGCCGACCCCTGGCGCTAGTCCTGGGCTTTGATGCTCGGCAGCAGGATCTGCGCGAGGTAGTCGGTTTCGAGCTTAGTGGCACCATCGGCTTTGCCGTCTTTGCCGACCAGTACGTTCTTGATCTGGCTATAGGTGTAGCGGTTGCCGGTCGTAAGCTCGACAAGCTCAATGGCCGTGTCCATGGGGTAGGTTGACACGGGATTCTGCGTCCGTCCGTTGATGGTCTGGGGCACCACGTACGGATAGACGGGGCCGCTGGCGTAGACGGTATAACCGTTGCCTAGATTGGCCGCACCCAAAACCGTATCGCCCTCATCGGGCGTAAAGCTCTCGCCCTCGCGCACCGCGACGAGCGTCACGATCGGCGTATCGCTGTCGCCGGCAAGATAGATGCATAGCGTGCTGCCATTCTGCCAAGTCTCGACCTTGCCGTACCACTCGACGGGGATATCGAGCTGGTAGAGGTCGGTTGCCTTGTGACGGGCGTCGGCATCATGGGCCGCCTGTGCCTTTTGCGCGCTCACGGCATTGACGGCGGCGTCGCGCCGCGCGGTTGCCGCCTGCTGGAGCACCTTGGCGGTGGCGGCGGAGCTCGCGCCTCCCTCCTCGGCATACTTGGCGGCGGCATCGATCTGGTCGTCGGTTACCGTGTCGGCTGAAGGCACCTTGAGCTTAAAGGTAGCCTGGGCACTTAAATCCTGTCCATCGCTCTTAACGGTGACCTGCGTCTTGGTGGTCGGGACGGTATAGATGGTGCCGTCGGCCGCGATGGGGGAGGCGGCGATGGAGAGCGTGTAATCGCCGGGCAGCAGTTTGATGCCGCGGCCGTGCTCGTCAACATAGAGCGTTTCGCTCACGGAGGAGCCATCAGCGTCCTGACCGCTTACCTGTACGGGAATCTTGGAGCCGGTGGAACAGTCGAGGCCCGCGGCATGCACGCCAATCTGCACTGACATCATCGCGTGGGCATTGGCGGCGACAGCGGCAGCCTGCTCTTGCTGATATCCGTTCCAGGCAGCATAGCCTGCACCGCCGGCGACAAGCGCGACGGCCACGACACCGGCAACCATCAGATTGCGGCGCTTGGGCGACATCTTGCGATGGCGGACCTCGGCTTCGTGTGCCGAGGGGACGGACGGCAGGGGAATATCGCCCATGGCGATGGTCTCATCCACGGCTGGTGCGGAACCCAGGCCAGGAAGCTCGCGGGTCAGCGAATCCTCGGCCGGCAAGCTGTCGAGCAAGACGGTTTCCTCGCCCGTGTCGGATTCGGGCTGGTTGCCGGCCTCGCTTTCGGTGTCTTCGTGATCGGCCTCATCTTCGGCAGGCTCAACGTCGTCTGTATCCTGATCATCGGACTGCGCCTCGGCTTCCGGCTCATCCTGCACATCAACACCCGAATCGTCAAGCGCAATCTCATCGAGTGAAATCCGGTCTAAGCTCTCCAAGGCCTCAGCGCAAGCTTCTGCATCTTGGGCCGCATCCTCTTGGCCCATCGTCTCATCATTCATACATCCCCCAAGCTCAATATCGGGACAACAATGTACCCAAAAACAGAGTCATATAGAGCTGTCAGGCGATCGGAAATCTGATTTTATCTGTGCGAGAGGTTTTGAATATGTGCGTGGATGCGCGCAACAACAAAAAGCCCCCGGAAAGCGGACGAATCGCTTTCCGGGGGCATGCAATACGTTGCATTGCGCGGAGTCGGCCAGGCGGCTTCACATTCAAGCGGCGTTTGCGCCGGGTATGTTACTCGGCGTGCGCGTAATCAACCTTGGCGCGGCGAGCGGTAGCCTTCTCCCAATCACTGGTGCCCTCAAAGACATCCTGCTTGTAGGGATTGCGGCCGAGCTTCTTGGCGCGGTAGGCGATGTAGATGATCGCGGCGACGTTGGCGACCAGTGCGGCGATTGAGACCGCGGTAGCGGCGCCGGGGTCGA
Organism: Collinsella sp.; assembly: GCA_048521445.1. Lineage (GTDB taxonomy): Bacteria > Actinomycetota > Coriobacteriia > Coriobacteriales > Coriobacteriaceae > Collinsella. The sequence continues at coordinate 994 of DBFZQW010000019.1, read as the reverse complement.
GCGTGGAGTGGGTCACAAAGATGGACTCCTCCTGGAAGTACGGGAACACCTGGGCAAACATGCACCAAATAGCCAGCGTAAAGGCGCGGTTCTGGATCCAGCCGCCCTTGTTCCAGATAAAGGCGGCGACGGTGGGCGCCAACAGCAGCGCAAAGCCGCAGAACCAGGAGTGGGTGGGCAGGCAGTTGTAGGTGTAGCAGAAGTTCCAGATATCGTAGGCGATGATGTAGACCCAGGTCATGTCGGGCCACAGCATGTCGGTCTTGTCCTCGGAGGCGTAGACGCTCCACCAACCGGTCATGCAGAAGATGTTGATGATACCGGCGATGCCGTTGAACACGTTGTTCCAGCCGGCCAGCTGCGTGGCACCTTCGGAGGTGACCCAGGTGGACTCGCCCAGGACAAAGAAGTGATAGGCGCTCTCAAAGTCGGACACGACAGCGATCATGATGTTGATGGCGACGATCACAAACGGCCACGCGCGGAACCAATGCGCCTTGCCGATCTTTCCCCACTGGTACTTAATGGCAATGAAGCCCCAGCAACCGGCCAGTGCCGCGTATACCTTGGCGTAGTGGAACCAGCTGTTCTGGTACACATGGGTGGGGTTGGTGAGCGCCCACTCGGCACCCTGCGAAACACCGACAGCGATGGCGACACAGTAGATGGTCATGGCCAGCGGAGCCACGCCAAAGATGATTGCCGCGCCCAGCTTGGTGCGGCGGCCGACCTCGTTGAGCACGATCAGGCCAATAAAGACCATGGCCCAGCCGGCCCAGTGGATAAGGGTATCGCTACCCCAAACATCGAACAGCATGCTGCTCTCCTTTCACACGCCCGCGGCCCCTCTTCCGATCGCGGGCAGTTTGGCCAAATGTCGTCAGTTCTGGGGCTTGCGCTCCGGATACTTGGCGGTATAGCCCTCGATGTGGAGTGTCGAGGCGATGATTTCCTTGACCGTCTCGTCGGGCACATCGGGGTGCGTGCGGATATA
>DBFZQW010000018.1:0-22640 GCA_048521445.1 Collinsella sp. | reverse complement strand
TCTGAGCAGCAGCTCGTCGAGAACTACGCTGCCCTGTACACCGAGATCCTGCGCGTCAAGCCCTCTTCTGCTAAGGGCAAGTACGTCAAGTCCATCTCCGTGTCTTCCACCATGGGCCCTGGCGTCAAGGTCGATCCCGCTATCCAGCGTGACTTCCTGGCTGAGTAACTTTTAGTTACTGCCTGAGCAAAGCAAGCATTGCTAAAGAAACCCGGTTCTGTCTCGTGCAGGACCGGGTTTCTTGCTATCGCGTCAAAACTGCCTCAAAGGGGGCAGTGATCCCTTTGAGGCAGTTACCAGGGTGTTCTGGCGGTTGAGGACTCGATGGCCTCGTGGCGCTTGAGTTCGCGGCGCATGGTTTGCGAATTGAGCCAGGCTGCCTGCCAGCCACGGATGGGGTAGCGCGCTTCGTCCAGCTCAAACTGCGTATAACCGCAGGCGTTGATGATTGTTGCCCCGCATGCATGCCGACGCTCACGCTGAAAGTTGGGACCGTAGCATTGGTGCACATGCCCGTGCACCATATAGTCGGGATTCCAGGATTCGAGCGCTGCGTTAAAGCATTCGAATCCTCGATGCGGTAGATCATCTAGATCGCCCACGCCGGCGGCGGGTGCATGGGTGAGCAAGATGTCGCAGCCGCCGACCATCCTCACTTTGCGGGACAGCTTGCGCATGCGCTTGGCCATCTCGCGCTCAGTGTACATGTTGGCACCGTCTCGATAGCGCATGGAGCCGCCAAGACCCGCAATACGGACGCCGCGATACACGTACACGGTGTCTTCGACGCAGATGCATCCACCCGGTGCATGACGCGCGTAGCGGTCATCGTGGTTGCCACGCACGTAGATGAGCGGTTTGTTGATGACCGTGACCAAAAACTCAAGATAATCCGGGTCCAAATCGCCAGCGGACAAAATCAGGTCAACATCCTCAAAGCGTTCCTTGCGAAAGCACTCCCATAGGCATCGTTCTTCGGTATCGGCTATGGCAAGGATTTTCATAGGGCGCGGACCTTCGGCTCATCGTCGAGTTGCGGAATGGTGCCCACCACGTTGTCGGCCAGCCAGTCCATCTCGACGATTTGCGTGCTCGGCAGTGGGGGAAAGCCCTCGATCTGCACCACGCCGTCTTGGCTATGGAGCTCACCGCCAAACGGATTGATGGAACCCTCGACGATGCCATTGCGGAGCAGCTGAACAAGCTTGCGCGTCTGATAGGGCAGGCCCGGAGCGTAGCGAATGTCGATGACGCCCGAGCTCATGCCATACCAGTAGTTGACGGCGCGAACCTGATTGTCGTCGCTGGTCTCGTCCCAAGTGCCGTGCAGCAGGCTGCGCACGATGAGCTCATAGTATCGGCCCCAGTTCCATACCGGCATGGCGATGCCGACGACCTTGCCATCGACCAGGCGGTGGAGTCCGTAGGCCGTAGGGTCTACGAGCGACTTTGACATGTCAGCGCCGGTCATGACGCTCACGCCTTCGCGGCACATGGCCTCGGCAAGGCCACCGGCAGGCACATCGCCCCAGGTCAGGATAATTTGCGCACGGGGGTCGAGCAGCGAGGCGCCAATCGCAAAGGCGTTGATTTCGCTGAGTGCGCCCGAGGCAAAGACCGACGCGTGGTAACCGATGCGGTGGTTGTCCGCCATGCTGGCGGCAAGGGCGCCCAGGAGGAACTTGGCCTCGTACATCTTGCCAAAGTACGAACGGACGCTTTGATGGGGAAGACCGATAGAGCAGTTGAGGAACCGAACCCGGGGATACTCAACGGCAGCCCTGAGCGTGTATTCCATCAGGCGGTGCGAGGTCGAGAAGATGACGTTTGCTCCATGTTTGACAGCCGTTTCCACGGCGGCGTAGAACGCGTCCGGATCATGGCAGTCCTCGAACGCCTCGGTGCGCACGATGCCGCCAAAGTGCTCATCGAGATACTGACGCCCTTGGTCGTGCAGGCTGTCCCAGCTCGACGTCGCACAGGGGAACTCATGGATAAAGGCGATGCGCAGGGGGTTGGCCGCCGAATAGACGGTCTTGCCCATAAAGAAGCTGAGCACGCCGGAGGTGGACTTGGCGGGCGACTCCTCCTCGTCGACGCTCGGTGCTTCGACAAGATCTACCTTGTCCTCGTTATTTTTGCCGGCAATGACCAGCTCGCGCCAGATCTTGCACAGGCGGTTTACGACGATATCCGTCGGTGTATCCAGCAGGCGGTCCTGGTTGTACACATTGAGGTAGACGAGCATGGCGTCGGCGGGCGTAATGTCCAGGTGGTCGCCGCCCGCGCGAAAGTAGGCGCGCTTAAAGAGTAAGAAGGTGTGGCGCAGGTAGTCGACCTTTTTCTGCGGCCATTTTTCGATAAGGTCCTGACCGAGCATCTTGGCGAGCGTCTCGTAGCTTCCCTCGCGTGAGAACTCGATCTCGTATAGGGGGCAGACGCGCCAAAACGCGCAGAACTCACCGTATAGGCGGCTTTCGACGGAATCCCATGTGCCGGGGTAGAGACGGGTGACCTTGGCCGAAACCGTCGGGGCGTCCAGGAATTTGAGGACACTGACGCGCTTGTTGCCCTCTTGGACGTAAAACCGATGCATGAACTCGGTGACGATGACGGGATCGCGATAGCCCTCGGTCACCTGGATGTCGTAGAGGTTGGACCACTTGCGGGCGAACTCGGTGCTAAACGGCAGCAACGGCATAAAGTTGCATGAAAAGGCGGACTGACGGCCCTTAGTAACCGTACCGACGACCATTTCGAGCGGAATGTCCCTTAGGCCGACGCTCTCTCGCTGACCTAAGGGGAGCTGGGCGACCAAGCTATCGAGGTCCGTGAGGTACGGATGCTCGCTTTGACTAATGGCGCGTCGACGTCCTTGCTCGCCGCGCTTGCGTGCTTGACGATAGGCCTCTTCCACGGTGTCTACTCCCTTAGTCGTTTAAACAACGATATGAACCATGGTACCACGATGCGAAACCACCACAAAGGTGCCTGTCCCCTTTGTGGTGGTTTAGGCGATGATGGGGGCGATGGCGCGGATGCAGGCGTCGGCTGCCGTGAAAGTGGTGCTGTCGTCGCTGACGATAAAGATGATCTTGCCCTTAATGCCAAAGTCGCCGATCTCGCTAAAGAGCACATACGGCTCCTTGTCAAAACCCGAGATGGGCGAGACAGCCGTTTTAGTGGCGCTGGTCAGCTCGTCTGCCAGTGCGTCGAGCGAAGCCCATTTTGAGGGGTCTTTCACCGCGACGGGGACGGCTACGCGCCCAAAGGGCATCAAATGCACGAGCGTGTTCTTGGAGATGTTGGAGTTGGGGACGATGATGGTCTGTCCGCAGGCATCTTCGATGGTCGTGTGGCGCCAAGTGATGTCCTGGACCACGCCCGACACGCCGCCGACCTCGATATTGTCGCCGGGCTTGATAATGCCCATAAAGGTCACCTGCATGCCGCCGATAAGGTTTGACAGCGTATCCTGAAAGCCCAGCGAGATGGCGATGCCGCCGACGCCAAGAGCGGCGACGAGCGCGTTTGCGTTAATGCCAAAACAGTTGTCGAGGATAAAGCTGCCGCCGATCATCCAGATGACGGCGCGCGCGATGTTGATGAAGATACTCGATGCCGGAAGCGGGTTATCGTCTCGGTTAAGCAGATGGTGCAGGGTCTTGGATGCAACCTTGGCGGCGACGGCGGTGCCTATCGCCAAGATGACGGCCCAGATGATGTTGTGGACCCACCGTTGCTCAAAAAAATGAAGAATCGGCTCAAACAATTCCATGTAGGGAAAACCTCCTAATGATCATTCAACCATGATACCCACCAAAAAGCCCGTCCGATCACATCGGACGGGCCGATAACTTGAGATGGGGCGGTCGCGGTGGCGTAAGCTGGGGCGCCGGCGAGCACGCCGGTAAGGAGTGCGGCGGTCAAGCAAGACGGGGAAGAGGTCTTCTCATGGCAGTTTCCTTAGTTCTTAACCAGTGGTCCCTGCTGACGCTGGATTATCGACATAATATGCGAAAACCGCCGCAAAGGTGTCTGTCCCTTTACGGCGGTTTTGACGTTTGTGCAGATAAAACCTGCCAAAATAAACCTGTCCCTTTTTAGCAGGTTTAGCTCAGCAGCATGCGGTCGTTGGCGAGCTCGCCGCCCGAGACCTCCTCGAACTTCTGCAGCAGGTCGGCAACGGTGAGCGACTTCTTTTCGTCGCCTGCCACGTCGTAGATCACGTGGCCCTCGTGCATCATGATCAGGCGATTACCCAGACGGATGGCGTCGTTCATATTGTGCGTGACCATGAGCGTAGTCAGGTGGTGCTCGTCGACGATCTCCTCGGTCAGATTGAGCACCTTGGAGGCCGTCTTGGGGTCGAGGGCCGCGGTGTGCTCGTCGAGCAGCAGCAGGCGCGGCTTGGTGAGCGTGGCCATGAGCAGGGTGAGTGCCTGGCGCTGGCCGCCCGAGAGCAGACCGACCTTGGCGTTGAGGCGCGTGTCCAGACCGAGGTCCAGGCGCTTGAGCAGTTCAACGTACTCGTCCTTCTCGGCCTTGGTGACGCCCCACGAAAGACCGCGACGCTGGCCGCGGCGCTTGGCGAGGGCCAAGTTCTCGGCAATCTGCATGTCGGCTGCGGTGCCGCGCATGGGGTCCTGGAACACGCGGCCCAGGTACTTGGCGCGCTGCGACTCGCTCAGACGCGAGATGTCGGTGCCGTCGAGCTCGATAACGCCCGAATCGAGCGGATATACGCCGGCAATCATGTTGAGCAGCGTGGATTTGCCGGCGCCGTTGCCGCCGATTACGGTTACAAAGTCGCCATCGTTGAGGGTAAGGTCGACGCCGGTAAGAGCACGCTTCTCGGTGACGGTGCCCTTGTTAAAGGTCTTCTTGACGTGTGAGAGCTTAAGCATCTGCCTCATCCCCCTTCGTGTAGGAGCTGCGGAGCTTATAGCGCTCCCAAACCACGGGCACGCACAGGGCCACGGCGACGATTACGGCGGAGAGCAGCTTCATGTCGTTGGCGTCCATGCCCAACTGCAGCACGATGGCGCGGATAAGGAAGTACACTACGGAGCCAAAGACGGCGGAGGCAAGACGGACACTAAACTGCGTGAGACCGTCGGGCAGCAGGCGGCCGAGCACCTCGCCGATAACAATGGCGGCAAGACCGATAACGATGGCACCAGTGCCCATGCCAATGTCGGCGTACTTCTGGCTCTGGCAGATGAGCGCGCCCGAAAGGCCAATGAGGGCGTTGGAGAGCACGAGGGCGATCATCTTGGTGGAGTTGGTGTTGACGCCCAGAGCGCGGATCATGTATTCGTTGTTGCCGGTGGCGCGCAGTGCCGAGCCGATCTCGGTGCCAAAGAACCAATACAGGATGGCGACGATAGCCACAGCGAGCAAGATGCCCAGGATGATGGCGACGGTGGACTGCGGCAGGCCCGTCATGTTGCTGACAGACGAGAAGATGGTGCCCTTGGCAAGGATGGGCGTATTGGATTTGCCCATGATGCGCAGGTTGATGGACCACAGGCTGATCTGGGTGAGGATTCCGGCAAGGATCGCGGGAATCTCAAAGACGGTGGTCAAAATGCCCGTGACGGCGCCCGCGATGGCGCCGGCGCACATACCGGCCAGCACGGCGAGCAACGGATCGACGTTGTTATTGACGATGAGCACGGCGCAGACGCAGCCGCCGAGGGCAAAGCTGCCGTCGCAGGTCATATCGGGAATGTCGAGCAGGCGGAACGTGATAAACACGCCAAGCACCATAATGCCCCAGAGGACGCCCTGCGAAACGGCGCCCTGCAATGCAATAAGCATGCTTCATACCTCCTAGGATAGGGTGGACACGTGAGTCACCATGATAGCGGTAACAATGCATAAAAGAGCTGCGGCCGGATGTTTTGTCTCATCTGTAACAAGCAGGGCGAACGCCGGTCTTTGGCGTTCGCCCCTGTGGCTCACATATTGAATAACACGGCAACGGCACGAGTGCGTGCCCTAGACGCGCTACCGCGCATGGCGTTACTCGTCCAGAGCGGAAAGGTCGATGCCCAGAGCCTCGGCCATCTCATCGTTCTTGACGACGACCAGGTCCTTGCTCGAGAGGTGCTTGATCGGCATATCCTCGGGCTTGGCCTCGCCCTTCAAAATCTTGACGGCCATCTCGCCCGCGGCGTAGCCCAGATCCTCGTAGTTGATGGAGAGGGTGAACAGGCCGCCAGCCATGCACATACCCTCCTCGCCGGTCACGTAGGGAAGCTTGTTCTCCTTGCAGATCTGGCCCACCTGCGAGGCGCCCGCGGCGATGGTGTTATCGGTGGGGGAGTACAGCGCGTCGACCTTGCCCACGGCAGATTCGACGACGGACTGGATCTCGTTGGAGCTCGAGACGGTGTAATCGGTGTAGTCCAGGCCCAGCTTGTCGAGTTCCTTCTTGGCGGCCTTGATCTGGACGTCGGAGTTGGACTCAGCGGTGCAGTAGAGCAGGCCGATCTTCTTTACGTCGGGCAGGACCTTCTGCATCATCTCGAGCTGCTCGGCGACCGGGGTGAGGTCGGAGGCGCCAGTGACGTTGGTGCCGGGCTTATCGTTGTCCTGGACCAGGCCCGAGGCGGCGTAGTCGGTGATGGCGCAGCCCACGATGGGGATATCGGCGGTGGCGCCAGCGGCGGCCTGCGCGGCGGGCGTAGCGATGGCATAGATCAGATCGACGCCATCGCCCACGAACTTGTCGGCGATGGACTTACACGTGGACTGGTCGTTCTGGGCGTTCTTTTGATCAATCTTGACCTTGAGACCGCTCTTCTTGATAGCCTTGACAAAGCCGTCGTTGGCGGCGTCGAGTGCGGAGTGCTCGGTGAGCTGCAGAACGCCGACGGTGTAGTCGGAACCGGCGGCAGCAGAGCCGGAACCAGAGTTGCCGCCGCATCCGGCGAGCGGAGCGAGCGCGAGCAGGCCAGCAGAGACCAGAAGGCTCCTGCGGCTGATGGTGATGTCCTTCATATCGTTACCCCCCAGTATAGAAATGGCTGGAAACACTGCACTCAAACAAAGCGCAAGTGGAACTATAGTAGCGCGGATGTCCATTTTTACAATAACTTGGCGGGTTTTTTAATACAGAACCGGATGGGCGGTACGGGTAGTTGAATGGACGGCGGAGGTTCTTATGCGGCGGAGGCGTCCTCCTCGTCTAGCGCAGCAAAGAGTTTCTTGCCGTCGAGCAAGCGCGTGCTGACGTTTTTCATGCGGCTGACCTCAACGGTGCGCAGGGTGTCGTCGGCGCCTCGGGTGTCGTAAACCGTTCCCAGCAGATACGAGACGCCATCGCGTTGCCTGATGGCAAAGGGCCGGACCGTCATCCGCACCACCTCGGTTTCGCCGCGTGCCGTGACGCTCGAAATATCAAAGCTCACCGTGGTTCCGTGGTCGATGGCCTGCTCGATGAGCTCGCAGGTGTCGATGCGCTTGACGGGCGTGCGCGTGGCCTTGGTGGATTTGCTGCCGGCACTTGGAGCAGGCTCGGGTGCATCGAGGTAACCGCGAACGTCGGCACTCGCCATGGCGACCAAGTGCTGAGCCATGCTTTTTCGAATGGCGATGGGCGTGGAGCGGTTGCGCATGACCATGCCGTGGAGCCGGATGATTTCCTCGTCGGTGAGCGGACGGGTCAAGAGCCGATACCCCACGCCGCGCTTGTACTCAATTTCGTATCCGGCATGGCGAAGTGCGGAGATGGCGGTGTAGATGCTGCGCCGCGCCGCCGAAATGGGCATGCGGGCGGGGTCGTCGGGATGGGCGAGGCGCCGGATCAACTCATCGGAAAGCATGGCCTTGCCCTCGCCGGTGTTCTCGCTTAATAGTTGCAGGATGCGAACGGCGCGATAGGCTGCCATCGAGGCGGCGCCTCTGGTCGTGGTGTCGTAGGTTTCAACAGCGGTTTCGGTCATGGTGCCCACGTCCTTTCCGTTTTGGGTGGCAACGGTATGGAGCCTAGGACGCGGGGTTTTCCCAGGGGCGCAGGGCGCTCTGGGCGGTCGGTAGTCGTCGGCAAACGGCGGTTCGAGTTTTCAACAGCCCTGCTCAACTGACCAAAAGCTTGCCAAAAGCTTGACGGATGCTGTTGAAAAAAGCGTCTCTCGACCGATGCCGAGAGACGCTTGTGCGATGAGAGTTGGCGTGTGGCGACGCGAGCTAGCGTCCGACGATTAGAAGTCGGCGTTGCCCACGGTGCGCGGGTGCGGCAGGACGTCGCGGATGTTGCCCACGCCGGTGAGGTACATCACCAAGCGCTCGAAGCCCAGACCGTAGCCGGCGTGCTTGCAGGAGCCATAGCGGCGCAGGTCCAGATAGTACTTGTACTGCTCGGGGGCCATGCCCAGATCCTTAATTCGACCTTCGAGCAGGTCCAGGCGCTCTTCGCGCTGGGAGCCACCGATAATCTCGCCGATGCCCGGCACCAGGCAGTCGGCGGCGGCGACGGTCTTGCCGTCGTCGTTCATGCGCATGTAGAAGGCCTTGATCTCTGCCGGGTAGTCGGTTACGAAGGTTGGGCGCTTAAAGTGCTCCTCGGTCAGGAAGCGCTCGTGCTCGGTCTGCAGGTCGATGCCCCAGCTGACGGGGTAATCAAACTGGTGGCCAGCAGCGACTGCCTGCTCCAGGATCTCGACGGCTTCGGTGTAGGTAACGCGGGCAAAGTCAGAGTTTGCCACGTGGTCCAGGCGCTCGATCAGTCCCTTGTCCACAAACTTGTTGAGCATGTTGAGCTCGTCGGGGCAGGTGGCCATAACGTCCTTAAGGACGTACTTGAGCATGGCCTCGGCGTTATCCATGTAGTCGTTCAGATCGGCAAAGGCCATCTCGGGCTCGATCATCCAAAACTCGGCGGCGTGGCGCGTGGTGTTGGAGTTCTCGGCGCGGAAGGTGGGGCCAAAGGTGTACACGTCGCCAAAGGCCATGGCAAAGTTCTCGGCATTGAGCTGGCCGGACACGGTGAGGCTCGCATGCTTGCCAAAGAAGTCCTGGCTCCAGTCGACCTCGCCGGACTCGGTGAGGGGCGGATTTTTGGGGTCGAGCGTGGTCACGCGGAACATCTCGCCGGCACCCTCGCAGTCACTCGTGGTGATGATGGGGGTGTTGACGTAGACAAAGCCCTGCTCCTGGAAGAAGCGGTGGATGGCGGCAGCCGCGACAGAGCGGATGCGGAACACGGCACGGAATAGGTTGGTGCGCGGGCGCAGGTGCTGCTGGGTGCGCAGGAACTCGACGGTTGCGCGCTTCTTCTGCAGCGGGTAATCCGGGGCGCTGACGCCCTCGACCTCGATGGAGGTGGCAGAAAGCTCGAAAGGCTGGGGCGCATCGGGGGTCAGCTTGACGGTGCCGGTGCAGATGAGGGCGGCCGAGACGTTTTGGTGGGCGATCTCGTCGTAGTTGTCGAGCGCCTCGCGGTTCATGACGACCTGCAGGTCGCGGAAGCAGCTGCCGTCGTTGAGCGTAACAAAGCCAAAGTTCTTCATGTCGCGGACGGACTTGACCCAGCCGGCGACGGTGACAGTCTGGCCGCCGAGCGACTCGGCATCGGCGTAGAGCTGCGCGATTTTGGTGCGGTTCACGTATCCTCCCATAACGGTTGAATGATAGTTATCCATACAGTTCGATATTCTAGCAGCTCGGCTCATTTGGGCTATACAGATAAGGCATTGGCGGGATGGTTTTTCAAACGAAAAGCGCCCGCGGCCAAATGGTCGCGGGCGCTTGACGAGGTGCCTTTTGGCTGTGTGGCGCGGGGCCTGGCTACTTGGTCTTGGCAACCAGCAGCGGGTCGCCAAGCTTGACGAGCGGGTTGCCGCCGATAAGCGTTCCAGACTCGCCGACATGGTCGATGCTCTTAAGACGATCGAGCTCGGAGACGATGACGGTCACGATGTCCTCGTGACCGGCGGCCTTGATGGCCTCGCGGTCGAAGCTGATGAGCGGCTGGCCTGCCTTGACCACATCGCCCATCTCGACAAAGCGGGCAAAACCCTTGCCGTTCATTTCCACGGTGCCCAGGCCGACATGGATGAACACGCGCAGGCCGTCTTCGGTAATCATGCCGATGGAGTGGTTGGTGACGGTGGTGGCACCGATGCGGCCGTTGGCGGGCGCATAGATGGTGCCGGTAATGGGCTCGATGCCATAGCCCTGGCCAAGCATGCCCGAGGCGATCGTCTCGTCAGGGACCTCGTCCAGGTTGACGAGCACGCCGTTGACGGGGGCATAGATGACGCCTTCGCGGGTGGCGAAGCTTGCTGCGGGCGGAACGGACGCCTCGCCCGTCGAGGTGAAGGTGGACTTAAACGAATCGAGCAGACCCATAGTTGCCTCCAACTTAAATAGGCGCATATCGCGCGCTTGGTTTGCCGGAAACGTTTCATATATGTTTCGCGGCTTGGTCAACGCCCCCTATTTTACGCTGCTCAGCGATACCTCTGAGCTGGGATTATGTGATATATCAGTTGAAGGGAAACTTATTGCTGGAGTGTTTCTGCGCCACGGGTTCAAGTGGGGTACGCTTGAAGGCGAAAAACAAGGGCGCATAATTTGCGCGAAGGGAGCACATATGATTGTCGAGAACCATGCGCTGTGGGGCGAGGAACCGACCGAGGAATATCCGGCGACGTTTACGTATTTGGGTGCCGAGCCGCTGCCCGATAAGCCGAATGGCCGCCGCCCTGCTGTGATTATCTGCGGCGGAGGTGCGTTTACGCATATCGCTCTGCATGAGCAGGATCCCGTGGCGTTTGCGTTTTTGGATCACGGTTACCAGGCCTTTGTGCTCAACTATGTCACGAGTGACACGGGCGATGTGAGCTTTCCGCACCCGCAGGCAGACCTTGCCAAGATGGTCGCCACGGTGCGCGCCAACGCCGACGAGTGGCATGTCGATCCCAAGCGCGTGTGCGTCGTGGGGTTCTCGGCGGGCGGCATGATCTGCGCTTCGCTGGCAACGCAATGGAAGACTGGTCCCTTCGCGGGCCTGGCAGGGGCGCGTCCGGACGACATTCGTCCCGATGCCGTGGTGCTGGGCTATCCGCTGCTCGACTTTGCCTATGTGCGCGACATGCAGACGCGCGACCCGCGCATCGACTTGCGCGTGCCCAAGACGGGCGGCAAGACGGGGCGCGATCTGCTCAACGACTACCTGTCGATGGTGACGGGTGACGAGGCAACTGACGAGCATCTGGCCGACATCTGCCCCACCACACACGTTTCGCGCCAGATGCCCCCGACCTTTGTGTGGGGCGTGTCCGACGATAAAACGGCGCCGATCGCGCAGGTCTATCCGTTTGCGCAGCGCATGGCCGAGGAAGGCGTCGTATGCGAGATGCACGTCTTTGACCAAGGTGGTCACGGCCTTTCGCTCGGCAACGCCAACACCGCGGTCGACAACGAGGACAAGCAGGTGGCGGTCCGCCCTTGGATTCGCCTAGCCTTCCGCTTCCTGGAGCGCCATCTGTAAGAGTCTCGGCATCCCAGCCCTTCAATAACTTGCGGTGAAATAGTTCCTATCTGGGGCATCAACCAGTCCATCCAGGAACTATTCCACCGCAACTTCGTTTTTGATGCCCCGCCCGGAAACTGCGTCCCAGTTTTGCCTTTCAAGGTGGGACGCAGTTTCCCATAGGGCCTCGACTGGGAAAGTGCGTCCCGTTTCGAGTGGGGATTCCGGGATGCATTTTCCGTAAGAGGCCTGTTTGGGAAACCATATCCCGTTTCGAGCCAGCATTCTGGGATGTAGTTTCCCCGAGAGGCCTCATCGGGAAACTATGGCCCTGAACTCTCCTGCCTGTCCTCATTGCACCAATCTGCTGATTGAACGTCGTTGTGTGTTCACGCTATCATGTAAGCTTAAAATTGGTTAGCCATGGCAAACGGTTAGCCATGGTGAACATAAATACAACGCCCTGTGGGCGCCGGGGGAGGAACGCGGACGTGAGGCTCGATACACTCGAGATTGGAAAGGACGCCGTTGTCGCATCGGTGGCATCGGACGATCAGGCACTCCGACAGCATATTTTGGACATGGGTCTAACGCCGGGCACCGAAGTCACCATGATGAAGTACGCCCCCATGGGCGATCCGCTCGAGATCCGCCTGCGTGGCTACGAGTTGACACTGCGCAAGGACGATGCCGCTCGCATCGAGCTCGTGGGTATTCACGACACCGATACGGGTCCGCGCGCTAACGCCGCAATCGGCACGACGGAGCATCCGGCCCTGGGCGAGGGGACGTATTCGCCCCGTGCGGCAAAGACGGCCGTGCCCGAGGGCGCGCCGCTGCACTTTGCCCTCGCCGGCAACCAAAACTGCGGCAAGACCACGTTATTCAACCAGCTGACGGGCTCCAACCAGCACGTCGGTAACTTTCCCGGCGTGACGGTCGACCGCAAAGATGGCACCATCCGCAACCACCCCGAGGCAAGCGTTACCGACCTGCCTGGCATCTATTCGCTGTCGCCGTACACGGGCGAAGAGATCGTGAGCCGTCAATTCATCCTTGACGAAAACCCCGACGCCATCATCGACATCATCGACGCCACCAATATCGAACGCAACCTGTACCTGACGCTACAGCTTATGGAGCTCGACCGCCCCATGGTCATCGCGCTCAACATGATGGACGAGGTGACCGCCAACGGCGGCGCCGTGGACGTCAACCTGCTCGAGAGCCTGTTGGGCGTGCCCGTTGTTCCCATTAGCGCTGCCCGCAACGAGGGTATCGGCGAGTTGGTGGACCACGCCCTGCACGTGGCGCGGTTCCGCGAGCGCCCTGGTCGCCTGGACTTTTGCGCGCCCGACGGTCCGGACGGCGGTGCGCTGCATCGCTGCATCCACGGCATTGCCAACCTGATCGAGGACCATGCCGTGACGGCGCACATCCCGGTGCGCTTTGCGGCGACCAAGCTGGTCGAGGGCGATGAGCTGGTAACCGAGGCGCTTCACCTGGATCGCAATGAGCTCGACGCTATCGAGCACATCATTACCCAGATGGAAGGCGAGGCCGGCACCGACCGCCTATCTGCGCTGGCCGATATGCGTTTTAGCTTTATCGGCGACGTGTGCGGGCGCTGCGTCGTCAAGCCGCACGAGAGCCGCGAGCACGTGCGCTCCGTCAAGATCGACCGCATCCTGACGGGTCGCTACACGGCCATTCCGGCGTTTCTGGTGATCATGGGCCTCGTCTTTTGGCTGACGTTTGGCGTGATCGGCGCGGCGTTGCAGGGACTTATGGAGGACGGTATCGCTGCCATCATCGCCTCGGCCGATGCGGGTCTCAAAGCGTTCGGCACCAACGACGTGGTGCGCTCGCTGGCTGTCGACGGCGTGCTTGCGGGCGTGGGCAGCGTGCTGACCTTCCTGCCGATTATCGTCGTGCTCTTCTTGTTCCTCTCCATTCTGGAAGACTCCGGCTACATGGCGCGCGTGGCCTTTGTCATGGATAAAGTGCTGCGCCGCTTTGGCCTGTCAGGCCGCAGCTTCGTGCCTATGCTCGTCGGTTTTGGCTGCACCGTGCCGGCTATCATGTCGACCCGTACGCTCCCATCCGAGCACGACCGCAAGATGACGGTCATGCTCACGCCGTTCATGAGCTGTTCGGCCAAGTTGCCGGTCTACGGTCTGCTGTGCGGGGCGTTTTTCCCGCAGGCGACAGTTCCCGCCATGGTTTCGCTCTATCTGATCGGCATCGTGGTCGGCTGCATTGCCGCCCTGGTGCTCAACCGCACGGCATTTAAGGGCGACCCGGTGCCGTTTATCATGGAGCTCCCCAATTACCGCCTGCCGAGCGTCAAGACGACGGTGATGCTGGCATGGGATAAGGCCAAGGACTTTATTACCAAGGCCTTTACCATTATCTTTGCCGCTACGGTGGTCATCTGGTTCCTGCAGACGTTCGATATCCGCTTTAACGTGGTCGCCGACCAGTCACAAAGCCTGCTTGCCGGTCTGGGTAGCATCATCGCGCCGGTGTTGGCCCCGCTCGGTTTTGGCGACTGGCGCGCATCCACGGCGCTCGTCACCGGACTCATTGCCAAGGAGAGCGTCATCTCGACGCTCACGGTGCTTTTGGGCGCAACGTCGCCCGCGGCGCTGTCGACCATGTTTTCGCCGTTTACCGCCTACGTGTTCCTGGTCTTTACGCTGCTGTACCCGCCCTGCGTGGCTGCCATCGGCGCCGTCAAGAGCGAGCTGGGCGCGCGCTACGCCGTTGCCGTGTTCGCGTTTCAGGTCGCCGTTGCCTGGATCGTGGCGTTTGTCGTGCATTCGGCGGGCATATTGCTGGGGTTGGCTTAGTTATGAATTGACGGCGCAACCTCTGTGTATCGAATTGTTTTCGGCCCCGCTTCTGTACTGACGGATGCGGGGCCGTTGCTATATAATCGCCTCCGCTCAAAACGATTGGAGACGTTATATATGACTCAGACAAGGCAAGACGGCATCACGCTCAGGCAGTGGCTCCCACTCGTCGGTCTCACCTGCTGTGCGTTCGTGTTCAACACGTCGGAGTTTATGCCCATCGGCCTTTTGACTGATATCGCCGCGTCGTTCTCGCTCACCGAGGCCCAGGCGGGCATCATGATCTCGGTCTACGCCTGGGGCGTCATGCTGCTGTCGTTGCCGCTCATGGTGTTTGCCTCGCGCTTCGAGTTCAAGCGGATGCTGCTGGGCGTGCTCGCCGTGTTCTCGCTGGGCCAGTTTCTGTCCGCTGTGGCGCCGACTTATCCCATCCTGGTCTGCGCGCGCCTGGTGGTCGCTTGCGCACATGCCGTGTTCTGGTCAGTCGCCTCGATTATGGCCTCGCGCCTGGTCGACACTCGCCACGGCGCGCTCGCCATCAGCATGATCGCTACGGGCTCGTCCATCGCGCAGATCTTTGGCCTGCCTCTCGGTCGCGCCATTGGCTTGGCCGTGGGCTGGCGCATGACGTTTGCCGTGGTCGGGGGCCTCTCAGCCATCGCGGTCGTCTACCAGGCAGCGGTGTTCCCGGCCATGCCGGCGGGTGAGCGCTTTACCGTCAAACAGCTGCCCGAGCTGCTCAAGAACCCGCTCCTCATCGCGCTCTACGCAGTCACGGTCTTCATGGCGACCGGCTATTACGCAAGCTACAGCTATATCGAGCCCTTCCTGGCGCAGGTCGCGCACGTCGATGCGGGCGCCATTACCATGACGCTGACGGCGTTTGGCTGCTCTGGTTTGCTCGGAAGCTGGCTGTTTGGCCGCCTGTTCGATGGGCATCGCTTCCCGTTCTTGGCTATCACGCTCTCCGGCGTGCCGGTGGCCCTGCTGCTCATGGGGCCGGCCGCATCGTCGCTCGTGACAGTGCTTGCCGTCTGCGCACTGTGGGGTTGCTGCGCCACGGCCTTTAACGTGGCGTTTCAGGCCGAGCTCATCAAGTGCACGTCGGCAGATTCGTCGGCCGTCGCCATGTCGATCTTCTCGGGCCTGTTTAACCTCGGTATTGGCACGGGCACCGCAATCGGCGGCGCCGTGGTTTCGGGTCCCGGTATCGCTTGGATCGGCTTCGCGGGCGGGGCGATTGCCGTCGTGGGCGTCATCCTCGCCATCACCGTGCTGTTCCCGGCCATACGCCGCGCAAGGCCCGTCGCCTAATCACGTCCCCTCATCAGTTGCGGTGGAATAGTTCCTGTTTAAGGCCTCTGAAGGCCCAGGCAGGAACTATTCCACCGCAACTTATTTTGGGGGAGAGGATACAAGCTGGACATACAATGGATGTCGTTATGTTGAGCTTACCGGGAGGTTGCTATGTGGGCATACGAGACGACGTTCTACCAGATTTATCCGCTGGGCTTTTGCGGAGCTCCGCGCGAGAATGCCGCACCCGTTGCCGAGGACGAACTCTCTCAAGCTGCCGGCACTGCACCCAGCCCCGATGCCCCCATCATGAAGATTGCCCAATGGGCCGACCACCTGCAGGAACTCGGCGTTGGCACTGTGCTCATCAACCCGCCGCTCGAATCTGATAGCCACGGCTACGATGCACGCAGCCTGCGCCACATCGACCGCCGCCTGGGTGGGGACGCCGACTTTGCCGCCGTATGCGACACGCTGCATGCCCATGGCATCCGCGTGGTGCTCGATGCCGTATTCAACCACGTCGGCCGAGGTTTTTGGGCCTTTCGCGATGTGCAGGAGCGTAAGTGGGACTCGCCGTACAAGGACTGGTTCCACATTAGCTTTGATGGCGACTCCTGCTACGGCGACGGCTTTTGGTACGAGGGTTGGGAAGGCCATTTTGAGCTCGTGAAGCTCAACTTGCAAAACCCTGCCGTGGTCAATTACCTGCTTGAGTCCGTGCACCGCTGGGCCGAGGTCTTTGGCGTCGACGGCCTGCGCCTGGACGTTGCCTATATGCTCGACCGCGACTTCATGCGTCGTCTGCATAGCTTCGCCCGTGAGCTCAAGCCCGACTTCGTGCTGATCGGCGAGACGCTCCACGGCGATTACAACCAGATCGTCAACGACGAGATGCTCGACTCCTGCACCAACTACGAGTGTTACAAGGGCCTGTACTCCAGCTTTAACTCGGTCAACATGTTCGAGATTGCACACTCGCTGCACCGTCAGTTTGGCGGCGACCCCTGGTGCATCTACCGCGGCAAGCACCTGCTGTCGTTTGTTGACAACCACGACGTGCCGCGACTGGCAAGCATCCTCACTGACAAGTCGTGCCTGCGTCCCGCCTATGGCATGCTCTTTGGCATGCCGGGCATCCCGTGCGTCTACTATGGCAGCGAGTGGGGAATTGCTGGCGAAAAGGGCGGCCCCGATGGCGACTGGGCGCTGCGCCCTGCGCTCGATGAGCCTGCGCCCAACGAACTGACGGCGTTCATCACGCAGCTCGCACACCTTCGTTCGGCCGACGACGCGGCGGCCCGTGCTCTCAACTACGGTGCCTATCGCAATGTGGTGATCCAGAACAAGCAGCTGCTGTTCGAGCGCGCCTGCGACGACGCGACGGTGCTCGTGGCGGTGAACGCCGTGGACGAGCCTTACACCTTTGGCGCCGGCGAGCTCAACAGCTCCTTTGTCGATTTGCTTGCCGACGATGCGCCCACGGTCGAGCTGACGGGTACTCTCGAGCTTGCGCCCTACGAGGTGCGCTATCTGTTGAGAGCCTAGCCCATGGCCGCGTCTGACGAGGGCTACCAACATATTGAGCATGGGTTTGAGCCCGTGTTCGACCAGCACTCGCGCGTTTTGGTGCTCGGATCGTTTCCCTCGGTGCTGTCGCGCGCTAATGCCTTTTATTACGGCAACCCTCAGAATCGCTTTTGGCGTGTGATGGCCACGTGCCTCGGTATGCCTGTGCCGCCCAACGAGGGCGATCCTTTGGCAAGCGGTGAGCCCGCGACGCTCGATGCCTCCATTGCCGCCAAGCGGGCCATGCTGCTGAACGGCGGCGTGGCCCTGTGGGATGCAATCGAGAGCTGCGACATTAAGGGCTCGAGCGACGCGAGCATCCGCAACGTTGTGCCGGCACATATCGAGCGCATTACCGGCGCAGCTCCCATTGAGCAGGTGATATGCAACGGTGGTACAGCTGGCCGGCTCTACAAGCGCTATCTACAAGAGCGCACCGGGCTGCCGGCCATCGTTCTGCCGTCGACAAGTCCCGCCAATGCGGCGTGGCGTCTGGAACGCCTTGTCGAGCGGTGGAACGGCGCCGCTGATTGGCGGGCTTCTTCGATTTAGCAGTTTGAGTGTTTGGCAAGACGTCTCATAACGGCGCGCCAGATCGGTGCGGGCAGCGCGGGCTTGACGCGCACCATGCCGTCGACATCGACGCTACCGGCATCGCCGCCGCCGAGCAGCTGCGCATGCTCAATGGAACAGCCCATGCGCACAGCGCCCACAAGCTTATCCATCGCTTCCGAAAATGGCCGACGCAAGAGGCCCATACGCGTGGAGTGGCGAAGCGCTGCGATGCCGCTGCCGGCACAGATGACAACGCCGTCGCACCATGGTAGGTCACGTAGAATACATGCCCGATACAGGCGGTCGAGGGCTTCGTCCGCCTGCCTGTTGTTTTTGGACGCGGCCTGGACGACGACATAGATGCGTGTCTCCGTATTTCCAAGGCGATCGAGTATCTGCTCGACAGCGATCATGGCCTCATCATCAAATGCATCATCAACAGCGAGCACCATGCCATCGACTGCGCCGGCATTATCCGCCTCCAAATCGATTGGGCGGGGGGGCGCGGTGCCAGAAAGCTGAGCATAGGCGGCGATGGCATCCTGCAAGTCCCAGAGCAAAAACTCAAGATCGGCGCTCTTGGGAATACTGATATACGCAATGGTTTGTAGTGTTTTTGGTACGTCGCCACGCGCGATTGTCTCCATGCCATCTCCTTTCCGGCTCGTTTCCGTTTAGGTTACACCGTCTGGTGGCGCCCCGCCGCGCTATCCTAGTGCAACCCTTACGAAAGGAACGCCATGCGTCTGCCCATGAATACCTCGCTTGCCATGCTCAAGCCCTCCGGTATCCGCCGGATTAACGCGCTCGCCGCCCAGCACCCGGGGTGCATCGCGCTTGCGCTTGGCGAGCCCGATTTTCCCACGCCCGATGTGATTAGTGCCGAGGTGATCGCCGCACTGGACCGCGGTGACACGCACTATCCGCCCAACAACGGTCGCCCCGCCTTGCGTGAGGCGTTATCTGCCTACATGGGGGACGCGGGCCTTACGTTTTCGGCCGACGAGGTCATCCTAACCGACGGCGCGACCGAGGCCCTGTCGGCAACATTCATGGCTATGCTCAACCCCGGCGACGAGGTCATCATCCCCACGCCGGCCTTTGGCCTGTACGAGAGCATCGTCGTGGCCAATCACGCCAAAGCGGTCTTTTTGGATACGGAGCCTGCGCAATTTCAGATTGATGAGGAGGCGCTTCGTGCCTGCGTGACGCCGGCGACCAAGGCCATCGTCATCTGCTCGCCCAACAATCCCACGGGTTGCATCCTCAACGCGGCGTCGCTCGACGCCGTGGCGCGCGTGGCGGAGGAGGCGGGCATCTACGTGGTCTGCGACGACGTATACAACCGCCTGGTCTATGTGGATGGCTACGAGCGCTTTGCCCAGCGTCATCCGGAGCTGCGTGAGCAGACGGTCGTCATCGAGAGCTTCTCCAAGCCCTGGTCCATGACCGGCTGGCGCCTGGGCTGGCTCGCGGCAGCGGCACCCGTCATCGCCGAGATCGCCAAGGCTCACCAATACTTAGTATCGAGTGCCGTCTCCTTCGAGCTGGACGCCGCAGCCCGAGCCCTGACCGTCGACCCAACCCCCATGCTCAAAGTCTACCGAGCCCGCCGCGAACGCGTACTCGCAGCCTTAGATGCCATGGGCCTCGACGTAGTAGAGCCCGCAGGAGCCTTCTACACTTTCCCGAGCATCAAAAAGTTCGGCCTAACCAGCGAAGACTTCTGCATCAAAGCCATCAAAGAGGCAAACGTAGCCCTAGTCCCGGGCGACTGTTTCGGAACCGAAGGCCACATCCGCCTCAGCTACTGCGTTTCCGACCAAGATTTGGACGAAGGCCTCCGCCGCCTGTCCACCTTCATTTCAACCTTGTAGCCCTCAGGGATGCAACACATCAGCCCACCGACCCAAGCATTATGAGTGGGGCGCGTCGCTCAACGGACACGAGGATTCTCAGCAAAGGCAACGTAGCTCCGGCCGGGAGGGGCAGGGCGAGTTTTCCGTAGATTCCGCACGAGCCGAAGGCCACTTAATGTGGCCTTCGTGCGAGCCCAGGACTTGACCGAGCGGAAAACTCGCCCTGCCCCTCCCGGTCGGAGCGTATGCAGGGTTTGTGTACGAATCCTCGTGTCCGTTGACCGACGCCGGGGTCCCCGCCATAATACTTTCGGTTCACGCACGAATCCGCTGCCAGAGACAGCCGGCGCAAACGGGTCTTACCCGCGAGCTTAATGGGATATCCCGCCAGCCGAGGTGGTCGAGTAGATATGTCTTCTCGCCCCCGTCGCTCATGCAGCGCGGGGGCTTTCTTTTTGGACATGCCCCCGTCACGTCCTTGTGGCGGACCGTGCCCGGAAAGAATTCGAGGAGGTGTAATTCATGCCCCAGCAGTACAAAATCGACAAGGTTGCAGAGATCGAGTCCCGTATCGCCGAGAACGCCGGTCTGTTCGTCGTCAACTACAACGGTCTGACGGTTAAGCAGGCTCAGGAGCTGCGTCATCAGCTTCGCGAGTGCGGCGCCGAGATGAAGGTCTACAAGAACAACCTGGTCAAGATCGCCCTCAAGAACCAGGAGCAGCCCGAGATCGACGAGATTCTCGCCGGCCCCGTCGCTTATGTGTTCTACGAGACCGAGCCGGTCGAGGCCGCTAAGGCCCTTAAGGACTTCTCCGCTAAGTCCAAGGGCGTCCTTGAGATCAAGGGCGGTATCTCCGACGGCAAGGCCGTTTCCGCTGATGATGTTAAGGCTATCGCCGAGCTGCCCACCAAGGATCAGCTTCTCGGCCAGATCGCCGGTCTCATCTCCGGTTTCGCTCGCGACATCGCTGTCTGCGTCAACGGCGTTTCCTCTGGTCTCGCTCGTTCGATCCAGCAGGTCTCCGAGCAGAAGGCAGCCTAGTCGCTGTTTTCACCCGCGGCGGCAACGCCGCACCCCTGGCGCATTCGCGCCGTGTTTTAACTGATCTCCGTGCACAGACACGGAAACCGAAAGGACTTAGAAATGGCTAAGCTTACCACCGATGAGATCATCGATGCTCTTAAGGAAATGACCCTTCTCGAGGCTTCCGAGCTCGTCAAGGCTATCGAGGACACCTTCGGCGTTTCCGCCGCTGCTCCTGCCGCTGTTGTCGCCGCTCCCGCTGCTGGCGCTGCTGAGGCCGAGGAGAAGACCGAGTTTGACGTCGTGCTCGAGGGCTTCGGCGACAACAAGATCCAGGTCATCAAGGCCGTCCGTGAGCTCACCAACCTTGGCCTGAAGGAGGCCAAGGAGGTCGTCGAGGGCGCTCCCAAGGCTGTTCTCGAGGGTGCCAAGAAGGAGGACGCCGAGGCTGCCAAGGAGAAGCTCGAGGCTGCTGGCGCTGCTGTCACCCTCAAGTAATCAGGCTTTCTCGCCAGATTTCTTTGCAGACGGGGTTCGCATTGCGAGCCCCGTCTTTTTTGTTTTTCGGTCCCTCGACATCGGTTGCTCAAACTGCCATGTTCTGTGATTTGCGTCGTATCGGGTGCCCTGCCGTTGGGCAATAAAATTGCACCATTCGAGCAATAATTTGCGTTGACCTGCTGAAGAATTGTCTCTGCCTTGTAGCGACATATAGTTCCAGCGGTAAGATGCTTGGGTATCGCAATTTGGTCTGCGGCTGTGTGCCGCACGCATGGGGCGCTTTTGCGCCTGCGAAAGGATCTTTGAATAACATGAAGGCAATCATCCCCGCCGCCGGTCTTGGCACGCGTTTTCTGCCTGGCACCAAGTGCACGCCCAAAGAGATGCTGCCGGTGCTCGACAAGCCCGTCATTCAGTACGTCGTCGAGGAGGCGCTCGACCCCGAGGAAGTCGACGACGCCATCATCGTTACTTCTCCCGGTAAGCCCGAGCTACTGAACTACTTCCAGCCAGATCGCTCGCTCGAGAACCTGCTGCGCGAGCGCGGCAAGAACGCCTATGCCGATGCCGTCGCCCACGCTGGCGGTATGCCGGTCGACTTCCGTTATCAGTACGAGCCCAAGGGTCTCGGCCATGCTATCCGCTCTGCTGCTGACGCCGTGGCAGGGGAGAACTTCCTGGTTCTTCTGGGCGACTACGTTGTGCCTAACCGCGACATCTGTGACAAGATGCTCGCCGTTTCCAAGGAGCACGGTGGCGCTTCGGTTATCGCCGTCGCTGCTTGCTCGCCCGAGGAAGTCAGCCGCTACGGCGTTATCGCCGGCGATCGCGTGGGCTCTCTCGAGGGCTTCGAGAATGCCGCTGACGACGAGCCCGGTGCCGTTTGGCGTATCGGCGGCCTGGTTGAGAAGCCCGCTCCCGAGGCGGCTCCGTCCAACCTGTACATCGTCGGTCGCTACCTGCTGAGCCCGCTGGTCATGGACCTGCTGGCCGATCAGCAGGCCGGTAAGGGCGGCGAGATTCAGCTCACCGACGCCATGGCACGTTCGCTCGATCGCGAGGCCATGTATGCTGTCGTCATCGACCCGCTGTCGGGCTACGATACCGGTACCCCGTCTGGCTGGATGGCCACCAACGCCCTCATGGCTGCAAACGATCCTCGCTTTGCCGGCGCCTTCTGGGACGCCATCGACGAACGCGGCGGTTTGATGCGCAAATAAGCCTTCGGGCATCGACATTTACGGGCGCGGACCTCGGTTCGCGCCCGTTTTTTATAAGAGCTGCGATTGCCGGCTCTCTGTTCACAGAAAATATATGAACAGATGTTCGATACACATATATCTACCTGCGTGGTTTCTGTCGAAAAACTTTGCTACTCCAAAAACTCAATCGCGTCAAGGCTTTTCTTGCCCAACGGTCGGTACCTGATAAACTATTAGGTTGCGATAACTGGCGAAGCTATGCCTCGCCAACCCACCGAGCATTTCCGTGAAG
>DBFZQW010000017.1:0-20642 GCA_048521445.1 Collinsella sp. | reverse complement strand
GCTCGGCATGCTCAACGAGGGCCAGCGTTTGGATACCATCGAGCCCACCGAGGGCAAGCGCTACATGCACCACTACAACTTCCCGCCGTTCTGCACCGGCGAGACCGGCCGCATGGGCAGCCCCAAGCGCCGCGAGATCGGCCACGGCAACCTTGCCGAGCGCGCCCTGCTTCCGGTGCTTCCCGACGAGAACGAGTTCCCCTACGCCATCCGCGTCGTCTCCGAGGTCATGGAGTCCAACGGCTCCTCTTCGATGGCTTCGACCTGCGGCTCCACGCTCGCCCTTATGGACGGCGGCGTGCCCATTAAGCGCCCGGTCTCCGGTATCGCCATGGGTCTGATCCAGGAGGAGGGCAAGACCGTGGTCCTGTCCGACATCCAGGGTCTCGAGGACTTCCTGGGCGACATGGACTTTAAGGTTACCGGCACCACCGAGGGCATCACCGCTCTGCAGATGGACAACAAGGCCACCGGTCTTACCTTCGACATCCTGGCCCGCGCCCTGCAGCAGGCCAAGGAGGGTCGCGCCTTCATCCTGCAGAAGATGCTCGATGTGATCCCCGAGCCGCGCCACACCACGCGCAGCACCGCTCCGCGCATCGTCTCCATCCAGGTCCCGACCGACAAGATCCGCGACGTCATCGGTTCCGGCGGTAAGGTCATCCGCGGCATCCAGGACGAGACCGGCGCTTCGGTCGACATCCAGGAGGACGGCACCGTCTTTGTCGGCGGCACCGGCGAGTCCGTCGACCAGGCCGTCGAGCGCATCAAGCTCATCATCAAGGTTCCCGAGCCGGGCGAGGAGTACACCGGTCGCGTGGTCTCCATCCAGCCCTTCGGCGCCTTCGTCAACCTGCTGCCCGGTAAGGACGGCCTGCTGCACATCTCCCGCGTCGCCAAGGGCCGCGTGGAGAAGGTCGAGGACGTCCTCAATGTGGGCGACGAGGTCAAGGTCGTCGTCATCGAAGTCGATGACCGCGGCAAGATTTCGCTCGATCGTCTGGATAAGCCCGAGGCCCCGGCTCGCGCCGAGGGTGCCTCAGAGGGCGACGGCGAGCACTTCCAGCGCCGTGAGCGTCCGCGTCGCGAGCGCTCCGAGCGCAGCGACCGTCCGCGCCGTCCCGGCGACAACGGAGGCCGCAAGCCCCGCCGTCACCACGACGCCGAGTAATAGCTACACATAAGCAGCTCAACAAGGGCGACTCCGTACAGGGGTCGCCCTTTTGCTTGCGCCCGGGAGGGCCGCATATGAAGTTTCCTGCTCTACAGTCCTGCGCAAGACGGAAAGCACATTAAGTGCTTTCCTTTGCGTGCGGAACTCGCGATAAACTTCATATGCGGCCCTCCCGGGCGCAAGCAAAAGGGCTGGTTAGTGCCGCTCGCTATTTAGTTAGACAGTCTATTCAGTAGTCAGATTTCAGATCAGTAGATAGACACAGCAGTATTTCCCCTGATAAAACCTACTAAAATAAACCTATCTCATATTGGCAGGTCAGGGCTCAGCGGTCCCGGCACGGGCTAAGTTTATCGCGAGTTCCGCACGAACAGGAGGCCACTTAATGTGGCCTCCGTCGTGAGCAGGACTGTAGAGCAGGAAACTTAGCCCGTGCCGGGGCCGCTGAGCCCTGACCGGCGGGATACACAGGTTCAGATGGGGCTTTGATGCATGGGTGGTCTGTTGTTGTGCAAATGGGTATCATACAGTGGTTATTGCATCGACTCTGTGATGCATGTTTGTACGTTCCCGGCGGTCGGTTTGCCAGAAGCGCCCCGTCGGTTGTTCCAGACCCGTTTCGAAGAAAGGAAACCACACGAACCTATGGCAGCTAAAAAATCATCTCCCTTGAAGATCATTCCGCTCGGCGGCCTTGACGGCATCGGCAAGAACATGACGGTCTTCGAGTGCGGCGACGACATGGTGCTCGTCGACGCCGGCCTCATGTTCCCCGACGACTCCCAGCCCGGTATCGACCTGGTGCTTCCCGACTACACCTATGTCCTGGAGAACGAGGAGAAGCTCCGCGGCATCGTCGTCACCCACGGCCACGAGGACCACACCGGTTCGCTTCCGTACCTGCTGCAGGACCTCAACAACAAGGTGCCCATCTTCTCGAGCAAGCTGACGCTCGGTTTTATCGAGGGTAAGCTCTCCGAGTTCCGCATTCGCGCGCCCAAGTTCCGTGAGGTCAAGGGCGGCAGCCACGTCAATCTCGGTGGCATCTCGCTCGACTTCTTCTCCATGACGCACTCCATTCCGGGTGCTTTGGGCGTGTTTATTCGCACCAACCAGGGCACCGTTATGCACACGGGCGACTTTAAGCTCGACCAGACGCCCATCGACGGCGTCACGCCCGACTATGCCGCCATCAGCCGCTTTGCCAAGCAGGGCATCGACCTGCTGCTTTCCGACTCCACCAACGCCACGGTTCCTGGCTTTACCAAGTCCGAGGCCGAGGTCGGCCCCAACCTGCTGCACGCCATCAAAAACGCGCCGGGCCGCGTGTTCGTCGCGTCGTTCTCGAGCCACATCCATCGCCTGCAGCAGATCTGCGATGCCGCCCGCAAGTGTGGCCGCAAGGTCGTCGTGACCGGACGTTCCATGCTCACCAACACCCGCGTGGCGCGTGAGCTTGGCTATCTCAACATCGACGATGCCGATATCATCGATGCCTTCGACATTGATAACCTGCCCGACGATAAGATCGTCGTCATGTGCACCGGTTCTCAGGGCGAGCCGCTGTCGGCCCTGTCCCGCATGGCCAACGGCGAGCACAAGACGCTCTCCATCCACGAGGGCGATACCGTCATCCTCTCGGCAACTCCCGTTCCCGGCAACGAGAAGGCCGTGCAGCAGGTCGTCAACAGCCTGGCCAAGCTTGGCTGCGACGTGTGGGATAAGAATCGCGCACTCGTCCACGTCTCGGGCCACGGCAGCCAGGAGGAGCTCAAGCTACTGATGGCCATGGCCAAGCCCACCTACTTTATGCCGGTTCACGGCGAGGCCGTGCATCTGCGTGCCCATGCCCAGCTGGCCCGCAAGATGGGCATCAAGGATGATCACATCTTTATCCTCGATAACGGCGACACGCTCGAGATGCGCGGCGGTATCGTCAAACGCGGTACGCCCGTCGAGTCCGGCGTCGTCTACGTCGACGGCCTGCGTATCGGCGATACCGACCCCATCGTCCTGCGCGATCGTCAGAAGCTCGCCAACGACGGTATGGTTACCGCTGTTGCCATCGTCTCGCTCAAGCACAAGAAGATCGAGGCCATCGAGTTCTCGGGCCGCGGCGTCTCGTTTGCCATCGACGACCAGTTCTCCGAGGATGCCTCCGCGTCCATTATGAAGACGATCGAGAAGGGCAAGTTTAGCTTTACGAGCAGCGGTTCCGATGCCATTCGCAAGGCCGTGCGCGATTCGCTCTCTAACTTTATCTGGAGCCGTACGCGCACCCGTCCGATGATCATCCCGGTCGTCATGGAGGTTTAGTTTGGCGCGCGGATCTGCACAAAACGCCAAAGGCAATAAGGCCAATAACCAACCGGCATCTGCTAAGGGTGCCGGTTCCCATCTGCGTGCCAATAAGGGCCACGAGGCGGACTTCGACGATTTTGAGCCCTTGGTGGAGCCCTCGGCCAATCGCGATATCGCCGGCGTGGTCATTGCCGTTTTGGCGATTGCGTCCTTTATTGCCGTGATTTCTCCGGCAACAGCGCCCGTGACGGCTGCTGTTGCCGGTTTTTACCACCTGGGCTTTGGCCTGGGCGCCTACGTGCTGCCGATCGTCATTTTGCTGTTTGCCGCCACGCTCTTTTTAGGCGAGGACTCGCCGCTCAACGCGCGCTCTGTTGCGGGCGGCGCCGTGGTCTTTATCGCCGTCGTCTCCATTCTTTCGTTGATGGTGCCAGGTACGAGCGACTCGTGCGACCTTATGTTCACGCCGCAAAATCTGTCCGCCTCGGGTGGCTACATTGGTGCGTTTATTGCGAGTGCGCTGCAGAATGCCCTGGGTAAGCCTATCGCGATGGTGGTCCTGTTGGGCCTTGTCGTCGTGGGCCTGGTCATCATCGGCTTTTCGGTGGGCGGCGTTTTGCGCTCTGCTCGCGACCGTGCGGCCGATTTTGCCGAGCGCCGTCGTGCCGATGTTAACGCGAGTCCGTGGGGTGACGATGAGGCCCTGTCGGTGCCCGGCGTTGCCCGTCCTCACCTGAGCATTCTTCGTCAAAAGGGCTCCGATGCTGCCGTGACCACGGTCATGGGCAACGATGTGGACCCGGTTTTGGACGATGACGACGAGGACGAGGATCCGTTTGTCGACGTGTCCGATGCCGTGGAAGCTGAGCGCGCTAAGACGACGCTGTTGCCGCGCCGCCATGCCAAGAAGGGCAAGGCTGCGCCCAAACTCAATACGAGTGAGCCCGACCCGTCTTGGTCCGAGAGCGAGATTGAGCTCACCGAGGGCGATGACGAGGACGACGAGGCTCCGATTGAGACTGCAAAGACAACTTTGCTGCCGCGTCGCCATGCAAAGCGCGACCAGGTAACCGGTCAGCTTTCGATGGAAGACGACCCCGATAAGATCGACGAGTCCGAGCCGCCGTTTGCCGTGAATCCTGTCTCGGCAGCACCTCAGATCCCCGATTTCTTGAAGCATCCCAAGGTTGCCGATGCGTCTGCCTTGAGTGCTGTCGAATCGGCTGCGGCTAGCGATGGGGGAGCGGACGGCGACGCCGCGGATTACGAGGGTGAAGAAGGGGACGGCCTCAAGCTTCCGCCGCTCGAAATCCTGCATGCCAACCCACAGTCGGCGTCCTCCGCGTCTTCTGACAAGGAGCTGGAACAGACTGCCGAGTCGCTGCAGTCCACCTTACTTGAGTTTGGTCGTAGCGCTCGCGTTGTCGGCTGGATCGCCGGCCCCACGGTGACGACCTTTAAGCTGCAGCCCGGCGAGGGCGAGCGCGTGAGCAAGATCTCGAGCCTCGAGGACGACATCGCGCTTTCGCTCGCTGCCCAGTCGGTGCGCATCTTTGCCCCGATCCCCGGTACCTCGCTTGTGGGTATCGAGATCCCCAATCGCAAGCGCCAGAACGTCAACCTGGGCGACGTGCTTCCCTATGTGAAGGGCGGTCCGCTCGAGCTGGCCATCGGTCGCGATGCCGAGGGTACGCCGGTCGTCGCCGACCTTGCCAAGATGCCCCACCTGCTGATCGCCGGCACGACCGGTTCTGGTAAGTCGGTGATGATCAACTCCATCATCACAACCCTGCTTATGCGCGCGCTTCCCGAGGACGTTCGCCTGATCATGGTCGACCCCAAGCGCGTCGAGCTTGCGGGCTATAACGGTCTGCCGCATCTTTACGTGCCTGTAGTGACCGAGCCCAAGCAGGCCGCGAGCGCTCTGCAATGGGCCGTGTCCGAGATGGAGCGTCGCCTGAAGGTCTTCGAGCGCCTTAACGTGCGTAAGATCTCGACCTACAACGAAAAGCAGGCCGCCGGTGAGTTTGAGCATTACGACAACCCGCCCCAGAAGATGCCCTATCTGGTCATTATCATCGACGAGCTTTCGGACCTGATGATGGTCGCCGGTAAGGATGTCGAGGCCTCGATCGTTCGTATCGCCCAGCTGGGCCGTGCCGCCGGTATCCACCTTATCGTGGCCACGCAGCGCCCGAGCTCCAACGTGGTGACGGGCCTCATCAAGGCCAACATCACCAACCGCATCGCCTTTAACGTCGCCACGGGCATCGACTCGCGCGTCATCATCGACCAGATGGGTGCCGAAAAGCTCACCGGTTTGGGCGACATGCTGTTCTCTAAGGTCGACTGGGGCAAGCCCCGCCGTATCCAGGGCTGCTTTGTCTCGGATGATGAAATCAACGAGATCGTCGAGTTCGTCAAGTCGCAGAGCGAGCCCGACTACCACGAGGAGATCCTGTCTGCCGTGGCGCCCGCTTCCATGTCCATGGCGGGTGGCGGCGGCATTGTCCGTACCGGAGTCGCCGAGCCGCAAGACGATGATCCGCTCATTTGGGAAGCCGCCCATATTGTGGTGGAATCGCAGCTTGGCTCCACATCTGGCCTGCAACGTCGTCTGAAGGTTGGCTATGCGCGTGCCGGGCGTATTATGGATATGCTGGAAGAAAAGGGTGTCGTCGGCCCGCCCGACGGTTCCAAGCCGCGCGAGGTCCTGTTGGACGAGGAGGGGCTTGCCGCGCTGGAGTCTGTCGACGCCGAGATGGCACGTGAAGATCGTGAGTTTGGAGGATTCTGATGGCTGCACGCTTTGGTGACATGCTGCTTGAGCAGCGTCGCCGAATGGGCCTTTCCATTCAGCAAGTCGCCAACACCATCAAAATCAGGCCGCAGATCATCGAGTTTTTCGAGACCGGTAACTTTGCTTCGATGCCGCCGCGCGGCTATGCGCAGGGCATGATTTCGAGCTATGCTCGCTTTTTGGGCCTCAATCCGCGCGAGGTCGTCAATGCCTACTTTGACGATCTGATGGCATACGAACGCGAGACGTCGCAGCAGGGCGGTCGTTTTCAGGACGCCGCCGGCTACGTCAATTCGCGTTCCTCGGTCGATAACGGGCGCTTCCTGATGGTTCAGGGCGGTCGTTCGACCCGCTATGGACAGCGTCCTCAGCAGGCCGGTTATATTACCGAGACGGGTTCGGGCGAGGAGATTCGCTCACAGCGTGACCGGTTCCGCAGTACGCCGATGCCCGAGGACCGTGCACTTCCCGCTGCCCGAGGCGTGGCGCGTGACCCTCGTGCCGGCTACGGCGACGGCGGCTATTCCGATCGCGGTTACCGTGGTGCCTCTACGGGACGCTCTCGCGGTGGCTATGCGGATGCCGATACCACGCAGGTGACGCCGCGTCTTCGCTCTCAATCACAGCCGTATGGCCAGCGCTCTTCGGCTCCGCGTTCGGGCCAGCGTGGCTATCAAGGCCGCGGTGAACTTGCCCCCCGCTCGGGTCAGCGCAGCCTTCAGGGCCAGGGTGGCTATCGCGGCCGTTCCGATAGCAATCGTGGTCGTATGCCTCAGGGAGGCGGCCGCAGCAGTTCCAATCGTGGACGCGGCGGATCCCGTACTCCTCAAAACAATGGGCTCGATCCGCGTATCGTTTACGCCGGCATCGGTGCCGTTGCGCTGCTGTTGATTGTGCTCATCGTGGTGCTTCTGCGCGGCTGCGCATCTTCGGCGCCCGAGACCACGCCCGAGACGCCCACTGCTACCAAGACGACGACCAAGAAGTCTTCTAAGAAGACCGAAACGGTCGACGAGGACGAAGACACCGATGAGGCGACGGATGAGTCGACTGATTCGGACGCTACCAAGACGACGGCCAAGAAGGAAGAGAACGAGGTCACGAAGGTCAAAGTCTCCGTTGCCAAGGGAAAGACCGCGTGGATTGAGGTCAAGGTCGACGGCAAGTCGGTCTATGGTGCCCAAGCGACTGGCCCCTTTGAGCAGGAGTACTCGCCCGAGTCCTCGATCGAGATCACCACGTCCAAGCCTTCCGATGTCACCGTTACCAAGAACGGTGAAAAGGTCCGTTACGATACCAAGACCTCGGGCGTGGCGCGTGTGACGATCACCGTTCCCAAGAAGGAGACGACCGATTCCGAGAATGGTGAAAGTTCTGATGGTACCGACACCACCGATGGTACCGATACCACCGACGGCACCGATGCCCAGTCCACGGATGACGCCGATACCGCAACTGACGGTCAGACGCCCACCGATTCTACCGACTATTCGTACGATAGCTACTAAGCCGCTCGTACGCGAAAGGAAACATCATGGCTAAAGATTCCAGCTTCGACGTCGTGTCCGAGGTCAACATGCAAGAGGTCGACAACGCCTTCCAGCAGACCACGCGCGAGATTTCCCAGCGCTATGACCTTAAGGATTCCGGCGCCACGATCGAGCTTTCGAAGGGCGACAAGCTCTTTACGATCAACGCCCCGGCCGACTTTGTCTCCAAGCAGATTATCGACGTGCTGAGCTCCAAGCTCATCAAGCGCGGCATCGACCTCAAGGCTGTCTCGTGGGATGCTCCGCAGGCGGCATCGGGCGGTACCGTGCGCGTGCTCGGCCATATCGTCGAGGGTATCGACCAGGCGACCGCCAAGAAGATCAACAAGGACATCAAGGACCAAAAGCTCAAGGTCAAGGTGACCATCGAGGCCGATAAGCTGCGTGTTTCCTCTGCTTCGAAGGACGCGTTGCAGACCGTAATCCAGTTCCTGCGCGACCAGGACTACGGCCAGCCGCTACAGTTCACCAACTACCGCTAATATCATTCGAAAGGACCGCTCTCCAACATGGATACACCGTTGGGCTCCGTGCTCTACATCACCCTCGGGTGCGCTAAGAACGAGGTTGACACCGACCGCATGCGTTCTCTTTTGACCGCCGCGGGCTACGAGGAGGCATTCGACCCGCAGGATGCCGATATTGCCATCGTCAATACTTGCTCGTTCCTCGCCTCCGCAACGTCCGAGAGCATCGAGACCACGCTCGAACTCGCCAACGAGGTTCAGGACGGCGTTCGTTCTTGCCCCATCGTCATGTGCGGCTGCGTGCCGTCGCGCTATGGCGATGACCTACCTGACGAGCTGCCCGAGGTCGCTGCCTTTGTGAAGGCCGACGAGGAAGATGGCATCGTGGCGGTCATCGATGGCGTGCTGGGTGTCGAGCGTGAGATTGCAGCCTATATTCCGCAGGTCAAGCGTACCGTCGAGGGTGCTGTCGCCTACGTCAAGATTTCCGATGGCTGCAACCGCTTCTGCAGCTTCTGCATGATCCCCTATATTCGCGGTCGCTATCATTCGCGCAATGCCGAGAGCATCATCTCCGAGGTGCGCGACCTGGTTGCCGGCGGTGTGCGCGAGATCGTGCTGATCGGCCAAGACACGGGCATCTGGGGCAACGACTTTGCCGAAGATGACGGCGCCGAGGGCTCGCCGCGCAATCTGGCGCAGCTGCTGCGTGCCGTCGCCGAGGCCGTGCGCCCGCACAACGTCTGGGTTCGCGTGCTCTACCTGCAGCCCGAGGGCATGACTGACGAACTCATCGAGACGATTCGCGATACGCCCGAGGTGCTGCCCTATATCGATATCCCCGTGCAGCACTGCGACGCGCGCATCCTCAAGGCCATGCGCCGCTCCGGTTCGCGCCAGGAGCTCGAAGACCTGTTCCGCGACCTGCGCGAGCGCATTCCCGGTATCGTGATCCGCTCCACGGCCATGGTCGGCTTCCCGACCGAGACCGACGACGAGTTCCGCGATCTTATCGACTTTATGGATGCCGTGGGCTTCGACTACACGAGCGTATTTGCCTACTCGCGTGAGGAAGGCAGCCTAGCCGCCAAGATGGAAGGCCAGGTCGACGAAGAGGTTAAGCTCGAGCGCGCCCAGGAGGCCATGGATCTGGCCGAGTCGCTCGGCTTTGCCGCGACAGCCGCGCACGTGGGCGAGCGCGCCCAGGTGATCGTCGACGGTATCGAGGAGACCGAGGACGGTGCCGAACTCATCGGACATGCCTGGTTCCAGGCGCCCGATTCCGATGGTGCGGTGCATCTGGATGCCAGCGAGGCATCTGTGGGCGATATTCTGACGGTTGAGTTTACCGATAGCTTCTGCTACGAGCTTATCGGTCATGTTGTGGAGTAGGAGAGCGTCGTGGCTAACGAGAGCAATAAGGAACTGACGAGTGTTTGGACGCCCGCCAACATCGTGACGTGCGTGCGCATCGTCTTTATTCCGGTGTTCATGATCGTGTCGGCGCTGTCTCGCGTGGGCGTTACCGGTACGGATTTGAGCACCTTCGACGGCCCGCTCGCCGCCGCCGCCTTTATTCTGTACGTCATCCTGTCGTGCACAGATAAGGTTGATGGCTACCTGGCTCGTTCACGCAACGAGATCACCGACTTCGGTAAGTTCTTGGATCCCATCGCCGATAAGTTGCTCGTGTTCTCGGCTCTGCTTCTGTTCTTGGATTTTGGTACCGTAACCGTGTGGTCGGTGTTCATCATCCTGTTCCGCGAGCTGCTGGTGAGTGCCTTGCGCATGGTCGCGAGTGCGGCCGGTGTGGTCGTTGCGGCCGATAAGCTCGGCAAGTACAAGACGGCCACTACGATGGTTTCCATCTGCGGTTATCTGTGCGTTTTTGCGATGGCCGGTCTCCAGCTGGGGCCGGTGTCGCTGCTGCTCGGTGTCTATTCGGTGTCGCGCTTCCTGTACGTCATCGCCGTGATTTTGACCATTGTCTCGGGCGCCCAGTACTTCTGGAACTGTCGCAAGATCGTCTTTTCGGTCTAGGTCCTGGTGGGTATGACGGAGTCTTATTTGCTAATCGCCGCAAACAACGAGGAACTGGCGCGCGATATTGTCGAGCGCGCGAGTGCCCGTGGTGTGACGGTCTCGACGGCGGAGTCGCTGACGGCGGGTATGATTGCCTCGACGATTGCCGATATCCCGGGTGCCTCGGCGGTGCTTCGTGGTGGCGCGGTGACCTACTGCGATGAGATCAAACATCGCGTGCTCGGCGTTAAACAGGAAACGCTCGATCGGTTTAGCGCCGTGTCGCACCAGACGGCTCGCGAGATGGCCGCAGGCTCGCTGGAGCTTTATCAGAGCGATATAGCCGTAAGCGCAACGGGCTACGCTGGGCCCGGTGGTGGCACCGAGCAAGACCCCGCCGGTACGTTCTATATTGGGTGGGCGTATCGCGCGGCCGATGGGGGAGCGCCGGTTGTCGAGTCTGCGCGCTGTCATTACGAGGGCGATCGGTCGTGTGTTCGTGCTCATGCGGTCGCGGAGGCTTTGGAGCGCATTGTTCGCGTGCTCAATTCTATGGAATAGACATGGTTTAAGGGGCCTTAGGGCCCCTTAATTGTGGAGATAGGGACCTTTGACGGAATTGGTGTTTGCGCTGGTATAAGGCCTAAATTTATTCGTGCACCTCTATTTGTGATTGGCGTGGTCAAGCGTTTGGTCGGTGATTGGTCGGCGTTTGGTCGGGTTTTGGAATGGTCGGGTACATATGATGAATCTGAACGGTTGACCACGAACAGCCGTTCGTTTATTATCGATGCAGGTTGTTAAGAGGAGGGCTATTCATGGCCAAGAATTCAGGTCCCGTACGTACCGTTCATGCACGCACGACGGGTAAAGAGCGCGATGAGATGATCGCCACCACCAAGGCCGAGATTGAGAAGAAGTTCGGCCAGGGCTCTATTATGAGGTATGGCGACGGCGGTCCCGAGCTCGAGGTCGAGGCTATTCCGACGGGCTCTCTGGCGCTCGATGCCGCCTTGGGTATCGGCGGCGTGCCGCGCGGCCGTATCGTCGAGATTTATGGCCCCGAGTCCTCCGGTAAGACAACGCTTTCACTCGAGATCCTTGCAGAGGCGCAGGCCATGGGCGGCGTTGTTGCATTTATCGATGCCGAGCACGCGCTAGATCCCACCTATGCCGCGCGTATCGGTGTTGATATCGATGAGGTCCTCATTTCCCAGCCCGATACGGGCGAGCAGGCGCTCGAGATCGTCGATATGCTTGTGCGCTCCGGTGCCATCGACGCCATTGTTGTCGACTCTGTAGCCGCCTTGACTCCGCGTGCCGAGATCGAGGGCGAGATCGGTGACACGACGGTGGGTCTGCAGGCTCGCTTGATGAGCCAGGCGCTCCGCAAGCTCGCCGGCTCGCTTTCCAAGTCCAACACGACCTGCATCTTCATTAACCAGCTGCGCGAGAAAATCGGCGTCATGTTCGGCAACCCCGAGACCACCACGGGCGGCCGCGCACTCAAGTTTTTCTCTTCCGTGCGAATCGATATTCGCAAAATCGATACCATCAAGCTCAAGGACGAGGTTATCGGTAATCGCGTTCGTGCCAAGGTCGTTAAGAACAAGGTGGCCGCTCCGTTCCGCTCGGCTGAGTTTGACATCATGTACGGCACCGGCATCTCCAAAGAGGGCTCGATTCTGGATATGGCCGTCGAGTGCGGCATCTGCAAAAAGATGGGGTCCTGGTTTGCCTATGGCGAGGATAAGCTCGGCAACGGTCGCGAGGCCGCCAAGACGTTCCTGCGCGAGCACCCGGATTGCGCTGACGAGATCGAGCACAAAGTTCGCCTTGCCTGCGGTCTTGAGTATGACGATGATGCCCCCTCCGAGGTTGAGTTGACCGACCAACCCGCACCCGAGGAGTTTGATGAGCTGTACGCCATCGATGGCTCCGCGATGCTCGACGATGACGATGAGTAGCGGATGCCGACATGTCGTATACGGTGACCGAGGCCACGGTCGTCTTTCCCGATAAGAAAGCGGCCTCCTCGTTCTCGAGCGGTTATGCGTCTAAAAAGCCCTGCGCGCATATCGATTGCGATTTTGAGGGCGGTTTCGAACGTTCCATTTGGATTCCCGTGCGCGTGGCGCGCCTGTACGTTAAGAACCGCCCCGATCTTCCCTGTGATTGGGATGACTTTCGCGAGGCGGTGCAGCTTATCGAACGCAAATGTGCACTCACCATGGTGACCGAGATGCTTTCGCGCCGCGATCATGCCACGGGCGAGGTGCGCGATAAGTTGGCTCGCTATGGCTTTCGACAGCCCGCGATCGATTTTGCGGTTGCTCGAGCGACCGAGTATCGGTTTTTGGACGAGAACCGTTTTTGCTCGTACTTTATCGAAGAGCGCAAACGTCGCGGCTGGGGACAGCGCAAGATCGAGGTTGAGCTCAAGCGTCGTCATGTCGTGCTTGACGATATCCCCGGGTATCCCGAGGCATATTTTGCCGTGGATGACGACTTGGCCCGCGCTTCGGCCTTGCTCGCTAAACGTCGCGTCCCCGAGGTCCGTGCATTCGAAAAGCTCGTCAGGTTTTTGATGTGTAAAGGTTTCTCGTATCACATCGCCGCCGATGCCGTTAAGGCACGTCTTGATGCCTTAAGCGAGGAGTGTGCCGTGTAAGCATAGCACTCGTTACGCCCCTGCCGTTCACCGCTCGATTGACGCCGTGCCGGGTGCGTTTATTTGACAGTTGTTGCGGTTCAACGTAGGATAAATACCGTCATTTGCTTTGTGATATGTGCTCATCTGTGATGAGTTTGTTTATATGTTTATCTGTATCCGACCCGCATAAGCTGCGCCCATATTACTCAAATGTCGCGAGCCGTTCGTAAGGACGGTTCGCTTTGTTGTGTAACGAATCCATAAAAAGGAGTGAGCATGCCTATCATTGCAGCGCTCGTTGGCCTCGTTTTGGGTGCCATCGCCGCCATTGCCTACATGCGCACCGCCAAGCAGGGTAGTCTTCACGAGGCCGACGAAAAGATTCAGTCGGCACACGCGCAGGCAGAGTCCCTGATCGGTGATGCCAAGCGTCAGGCCGAGACCCTCAAAAAAGAGGCTCTGCTCGAGGCTAAGGAAGAGATCATCAAGAACAAGCAGGCCGCCGAGGCCGAGGACAAGCAGCGCAAGAGCGAGATTCGCACGCTCGAAAATCGCGTGATGCAGCGCGAGGAATCGCTCGATCGTCGCAACGATGCGCTCGATAAGCGCGAGCACCAGCTGTCCAGCCAGGCCGGTCAGGTCGAGAAGCGCTCTCGCGAGCTTGAGGAGCTCTGCGCCAAGCAGACCTCCGAGCTCGAGCGTATTGCCGACCTTACGCGCGAGGACGCTCACAAGGAGCTGCTCGACAAGGTCCGCGGCGAGGTTACCCACGAGGCGGCCACCATCATCCGCGAGTCCGAGCAGCAGGTTCGCGCCGAGTGCCACAAGACCGCTCAGGAGATCTTGTCCCTGGCGATTCAGCGCTGCGCCGCCGATCACACCGCCGAGGTCACCGTTACCTCCGTGCATATTCCGTCTGACGACCTGAAGGGTCGCATCATCGGCCGCGAGGGCCGCAACATCCGCACCTTCGAGCAGGTTTCCGGCGTCAACCTCGTGATCGATGATACGCCCGAGACCGTCGTGCTTTCGAGCTTCGATCCGGTCCGTCGCGAGACCGCGCGTGTCGCCCTCGAGAACCTTATTGCTGACGGCCGCATTCACCCTGCCCGCATCGAGGAGATGTATCACAAGGCCGCCGACTTGGTTCAGCAGCGCGTGCGCGAGGCTGGCGAACAGGCTGCCTTCGATACCGGTATCCACGATCTGCATCCCGAGATCGTTAAGACCCTTGGTGCTCTGCGCTACCGCACCTCGTTTGGTCAGAACGTGCTCCAGCACTCCCTTGAGGTTTCCGACCTGTGCGGCGTGATGGCTTCCGAGCTTGGCCTGGACGTTGTGACCGCCAAGCGTGCCGGCCTGCTGCACGATCTTGGCAAGGCTATCGACCATGACGTCGAGGGTCCGCATGCCGTTATCGGCGCCGAGCTCGCCCGTCGCTATGGCGAGAAGCCCGTTATAGTTCACGCTATCGAGGCTCACCACGCCGACGTCGACCCCAACACGGTGCTCGATGTTCTGGTCCAGGCTGCCGATGCCGTTTCTGCCTCTCGCCCCGGTGCCCGTCGCGAATCGGCCGAGAACTACATCAAGCGCCTTGAGAAGCTCGAGGAGATCGCCAACTCCCATGACGGCGTCGAGCGTACCTATGCCATGCAGGCTGGTCGCGAGGTCCACGTCATGGTTCAGCCGGACAAGATCTCCGATGCTCAGTCTACGGTCTTGGCTCATGACATCGCCCATCAGATCGAGGAAGAGATGGAGTATCCCGGTCAGGTGCGCGTCGTCGTGATTCGCGAGAGCCGCGCTGTCGATATCGCTAAATAGCATGAACGACGCGAACGAGCTCATCTCATTTATCGCGTCGATGTCGGGGGAGGGCAACCTTCGCGTCGAGGAGAACCTTGGCGAGGGGTATGTCCGCCTCCGCGTTTCGGAGGCCGAGCGGCGCCAGGCAAAGCACGACATCCAGCATGTCGAGGATATTGTCATCGAAATGCTGCGCAACGCCCGTGATGCCGGCGCCGACAAGGTCTATCTCGCCACGACCAAGGAAGATGGCGTCCGTACGCTCGTCTTTCTGGATAACGGCTCGGGCGTGCCGCAGGATATGCAGGAGCGCATCTTCGATGCCCGCGTTACCTCCAAGCTCGAGAGCATGAAGATGGATCGTTGGGGCGTTCACGGTCGAGGCATGGCTTTGTTCTCGATTAAGCAGAACACCGACGAGGCGCGCGTTGTCGCGTCGGATGTTGACCTTGGCTCGGTCTTTAAGGTGAGCGTCGCTACCGATCGCCTTGGCGAGCGCGCCGATCAGTCCAGCTGGCCTCAGGCCGTGAAGGACGAGGACGGTCACTATGTCTGCGCCCGTGGCCCTCACAACATCATTCGCGCCGCCTGCGAGTTTGCCCTCGAGGAGCTGCGCGCCTGTGATGTCTATCTGGGGTCTCCGTCCGAGA
The DNA here is from genome assembly GCA_048521445.1 of Collinsella sp. Lineage (GTDB taxonomy): Bacteria > Actinomycetota > Coriobacteriia > Coriobacteriales > Coriobacteriaceae > Collinsella. Next base: position 5,216 of record DBFZQW010000017.1, on the reverse strand, counting down.
TCGCCGCGACGCTGCATGCGCAGGCGTCAAGCCGTCTCGATGCTTCTCGTCTTTTGTTTATCGACGACGAAGCCGAGCTTCCGGTGGTCGATCGCCTGGGTCTTGCTTCGGATGCAGAAGACTTTATCCGTATCTGTTCGGGTTTGGGCCTTGAGATGTCCGAGCGTACGGCGCATCGTATCTTGGCGGGCCAGATTAAGCCCGTTCGCGGTGTGACCGCACGTCTGCTACGCGAGCGCGATTCGTCCTCACATGCGTCTGCTCCTGTTGATCTCGCCAAAGATCGTCGCGGGCTGCGTATCGCCAAGGACGACATGGCGCAGTTCTCGCGAGCCGTCGAGCGCGACTTTAACGATCTTGCATCGCGGTACTATCTCAACCTTTGCGGCGACCCCAAGATTCGTGTTTCGCGTGATCGTATTACCGTGACGTTCGATCTTGCCAAAGAGGAATAGCATCTTTACCGAGTCCGTTCGGTACGATACAGTTATTGCAGTTAAAACGTACTTTTAAACGCAGGAGTTTCTTCATGGATTGCCTGAAGGTATCAAGCAAATCATCGCCCGCGTCCGTTGCCGGCGCCATTGCCGGCATGGTCAAAGATGGTGTTCCCGTCAATATTCAGTGTGTCGGCGCGGGTGCCGTCAATCAGGCCATTAAGGCTGTGGCCATTGCACGCGGATTTTTGATTCCGACCGGGTTTGATATTTCCTGCGCGCCGGTGTTCTCCGACATCCTCATCAACGGGGAGTCGCGCACGGCCATCCGTCTTTCTATTTACGTTCATCAGATTAATCGAGCCGCTATGGATAACGTTGTGATGGACGACGTTAAGCCTGTGGCATAGATTGTTTACTCTTTGCCCGCCCTCTTTGATTCCGCCTATTCCACCTCGTTAGGACTTATACACATGGACCAGGGTTCCGTACGCGATATTCTTGCCGGTAAAACCTACTTTATCCGCACCTTTGGCTGCCAGATGAATCAGCACGACTCCGAGCGCGTGAGTGGCCTGCTCGACTCGTATGGCTGCCTCATGGCGCTCGATCCAGAGCATGCTGACATTGTCGTGTTCATGACGTGCTGCGTTCGTGAGGCCGCTGACACCCGTCTGTACGGTCAGTGCAACTCTTGTAAGAGCCTCCCGCCTTCACCCTCGGGCAAGCGCGTGATCGCCGTGGGCGGCTGCATCGCGCAGCGCGACGGCGAGGGCCTGCTCACCAATGTTGATAACGTCAATGTTATCTTTGGCACGCATTCTATCGCGCATGTTGCCGAGCTCATTGCCGAGGCATTCATGGACGGCAAACGTCATATTCGCACCAATGAGCACGAGGACACGGATGCTATGAGCATGCCGTGGCATCGTGAGACCCAGTATCACGCCTGGGTCCCCATTATGACGGGCTGTAATAACTTCTGCACCTATTGCATCGTGCCGTATGTGCGCGGTCGCGAAAAGAGCCGCCCTTTCGAGGAAATTGTCGACGAGGTCACCGGTCTAGTACGCCAGGGCGTGCGTGAGGTCACGCTTTTGGGTCAAAACGTCAACTCCTATGGTCGCGATCTGTTTGGCAAGCCGCGCTTTGCCGACCTGTTGCGTGCCGTGGGCGATACGGGTGTAGAGCGTATTTTCTTTACTTCCTCGCATCCCAAAGACCTGCTGCCCGAGACTATCGACGCTATGGCCGAGACGCCTGCCGTCATGCCGCAGCTGCACTTGGCAGTTCAGTCGGGCTCGACTCGAATCCTTAAAGAGATGAATCGTCGCTATACGCGCGAGGATTATCTGGGCCTGGTCGATCGCATCCGCAATCGCATGCCCGATATCGCGCTTTCGACCGATATCATCGTGGGCTTCCCCGGAGAGACCGAGGAAGACTTTGAGCAGACGCTCTCGCTTGCCGAGACGGTCCGTTATGCTCAGGCCTATACGTTTATCTATTCCAAGCGCGCCGGTACTCCGGCAGCCGAGATTGACGACCCCACGCCGCATGAGGTGATTCTTGAGCGCTTCAACCGTCTGGTGAAGGTTATCGAGACTACAGCGCACGAGTATAACCAAGGTGAGCTCCATACCGTTGTGCCGGCGCTTATTGAGGGTACGAGCAAAAAGAATGACGCGGTGCTGCTGGGCAAGAGTCCTAAGAATCAGACTGTTCATGCACCGATTCCCGAGGGCTACAGCATCGATCAGCTGATTGGCAAGATTGTCGATGTTGACGTCGACGTTGCCAAGACGTGGTATCTGTCCGGATCCGTTGTGGGCGAGCCGCGCTAATGATTTCTCCCGGGGCAGGCCTTTCCGCCGTTGCGATTGTCGGTCCGACCGCGGTTGGCAAAAGTGATGTTGCAGATCGTTTGGCGGCTCGCCTTTCGTCCGAAGTGCTGTCTTGTGACGCGATGCAAATCTATCGAGGTATGGATATCGGCACTGCCAAGATGGCACCCGAGGAATGCACGGTGCCTCTACGCCTGGTCGATATTGTTGAACCGGGGGTTGCGTATTCTGCAGCGCTGTATCAGGCAGACGCTCGTGTGCATGTTGAGCGCTTGCTGGGCGAGGACCGCCTACCGGTGTTTTGCGGGGGTACGGGCTTGTATCTCAAGGCAGCCCTGGATGAGATGGATTTTCCCTCGGGCGAACTTGAGGACGATCGCCGCGCGGGGTATCAGGAGCTTGCCGAGCGCATTGGCGAGGAAGCGCTACACGTGCTGCTTGCTGAGCGTGACCCCGAGTCCGCTGCGGTCATCCATCCCCATAATGTTCGTCGCGTGATTCGCGCGCTCGAAATGCACGATGACGGTGTGTCCTACGCGCAGCAAAAGTCGCAGTTTAGTGTTCCGTGCGAGCATTATCACGCTCTGTGGTTTGGATTGATGCGTAATCGCGAGGCGCTTTACGAGCGCATTAACCTTCGCGTCGATCTGATGTTTGAGCAGGGTCTTGTTGATGAGGTTCGTGGTCTTATGGACCAGGGGCTGAGAGATGCCCTGACTTCGATGCAAGCGATTGGCTATAAAGAGATCATCGATGCCTTTGACGGCGTGATTTCTATGGATGAGGCTCGCGAACTCATCAAGATGCGCTCGCGTCGCTATGCCAAGCGTCAGCTTTCGTGGTTTAAACGCGATGACCGCATCGTGTGGTTCGATATGGACGAGTTTACGATCGATGAGGTCGTTGATGATATCCTTCACCGTATCGAGGCGGCCTAATGGCTCGATTTCCCCTCGTTCCCACGGCGCCTGAGCCCGAACGTGCCGTTCTTGTCGGAGTTGAGTGGCGCGATAACGCCTGGCCGCTCGATCGTTCGCTTGACGAGCTTGAGCGCCTGGCCCATACGGCTGGCGCCCAGTGCGTGGCGCGTTTGTCACAACGTCTGGTTAAGCCGTATCCAAAATCGTTTATCGGCTCCGGTAAGGTTGAGGAGCTTTGCGGGCTCGTGCATCGTATGGATGCCGATGTTGTTATCTTCGATGACGATTTAACGCCCTCGCAGCAGTCGTATCTTGAGAAAGCCGTGGGCGAACCGGTTAAGATTATTGACCGCACGGCGTTGATTCTCGATATCTTTGGCCTGCACGCTCAGACCCGTGAGGGCCGCCTGCAGGTGCAGCTAGCCCAATTGCAGTATCTGTTACCCCGCTTGCGCGGTATGTGGAGCCATCTTGCTAAAGAGCAGACACGCGGTGGCATTGGTTCGCGCTTTGGCCAGGGCGAAAGCCAGCTCGAGGTTGACCGACGTTTGATTCGCAACAAGATTGCCGCGCTTCGTCGCGAGCTTAAGCAGGTTGAACAACGCCGCGACGTCCAGTCAAAGAGTCGTATCGAGTCGCCGGCGTTTCGCGTTGCCTTAGCCGGTTATACCAATGCCGGCAAGTCGACGTTGCTCAATCGCCTGACCGGGTCTACGGTGCTTTCACAGGACAAATTGTTTGCCACGCTTGATCCGACGACGCGCTCGTATCGCTTGCCCGGTGGCCGTGGTATGACCATTACCGATACCGTTGGCTTTATTCAAAAGCTACCGCATGGTCTCGTTGATGCCTTTAAGTCCACGCTGTCCGAGGTCCTTGGTGCCGACCTGATCCTTAAAGTTGTGGATGCCTCTGACGAGGACTACGAGCGCCAGCTTGAGGCGGTCGATCGCGTTCTTGACGAGATCGGTGCCGGTGAGCGTTTGACGCTTACGGTGTTCAATAAAATCGACCTACTCGATAGCGTCGATCGATTGAGTTTCCATCGTCGCTATCCCGAGGCCGTGCTGTTCTCGGCCCAGACGGGCGAGGGGCTCGACGATCTCGTCGACCGTATTGCTCGTGAGGCAGCTGCCACCGATGTGTTGCTCTCCGCTGATATCCCGTATCGCGAGGGCGCCCTCATTACGCTGGTGCATGAGCAGGGAACCCTTCTGTATGAGGAATATCTAGAGGACGGCGTTCGCGTTGTGGCAAAGATGCCGGCCCGAATCGCGCCGCGTCTTGAGCGCTATCGTACGGAATAAACGAGCTCTAGCACGCCTAGAATGACAGGCTGATGGAGCAGGTAGAACGGTAAGGCATGCCGACCGAGGACTGCGAGCGCCGGGATGGGATTGGCGTATGCCCATACCGGCGCTTCGTGGCTTGATGCTTGTGCTGCCTGGGCAGTAAAGAAGCCGGTAAGGTACATAAAGACAAACGGAATGAGCGGATAGTAGTCTCCCGAAACAAAACCCGGGCCCGGGAATCCAAGCCATGCCAGGTAGGGGAGTGGGTAGACCGCTTTTGGAATGCCCCAGGTTAGGGCAAAAAGAACAAGGCACGCTGCGATGCCCCATGAGCCCGGCATTTTTTGAAGTAACGGACGGGTGAGTGCAACCACCGCGGTGCACGCCGCCATGCAATAAATGATGCCAAAGTTTACCGAATCGTCGACTGATACCAGTGTAGTTGCAATCCATACGACCAAAGCTGCGGCCGCGTACTTGAGGGCGCGCTTAACGTTATTACGCGAGAGCGTGCACATCCAACCGGCGATAAACAAAAATACCCAGCTGATACTTGCGCGCCAGATATCCTGGAAAACCGTTTCGGTAAACCATGGCATATCCCATCCATATAGGTAGGCCAAATCGTAGCAGGCGTGAAAACCTGCCATCGACAGCATCGTAAACCCGCGGACGGTATCAAATATGGTGATGCGTTTTTGCATTACGAGAACCGGCGCATTA
>DBFZQW010000016.1:0-6183 GCA_048521445.1 Collinsella sp. | reverse complement strand
GAGAGCAGGCGCGGGCCGGCGGCGAACATCACAAGGTCGCCGGGCTCGACGTCCATGCGCTCGCGCAGAGCCGCCATCTCCTCGTCCGAGAAGAACTTGACGATGGGGCTGTTGATGGAGCCGTCCTCGCGGAAGGCGATCCAGGCCAGGCCCTTGGCGCCAAACGTGGAAGCCACGCCGGCGAGCTTATCGATCTTGGCACGTGCCCAGGCACCGGCGCCCTTGGCGTTGATAGCCTTGACGACAGAGCCCTCCTCGTTTGCGGCAGTCGCAAAGACCTTGAACTTGGAGTTGGCAAAGATGTCGGTCAGGTCGACCAGGTGCATGCCATAGCGGGTATCGGGCTTGTCGGAGCCATAGGTATCCATGGCCTCCCAGTAGTCCATACGACGCAGCGGCGTGGGCATCTCGACACCCATGCGACCGAAGGCATCGGCAAGAACCTCCTCGAGCGCGCTCATGACATCGTTCTGGTCCACGAAGGACATCTCGATATCGACCTGGGTGAACTCGGGCTGACGGTCGGCACGCAGGTCCTCGTCGCGGAAGCACTTGGCAACCTGGTAGTAGCGCTCGACGCCACCGACCATAAGCAGCTGCTTCAGAAGCTGCGGGGACTGCGGCAGGGCGTAGAAGTTGCCCGGCTGAATACGGCTGGGAACGATGAAGTCGCGAGCGCCCTCGGGCGTGGACTTAAACAGGGAGGGCGTCTCGACCTCCATGAACTCACGGTTGTGCAGCGCCTCGCGAATGGCAAAGGTAAAGTCGGAGCGCAGCTTGAGGTTGGCCATCATCTCGGGACGGCGGAGGTCCAGATAGCGATAGCGCAGGCGGGTGTCCTCGCTGGTCTCGATGCCGTCCTCGATCTGGAACGGCGGGGTGACGGACGTGTTGAGTACCTCGGCGTGGTCGGTCAGGACCTCGATCTCGCCGGTCGCGAGCTTGGTGTTGGTGGTCTCCTCGCCACGAGCGCGCACGACGCCGTGGATCTTGATGGGCCACTCGGGACGCATGGTCTCGGCGATCCTAAAGGCGTCGCCATCGGAGTGCTCGGGGTCGAAGGTGAGCTGCGTGATGCCCTCGCGGTCGCGAAGGTCGCAGAAGATAAGGCCGCCGTGGTCGCGGCGACGGCTCACCCAACCGGTGAGGGTAACCTCTTCGCCCACGTTCTGGAAGCGAAGCTCGCCGCAGGTACGGGTGTGCATGGAATGCTCGTCAATGGGACGGGTCTGGCTCATACCAGTGATCCTCCTTTATGGATCTGTGCCGCCCCGTGTCGTTCCGGGCGGCGTCGTACAGATTTGCCCAGCCTGCGTAAACCGCGCAGCCAGACATGGCGTTCTATCTTATCGCACCTGTGCCGATGTGCCGCGGAAAAGTGGCTCCCGCCCAAAGACTTGACGGAGACGAAACAATTGCCGCCCCGCGGCCGTCGCCGACGCGTGCGGCGTGCGACAATGTGCCCCAATACAACTGCACTCGGAAAGGCCCGCCATGACTGCACGCCTCATCGTTATGGATATCGACTCCACGCTCATCAACCAGGAGGTCATCGACCTGTTGGGCGAGGAAGCCGGCGTGGTCGAGCGAGTTGCGCGGATCACCGAACGTGCCATGCGCGGCGAGCTCGACTTTAAGCAGGCGCTCGAGGAACGCGTGGGGCTGCTTGCCGGCTTGGACGAGAGCGTGTTCGAGCGCACCTTTGAGCGCGTGACGTTTACCCCCGGCGCGCTGGAGCTTGTGCGCTCGGCGCACAGCAAGGGCTGGAAGGTCGGCGTGGTAAGCGGCGGCTTTCACGAGGTCGCCGATAAGATCGTGGCCGCCGCGGGCATCGACTTTTGCCTCGCTAACCGCCTGGAGGTCGTGGACGGCAAGCTCACCGGTAAGCTGGCGGCAGACATTGTGACCAAGGAATCCAAGCTCATCCAGCTGCTGGATTGGGCGGTTGAGTGCGGTGTCGACATGGCACACACCGTCGCGATCGGCGACGGCGCCAACGACATCCCCATGATTCAGGCTGCGGGCACGGGCATCGCGTTTTGTGCCAAGCCCAAGACGCGCGAAGCCGCCCCGTTTGCCATCGACGAGCGCAACCTGATGCTCGCCATGGACATCATCCTGCGCGACTAGCCGATCCGTCTAACGATTGAATCAGTCTGTCCTATAGTTTCCGAACAATTTTGTCTTAGTGTTCGGAAACATACCCTTTGAGTGCTAGACTTTGCGCCGTCGAAGGGAACATATATGGATAAGCAAGATCTTGAGCAATTGCTGAGCGATGTTGCCGACGGAGCAGTCGCTCCGGCAGTCGCCCTCACGCGCATCCAGACGGCGCCGACCGCCGATCTTGGTTTTGCACAGCTCGATCTTTCACGCGGGGTACGCCAGGGAGCCGGCGAGGTTGTCTACGGGGCCGGTAAAACCGCCGATCAGATTGCCGCCATTATCGAAGCACTGCGCGATGCCGGCCAGGAGCGCATCCTGGTCACGCGCCTGGATGCCGAAAAGGCAGACCGCACCTCGGAGCTCCTCGACAACGGCATCGACCTGGGATATGTCCCGGACGCACAGCTCGCCCTCGTGGGCGGCAAGCCCTCCCCCACCGGCAACGGACGCATCGTCGTCGCCTGCGCCGGCACGAGCGACTTGCCCGTCGCCGAGGAAGCCGCATTGACGGCCGAGTTCTATGGCAACGAGGTCGACCGCCTCTACGACGTGGGCGTCGCCGGCCTGCACCGCCTGCTCGCACATGCCGAGGAACTTGCCCAGGCGCAGGTGGTCATCGCCATCGCCGGCATGGAAGGCGCACTGGCGAGCGTTGTCGGCGGCCTGGTGAGCTGTCCGGTCATCGCCGTTCCCACCAGCGTGGGCTATGGCGCGAGCTTTGGCGGCGTGGCCGCACTGCTCGCCATGCTCAACTCCTGCGCCAGCGGCGTTTCGGTCGTCAATATCGACAACGGCTTTGGCGCCGCCTACCAGGCAAGTCTTATCAATCATCTGAGCGCTGGCACGCCCTGCGCCCGTTAAGGAGCATTCCATGTCCAACCATCAGCACACGCTTATCATCGACGGCACCTCGGGCATCAGCGGCGACATGACCGTCGCGGCCCTGCTCGACCTGGGCGCCAGCGAGGAGCACCTGCGCGAACAGCTCGCCACGCTGCCGGTCGACGGCTTTTCGATCGCCGTGACGCGCGTAAACAAGCATGGCATCGACGCCTGCGATTTCGACGTCCAGCTTGCAGAGGAGCTCGAGAACCACGATCACGATATGGCCTGGCTCTACGGCAACGAAGCAGCTGCCGAGCACACGCACGAGCATGAGCACCACCATCATGGCCATGGCGAGCACGAGCACTGCCATGAGCACGCGCACGACCATGACCATGAGGCCCACGGCCATGGTCACGAGGGTCACCATCACGCCCACCACCATCACCACCGTTCTTTGGCGGACGTCACCGCCATCATCGACGGCTCGCAGCTAAGCGATGGCGCTAAGCGTCGTGCGCTCGCCATCTTTACCGCGCTCGCCGCCGCCGAGGCCAAGGCCCACGGCAAAACGCCCGAGACCGTCATGTTCCACGAAGTGGGCGCCGTCGACTCCATCGTCGACGTCTGCTCGGTCGCCATCTGCCTCGACGACCTGGGCATCGAGGATATTGTCGTCGAGTCGCTCTCCGAGGGCCACGGCACCATCCGCTGCGCCCACGGCCTCATGCCCATTCCCGTCCCCGCTGTCGTCAACCTATGCCAGGCGGGCAATATCGCCCTCACGCCCGCACCGGTCGCCGGCGAGCTCGTGACGCCCACGGGCGCCGCCATCGTCACCGCGCTGCGCACGTCCGACCAACTGCCCTCACGCTACCACATCGAAGCCGTCGGCTACGGCGCCGGCAAGCGCCCCTACGAGGGTTGCTCCGGCACGCTCCGTTGTCTGCTCGTTCACGTGGATGCATAGCCATGGATGCCCGCAAAGAAAAAAGCCGCGCTGCCATCGTTGCGGCGTTCTCCGAGCTGCTACGCGAAGAGGACTACGGCAAAATCACCGTCGGCGACATTATCGCTCGCGCTCACGTAGGCCGCGCGACATTCTACGGCCTCTTTAAGAGCAAAGACGACCTACTGTCCGCGCTCGTGAGCGACATCTGCACCCACGCCCTCGACGACGATGGTACGCCGCTCGATGACCCACTCGTACAAGTCGAGCATATCCTCAACAACCTCTGGGAGCGCCGTCAAGGCGTACGAGCCCTCGTAGCCGGCGCCGGCTCACGCGTCTTCGCCGACTGTCTCCGCAAGACCATCATGACGCGCGCAGCCGAGACCGTCCCCGCCGACCCCACAGGCCCCGCCGGCACCATGGACCGCAGCTTCTTACTACACCACATAGCCTCAAGCTTCGTAGGAATGGTCCAATGGTGGGCCTGGCACAACTTCCAAGCAGACAAAGCCGACGTAGCCAAAGACTACCTCTCGGCCATAAAACCCCTCTTCAACTAAGTAAACCCCTCATCCCAAAGTTCCGCCCCAACCCAAAGCACAATCCATCCCAAAGTATCGACAACAGCCCAACGCCCCCACCAGCAACAAGCCCCTCCCATCCAAATTCAGATATATATGTTGGGTTGCTTGTACGGACGCAACAAAGACCCCGCAGCTGACCGCATGGGGTAACTTCCCAGCGCATTCCGCATTCCGCAAAAAGGCTCGCCGCACGAAGTGCGCAGCGAGCCTTTTTGCATGTCCGAGGACGCGCTGGGAAGTTACCCCATGCGGTCAGCGGACAACTATGTAGCCTCAGACTAGAACATGCCCAAGAAACCGTGCACAAACAGTGCGGCCAGAGCGGCACCGACAAACGGAGCGATACCAGGAACGAGCAGGCCGTACTTCCAGTTGTTGTCAGCCTTGTTCTTGATCGGCAGCACCTGATAGGCCATACGAGGACCAAGGTCACGAGCCTGGTTCATGGCGAAGCCGGTGATGCCGCCCATGCCCATGCCAACGGCCCAAACGATCAGACCGACGCAGATGGCGAGCATCAAAACGTTCTCGCCGGCGCGGCTAGCGGCAGCAAGGATGGCGCTGATGAACACAAAGGTGCAGATGGCCTCGCAGAAGAAGTTGCGAGCATAGTTCGTGCCCTCGGTGGTGGGGTTAGTCGAGAAGATGTTGCGCTGGGCAATGGGGTCGACGACGCCCTCGGAAGCCTTGAACTCATCGGCATACATAAGCCAAGCGATTACGGCGCCCACAAAGCCGCCGAGCATATCGGCAATCATGAAGGGGATGCAGCTGCTCCACGGCACCAGGCCTACGATGCACTGGGCAAGCACCATGGCGGGGTTCATGCACACGGCGCCGCCAAAGACAAACAGGCAGACCGAGATGCCAAAAGACCAGGTGGTGATGGCAAACATGTGGCCGGAGCCCTGATACTTGGTGCCCTTGAGCACGGTATCGCAGTGCACGCCCACGCCAAAGATGATCATGAGGGCCGTTGCGCCGAATTCGCAGAGGAGTTTGGTAAGCATAAAACCTTATCTTTCTTGTCGGTTATAAACGATTCGTTTGAGCCGCGCACTAGTGCTGAGCGACAACAACGCCCAGGCCATCGGGAATGACGGCCACCTTGGCATCGGCACCCTTCATCTCAAAGGCGAGCTTAAGCGCCTCATCGAGGGTGTTGACCGGCGTCATGTGCATATCCTTGATCATCTGGTGATCGCACAGGTCGGTGACCATGATCACAGAGTGATGCGCCAGGATGCGGGCGAAAATCTGGCTCGTCCACTGGTCGGGCAGGGTCTCGTCCTTAGGACGATCGATGCAGGCACGCTCAAACTCTGCCGGATCGTTGTCGGCGATGTTGTGATAGAAGCCCTCGCCACCGTGACCGTCGGCACAGCCGGCGACGTCGATGATCACACCACCCTCGGGAAGCGTAGCCTCGGCAGAGCACATGCCCTTCACGGCCTGGTAGATGTTCTGGTCGAGCGGGTAGCCGCCGTTGGTGGTGATGGCAATCTCGCACTCAACGGGCTCAACGCCGGCAAGGCTCTTCACGAACTCGCAGCCAGCCTCGTGCGCCTTGTGGATATCGCCGGCAAAGGAGCCGATGACCTCGTGCTTGCCGTTGAGCACCACGTTAAGCACAAAGGCAAGGTGAGCCATCTCGGC
>DBFZQW010000015.1:0-4823 GCA_048521445.1 Collinsella sp. | reverse complement strand
AGCACCGACTCGACAGAAACTGGTGCAAAGGAAACCTGCCCCCTTGCACCAATGCACCAGGATAAAAATGATCCGGTTTCCTCCGTCCCCAACGAATCATTTCCGACAGCCACAGCAACGCCGATGCTATGGCAACGACAGACACTATGACCCAACCCGAGGGCACGGAAACGACAGGAGCCCCCGCTCGTGACCGCGGGTCGGGGCTGCGACAATGTTGTTGAAGTGCCAGAGGCGCAGCCGCGCCGCAACGAGGTTGGGAGGCTCCCATGCCAAAGTATTCTACCGCGTTCGGGATGGACGTCCACCTGAGGTCGACCACCGTCTGCGCCCTCGACGCGGACACCGGCGAGGCCGTGACGAGGAGGTTCCCCGGCAGCCCCTGGGGCGAGGTCGCGGAGTGGATGTCGGGCTTCCCGGGCCCGTCGCTCGCGGCCTACGAGAGCGGCTACCTCGGCTTCGCCCCGCAAAGGGAGCTCGCCGGGCTCGGCGTCGAGTGCGTCGTCGCCGCGGTCTCGAAGATCCCCAGGTCGGCCGCCGACTCGGCCTCCAAGAACGACAGGAACGACGCCGCCAGGATGGCCAAGGCGATACTCGCCCACGACATCTCCCCCGTATGGGTCCCCCTCCCCCGAGGTCGAGGGCATCAGGGACCTCGCCGGCGCCTACGACGGGGCGACCGCGCGCCTGGCGACCGCCAAGCAGCGGCTGCTCGCCTTCCTCGCAAGGCGGGGGTTCGTCTACGGCGGCACCACGCCCGCCGGCAACCCGAGGAAGTACTGGACCTACGACTTCCTGAGGTGGCTCGACAAGGTCAGGCCTGAGGACGATGGCGGGGTCCGGGCGCTCGCCGCCCTGAGGAACGAGGTCGAGGCCGCGGCGGAGGCCCGGGCGGACCTGCTCTCCGAGTACAGGGCGGCCGCGGATGCCAGCCCGATCGCCGCGGAGGTGGCCGCCCTCCAGTCGATCAAGGGCTGCGCCTTCGCGCTGGCCGCAGCCTTCTCGGCCGAGGTCGGCGACTTCACGAGGTTCCGTTCCGGAAGGCAGGTCACGGCCTATTTCGGCCTCGCGCCGAGCCAGAGGTCGAGTGGCGACTCCGTGCGGCTCGGAGGCATCAGCGGTGCGGGCAACGCGCTCGTGAGGAAGCTGGCCGTTGAGGGCTCATGGTGCTACGCCGCGGCACGGCACCAGCCGAAGCTCATGCCGAGGGACACGGGCGTGCCCCTCGAGATAAGGATGCACGGGAGGAAGGGGTCCGAGCGGCTCCTGCGGCGGCGCGAGGGGATGCTCGCCCGCGGCATGCCCGCGGCGAAGGCCAACGCGGCCACCGCGGCCGAGCTCGTGAGGTGGCTCTGGGCCCTCGGCATGATGTGCCGGGAGGGCGCGGAATAGACATGGCCCCCGTCCCGGCGAGCCGGGCGGCCTTCGGGGATACCCCCTATTTCGCTGTGCGCGCGGAGCCCTCCGCATGCGCCTCGACAGACTTGGGGAACCCCGCCGAAGGAATGGAGTGCGGGCCGGCAGAACGGTATCCGCGGATATGAGACTGAGCCGAAGGCGTCGACGACATGCCGGGGGCGGACCGGGACGGGTTCAACGGCAGGCCCCGCCGACCGATTGCAAGCGGTCGGCGGGGCCATTGTGGCTCTTGACAGCGGATTGGGTCATATGAGCGAAAGCCCGCCAGAGCGAGCAAGGTGACGTGAAAGAGGAGGGCATAGGCCTTTTGGCCATGCCCGACGATTGAACGTCAGATTGCCGCTCTGGCGGGCTTGCAGCGTCGAGTGGTTCCGGCGTTTGGTAAAACGCCGGAACACAAGAGCGCCCCCTCCCGCGCACGGAACGGGAGGGGGCTAAAGGTAGGAGTCTACCGGTGGGTTGACCCCACCGGACAGACGATGACCAGGTGATCCTTTACAGGATCGTCAAGGTTTCCGTGGGGTACCCGTTGGGTACTTAGATCAGCACGCAGGCGACGGTCAGGATGACGGCGCAGACGACGGAGAGAGCGACGATGAGCTTAAGGGCAAACTTGAGCCAGGTCGTCCACTCGATCTTGGCCAGGGCGAGACCGCCCATGATGGCGCCGGAGGTCGGGGTGAACAGGTTCACGACACCGATGGCGGCGGAGAAGATCATGACCATGACCTCAGGCGAGAAGCCGAGCTTAACAGCCAGCGGTCCCATGATGGGCATGGAGACGGTGGCCATACCGGAGGTCGAGGGGATCAGGAAGGACAGGCCGAAGTAGACCAGGAAGCTCATGGGAGCGAAGATCACGCCGGACAGGCCAGCCAGGGCATTGGCGGCAGCGTCGAGGACGAAGACATCGAGGCCGGTGTTAGCCATGAGGACGGAGATACCACGGGCGAGGGCGATGACGAGAACAACGGACATCATGTCGGCAGCGCCGGTGATGAAGGTGTTAACGATCTGCTTCTCGGACAGGCCACCGATGATACCGATCAGGACGGCCATGAGGAAGAACCAGGTGGAAGCCTCGTCGAAGTACCACTGGCCAATGGGCAGGCCGGTGATCAGGGCAGACCAGCCCTGGACGACGGCGTTACCGTCGGCGTCGTAGACAGCGCCAGCGTCGAAGAAGTTGGCGACGCCCTCGTTGAGGTCGGCCAGCGGAATGAAGCCGACGATCATGACGACGAAGGTGAAGGCGAAGGCGATCAGAACACCCTTCTGACGACCGGTGAGCTTGACCTCCTTGTGGACCTCGGAAGCAGCCTTGCCGTGAGCTTCTTCGGCGTCCTTGAGCTCCTGCATCGACAGGATGGTAGAACCCTTGTCAGCCTTGACCTTCTTGGCATAGTTCATCACGAAGACGATGGACATAGCGGTAGTGACAATCCACAGGACGGCACCGAGGCCGATGATGATGGACTGGTTGACCTCAATGCCAACGCCGGTCAGAGCGTCGACGGCAGCGCCGACGGCGAACGGGTTAACCGTGGAGCCCAGGCAGCCGCAGCCAGCGCCGAGCAGGACGGTAGCGGCGCCGACCATCGGGTCGAAGCCAGCGGCCATCATGGTAGCGGCGAGCAGGGCGTAGAAGGGAACGGTCTCCTCGCACATACCATAAGTGGTACCACCGAGGGAGAAGATGAGCATCAGCACGGGAATGAGCATGATCTCGTTGCCCTTAAGCTTCTGCACCAGGACGGCGATGCCGTTGTCCAGAGCGCCGGTCTCGGTCATCATGCCGAGGAAGCCGCCCAGAATCATAACGAAGAGGCAGACGGGCAGAGCGTCAGCGAAGCCCTTAATCGGGGCGGTGCAGAAATCGCTCAGACGGGCGGCAGTAACCGCGCCGCCGGACGTGCCGGAGACGATAACGGTAATCACTGCGACAATTGCCAGCAGAGCAAGAAGAATGGTGAACGATGAAGGCATACCGCGCTTTTTCTTAGCGGTCTCAGTCATGGTTCTCATCCCCCCTTCATAAATCATTTAACTTTCTCGTGCGAAGCGGATCTTCCGTGCCGTGCCCACCGCCCGACGCGAGATATTTACCAGACACAGCCGCTCGGGGTGTTCAACAATACACCCCGAGCGAGATGCTAGATGCTCTTACTTGAGCGTGGCGTACATGACAGCCTTGATGGTGTGCATGCGGTTCTCGGCCTCGTCGAAGACCTTGGAAGCGGGGCTCTCGAAGACCTCGTCGGTGACCTCCTGCTCGGTGATGCCGAACTGCTCGCACTTCTCGGCGCCAATGGTGGTGTTGGTGTCGTGGAAGCTGGGCAGGCAGTGCAGGAAGATGGCGCCCGGGTTGGCCATAGCCATGACTTCGGAGGTGACACGATACGGAGTGAGCTGAGCGATGCGCTCGGCCCAGACCTCGTCGGGCTCGCCCATGGAGACCCACACGTCGGTGTAGATAACGTCGGCACCGGTGACGCCGTCCTTGACGTCGGTGGTCAGTTTGATGGTGCAGCCGTTGGCCTCGGCGATGGGCTTGCAGGCCTCGATGACGTCGTCGGCGGGCATGCACTCCTCGGGGCCGCAGGCCACGAAGTTCATGCCGAGCTTGGAGCAGACAACCATGAGGGAGCGAGCAACGTTGTTCTTGCAGTCGCCCATGAAGACGAGGGTCTTGCCCTTGATGTCGTAGTTGAAGTTCTCCTGGACGGTCAGGATGTCGGCGAGCATCTGGGTGGGATGCCACTCAGTGGTCAGGCCGTTCCACACGGGCACGCCGGACTTAGCAGCGAGCTCCTCGACGTCGTCCTGGGCAAAGCCACGGAACTCGATGCCGTCATACATGCGGCCGAGAACGCGGGCGGTGTCCTCGATGGACTCCTTCTTGCCCATCTGCGACGAACCGGGATCGAGATAGGTCACGCCCATGCCCAGGTCCATGCCGCCGACCTCGAAGGCGCAGCGGGTACGAGTGGAGGTCTTCTGGAAGAGCAGAACGATGTTCTTGCCCTCGAGATAGCGGTGCGGAACGCCAGCGCGCTTCATATCCTTGAAGTTCTTGGAGAGCTTGAGCAGGTACTCGATCTCCTCGGTGGTGAGGTCGAGAAGCTTGAGGAAGCTACGGCCGGAGAGGTTAACACCCATGGTTCGATTCCTTTCGAAGAAATGAATTACGTAAGTATTAGTGTTGCCCGTTTAACGGGCGAAGCCGGTGCGGTTGTAGGGGGACCGCACCGGAAACGGAAAGACTTAGAGGTCCTCGCGCCAGAAGGGCATGCTCATGCAGCGCGGGCCGCCGCGGCCGCGGGAGAGCTCGGCGGAGGGCACGACGAGAAGGTCCAGGCCCTCCTTGTACAGCACGTCGTTGGTGACGGTGTTGCGGGCGTAGA
>DBFZQW010000014.1:0-18821 GCA_048521445.1 Collinsella sp. | reverse complement strand
GGGTGTGGGGCGCGCGTGGCTTGCGGTGTGCGCGAGATGCGCGGTGCGCGTGGCTTGCGGCCGGCCCGGCGATGGATGCGTTACTGGATGCGAGTTCGGCAGTAGGGGCAGACTTTCCAGTGCGCATCGAGCGGGCGATGGCAGCTGGGGCATACGTTGCGAACCTGGGTATCGCACACCGGGCAGACGACGAAGTCCTTCTCGATGGGCGCGCCGCACTGCGGGCAGGTGCCGTACTGGGCAAGCTGGCGCTCGCGCAGGGCCATGTCCAGCTCCTGCTCCTCGCGGTCAGACGCGTAGGAGTGCGGACGCAGGACCAGGTAGGCAATAAGGCCCACAAACGGGATGAGGGCGATGATGCCCCATGCCACGTAGGCGCTGGCGCCGCGGCGGCGAGCGTCGATGAACACATAGACGACCGACAGCACATACAGGGCGATGATAAAGCCAACGAAGGCATAGACGACGCCCATAAGCTGCGGCGACATGAGCTCGGAGATGTACTTGGACATTACGGGTACCTTTCGGATTATTTACAGTCTGGTCAAGTTTACCACGGGGTTTGTTTATATGGGACTACGGCTGGGTACGGGGCTGACGCGGACACAAACATCTCAATCTGAAACAGGTGGGAGCGAAATCCGGTCCTAGATGTTACGGATCGAGACAAACGGAGGACCCGCCAGACTAACGTCTCAATCTGTAACATCTGGGACCCAAACCCTCGTCTAACTGTTACAGATCGAGACGTTCAAAATCCGCCGGAAGGTTCGTCTTGATCTGTAACATCTAGAACCCAAATCATCAGCTAACTGTTACAGATTGAGACAAAGAAAGCCGTCCGCACCGAATATCTCAATCTGTAACAGTAACTCGGCAAAAACAGTCCCAGATGTTACAGATTGAGACAAATCTCCGACACCGAAGGTGGCATACGAGGTTGCCGACGTTGCCGGGTCTCCCCTCGTCTGCCGTTGGCGGGTGTTGCGGGGCTGTTCGCCGCATTGCCGCCGCGCTGGGGGTGTGCAGACCGTAGGATAGTCCTATTGACAGCCTGTCAACTTGTCTGGGAGGCACCGTGGCAGAAACATTTGATATCGCAATTGTGGGCGCGGGCATTACCGGGTGCGCCATCGCGCGGCAGCTCGCGCGGTTTGACCTGTCCATATGCGTGATCGAGGCGGCCAACGACGTCGCCCTGGGCGCGTCGAAGGCCAACGGCGGCCTGGTGCACGCCGGCTACGATCCGGCGCCGGGCACCGTAAAGGCGCAGGTCAACGCCCGTGGCTGCGAGTTATACGGTACGTGGGCGCAGGAGCTGGGCTTTCTGTTCTGCCGCACCGGGTCGATGGTGTTGGGCTTTAACGACGAGGACCGCGCGCATCTAGAGCAGCTGCGGTGCAACGGCCATGTCAACGGTGTGCCCGAGCTGTCAATCGTCGGACCCGACCGCACCCACGAATTAGAGCCGCGCGCCAGTGCCGATGCAACGTGCGCGTTGTGGTGCCCCTCGACTGGGTTTGTCGACCCGTTTGAGGTTGCCATCGCCGCGCTGGAGAACGCCGTGGCCAACGGGGTGTCGTTTATGCGCTCCGCATCGGTGGAAGCGATTGAAGTCGCGGGCTCGCGCGACGACACGCGCTTTACGCTGGCGACCTCCGCTGGCAACGTGCGCTGCCGCTACCTGATCAACGCTGCGGGCAACGGTACCGCCGACATCTCGCATATGGCGGGCGCCGAGGAGTTCCAGATGGTCTGGCGTCAGGGCAACATCGTGGTGCTGGACAAGGAGCCGCGCACGCTCATGCCGCTCTACCCCGTGCCGACGCCGGTGTCGAAGGGCGTTATCGTGACGGGCACCGTGCACGGCAACACCGTAATTACCGCGACGGCCGCCGTGCGCGAGCCGGGCGATACACAGACCTACGCGACCGATGTCAACGCGCTCCTGACCGGCGCGCGCAAGCTGGTGCCCGATCTGGACACGCGCCGCGTGGTACGCGCGTTTGCCGGCGGTCGTCCGGTCATCCAGGGAACGAACGACTTCTTTATTGGGCAGTCGGCCGTGGTACCGGGGCTGCTCCAGGCAGCGGGTATTCAGTCGCCGGGCGTTGCGAGTGCGCCGGCCATTGCCGAGCGCATGGAGCAGGTACTACGCAATGCCGGCGTGGCCCTGCGCGAACGTTCCGATTGGGACCCGATACGCCGCGCGCCGGACGACTTTGACCGTGCACCGCTTGCGCTCAAGGAAGAGCTCATTAAGTCCGACCCCGCGTGGGGGCAGATCGTCTGCCGCTGCGAGACAGTGCCCGAGGCCGAGATCGTGGCCGCGATCCGACGCCGCCCGGGCGCGGTTTCGGTCGAGGGCGTCAAGCGCCGCTGCCGTGCCGGCATGGGTCGATGCCAGAGCGGCTTTTGCCAAAGCCGTGTGGTTGCGATCCTGGCGCGCGAGCTGGGCTGCGACCCCAGCGAGGTGCTGCTGGAGGATGCCGGTTCTTGGCTGGTTGAGGGACCGCTGAAGGGGGTGCGCTAGGATGGCGACATTTGATACGCGCGACGGACGCGCGAAGGCCGGAACCGCAGAGGTCGGAGCCGCAGCGCCCGTGCAAACGCAGGCTTTCGACGTGGTCGTTATCGGCGGCGGACCTGCCGGCATGGCAGCCGCGCTTTCCGCGCAAAAGGCCGGCGCGCATGTGGCCATCGTGGAGCGCGAGCAGCATCTGGGCGGCATCCTCCGCCAGTGCATTCACCCGGGTTTTGGCCTGTCGCACTTTAAGCAGGAACTCACCGGTCCCGAGTACGCGCAGCGCTTTATCGACCAAGTGCACGCAACCGGCATTGCGCTATTCCTGAACAGCATGGTGATTGGGATTGATTCAGGCGAGTGCGCGTCGGGTGCAGACGAGAGCGCAGAAGATGGCGTCACCCATACCGTCACGCTCATGAGCCGCGACGGCATGCTACAGCTCACCGGGCGCGCGGTCGTCCTTGCCATGGGTTGCCGCGAGCGCACGCGCGGCGAGATCAAAATCCCCGGCAGCCGACCCGCCGGCGTGTTTACGGCGGGTCTGGCGCAGCGATACATCAATATCGAGAATCTCAAGCCCGGCTCGCGCGCAGTTATCTTAGGCTCGGGCGACATCGGGCTGATCATGGCACGTCGCTGCACGCTCGAGGGAATTTCGGTCGAGGGCGTGTATGAGCTCATGCCATACGCCAACGGCCTGCGCCGCAATGTGAAGAACTGCCTGAACGACTTTGACATTCCGCTGCATCTGTCCACCACCGTCACACGTGTGATCGGCCACGACCGCGTGGAAGCCGTCGAGGTAAGCCAAGTCGACGAGCGCCTGGCGCCCATTCCGGGGACCGAGTGCATCGTTCCGTGTGACACACTGCTGCTTTCGGTGGGCTTGATTCCTGAGAACGAGCTTTCGGTTGCCGCGGGCGTGGAGCTGGACCCGCGCACGCACGGCGCCGTGGTGGACCAGAGCCTGCAGACGGGCGTGCCGGGCATCTTTGCCTGCGGCAACGTGCTGCACGTGCACGACCTGGCCGACAACGTAACGACCGAGTCCGAGAGGGCTGGCGCAGCTGCAGCGGCGTACGCGATGGGGACCGGCGCGAGCGCCATTCCGGACTGCGAGCTCACCGTCTCCCCTGCCGGCATTGCGGGATACGCGCTGCCGGAACGTATTACGGCTGTGGCGCTCACCAAGCTCAACTTCCGCGTGCGCCGACCCGTCGACGCCGCCTGCGTGAGGATCTTGGCCGACGGCGAGGAACTGTTGGCCGGCAAGGTCCGAGCATTTAAGCCGAGCGTTATGGAAAGCTTCCCACTGCCGGCAAAGGTCATCAAACAAGCGCTCGACCTGGGTGCCAACGAGATTGTCCTATCCGTCGATCCCGTCGAGGAGGCATAGCTCATGAGCACGAAAGTGACCGAGACGTTGCAGTTCAACTGCACCACTTGCCCATCCGAATGCATCCTGACCGTAGAGGTAGAGCGCGACGCCAATGGCGCCGTGGTGGAAGTGCGCTCCGTAACCGGCAACAACTGCCCGCGCGGCGATAAGTTCGCGCATCAGGAGCTCACCTGCCCCATGCGCGTGCTCACGACGACCGTGGCCGTCTCCGGCGGCGACGAAGTCCTGCTCCCCGTGCGCACGGTCGAGGCAATCCCGCTAGAACTCCACGCCCAAGTCATGGCCCTCATCCGCGGCCTAATCGTCAAAGCCCCCATCCGCATGGGCGACGTCGTCCTCCCCGACCTCCTCAACACCAACATCAACCTAATCGCCAGCATGGACATCGACCCAGCCTAAGCAGCTCATTTAGAACGGGGCTTTTAGTTACGCTGCCATCCATCCCACCCCTCCTCAATTGCGGTGAAATAGTTCCTGATTTCCGCCAAAACCCCGGCATCTAGGAACTATTCCACCGCAACTATCCTTGGAATCGGTATTTAGCTTGTGCCTAGTTTAGTGTCAGTTCAAAACTATGCCGGATTACGGGGCTGATTCGGAGATCCCCATCCATACCGACAATTATCGATTTTTGATAAGCCGTCTACCTGCGGTTTTAATTTCGCGATTTTTCCCATGGTCAAGCAATACAGGTCCAGCCCCGTAATCCGCCATACTTTTGAAACCAGCCCATTTGGGACGGGCCTCTTTTAGCTACTTTTGCCCGAACGTTCGCTCAAATGATTTTTCTGGGACGGGGATTAAATAATCATTCGGCACCAAATGATTATTTAATCCCCGTCCCAGAAAAATCATTCCGCATGTTTGACGCAGCTAAAATAGCCCGTCCCAAATTGACTACCCTGGCATTGGGGATACCATGGTGGCAACCTAGCGAAAGGACGATGTATGGCACATGTCGATGACCAGCGCGTGGCGCGCGTGCTCGATGCGCTCGAGGCTCAGCACCCCGGCGCACAGCTGCTCGTAAACGACCCATGGTCGATCTATTACCTGACCGGCTTTTATGCCGATATGTTCGAGCGTTTTTGCGGTGTGCTGCTCGCGCGCAATGCCGAGCCGGTGATCCTGGTCAACGCGCTGCATCAGCTGCCCGAGTATGACAATGCCCGCGTCGCCTACCACACCGATACCGACGTCGTGGCCGACGCCATCGCGAGTGAGATCGACCCGACCAAACCGCTCGGCATCGACACCGTCATGCGCTCCGGCTTTTTGATGCCGCTCATGGAGCGTCACGCCGCGAGCGAGTTCTTCCTAGGCGACTTTGCCGTCACCGCCGCACGCACCCACAAGGATGCCACTGAGCAGGAGCTCATGCGCATGTCCTCCGCCGCCAACGACGCCGTGATGGCTGATGCCATCAAACTCGTCCACGAAGGCGTGGCGGAGCGCGAAATCGCCGACCAGATGCTCGGCCTGTACCGCAATCACGGCTGTGAGGGCTTTAGCTTTCCGCCGATCGTGAGCTTTGGCGCCAACGCCGGCGATCCGCATCACGAACCCGACGACACTGTGCTCAAGCGCGGCGACGTGGTGCTGTTCGACATTGGCGGGCGCCGCTGCAACTACTGCTCGGACATGACGCGCACGTTCTTTTGGGGCGAGCCGGACGAGGAGACGGCGCGCATCTACGATATCGTGCGCCGCGCCAACGAGGCCGCCGAGGCGCTCATCGCACCGGGTGTGCGCATGTGTGACCTGGACCGCGCCGCGCGCGACGTGATTGAGGATGCGGGCTATGGGCAGTACTTTACACATCGCCTGGGACACTCGATCGGCCTGCAGGACCACGAGCCGGGCGATGTCTCGCTCGTCAACGATCAAGTCGTAGAGCCTGGCATGACGTTCTCCATCGAACCGGGCATCTACCTCCCCGGCCGCACCGGCGTCCGCATCGAGGACCTGGCCCTGGTGACCGAGAACGGCGTCGAGATTCTCAACGCCTACCCCCACGATCCAGTCCGTCTGGACTAGCCAATGTGACAAAGGGACAACACCTTTGTCACATTGCGATTACGTCGCGCCACAAAAACGGGCTATCTACTACGTTTAACCCGCATGGGTCGACCATGCGGGTCTTTTTTGAAAACTGGCAAGCCTTTTACCTGCGGTTTTGATTTCACTATTTTCCGTGTGGACGAGGGCAGTCGGTAAAACGTAGTAGATAGGCCCATTTCGTGGCAAGCGAGACAACTCGGGGCACAGGGCAACCAAAATGGCCCCGTCCCAAATTGGCTGCTTTTGAGTTGCGGTGATATACGGACTGTTTGGGGCTTCTAGCCCATAAAACAGTCCGTATTTCACCGCAACTGATGAGGGGATGGGTTAGCGCAGCAGACCGGCTACTTCGCCGGCTAGGGTGATGGTGCCGGCTGCTACGAAGGGCTCGCCCGCGGCCTTGAAAGCTGCGAGGGCCTCGGAAACGCTGGGGTATACGCCCGCGAGCTTATCGGCATCAACGAGGGCGGCGAGCTCCTCTGCCGGCAGGGCGCGGTCGGAATCGGTCTGGGTCACGACTACGCGGGGGAACGCCGGAACCAAAACGTCAACGATACCCGCCACGTCCTTATCGGCCAGCGCGGCACATAGCAGCGTGGGGCGATTCTCCACGCACGGATCGATCTCGTCCAGCGCGCTCACAAAGTTCTCGCAGCTCTGAGGGTTATGGCAGGCGTCGATCAGCTTGAGTGGATCGGTCCCCAGTACATCAAAGCGGCCCGGCGTGGGGCAGCCCATAAGCGACGCATCGAGCTTGTCATGATCGAGTTCGCGACCCAAATACCCCTCGCAAAGCATAATCGCGCACGCGGCATTCTGCGGCTGATAGGCCGGCTTGACCATGCTCGACGTATAGATTGCACGCGGCGTGGTGCAGCTAAACTCAACCGTGTCGCCCACATGCGCCGGCACCTTAGTCGTGGCATGACTCACCACGAGCGGCACGACGCCGCACTCGCGACAACGGGCATCCATTACGCGCTGAACGCTCGCCTCATGCGTGCCCTCGCCCAGCACAACCAGGCGTCCGGGCTTAATGACCGCAGCTTTCTCCCCCGCAATGGCCTCGAGCGTATCGCCCAGAATGCGTGTATGGTCGAGCCCAATGCCCGTAATGGCGACGGCGACGGGATCGGTCGCACTCGTGGCGTCCCAACGACCGCCCATGCCAACCTCGAGTACGGCAACATCCACCGCGGCCTCGGCAAACACTACAAGTGCGGCAGCCGTCAGCAGATCAAATGGTGTGATGGAATAGGCGCGCTCCCCCGCCGCCACACGGTGCGCATTCACGCGACGCCCCGCCTCGACAGCCGCCGAAACGCCACGGGCAAAGGCCTCGTCGCTCACAAGGCGCCCGTCAACCTCCATGCGCTCGGGATAACGCACCAGCTGCGGCGACGTATACAGCGCGGTCTTGAGCCCCTCGCCGCGAAGAATGGCAGCCGAAAAACGCGTAGTCGAAGTCTTGCCATTGGTACCGGCAACCTGGATGCAATCGAAATACTCGTCCGGACGCCCCAGCTCATCGAGCATATCGACAACCGTCTCAAGCAGAGGACCAGCATCCCCAGAAATCCGCCCCGTATCAGCAGCAAGCCCCACAGCCTCATCAAACGAAAGCAACTCAAACGAGAACGGAACGACATAAGACCCAGAACGCTTAGCCATAACCCAAAGTCCCCTCAACATAAAAAGAGGCCCGAATCAACAACGAGCCCCTCCCATTCAAAATATCAGCCAAACACCGCTTTGCAGCGACCTCAAGGCCGCAACCAAGTGGCCCTACCAGGCAGCGGACGCCCCCGTAACCGCCATGGGAGCGGTTTGGGGCTTTGCTCGATACAAGTTCCGCACGAGCCGAAGGCCACTTAATGTGGCCTTCGTGCGAGCAGGACTGTCCGCAGTAGCGAGCAATGCCCCAAACCGCGTCCCCCAGTTAACCCTTACGAGAAGTCAGCAACCTGCGAGGTCAGCGCCGCAAGGATCTCCTTGAGCTCAGCTGCACGGTCCCTCTTCTTCTGGACCACCGCAGGCGCGGCCTTGGCCACAAAGCCCTCGTTGGCCAGCGTCTTCTCGCAGCCGGCGAGCTCCTTCTGGGCCGCGGCGATCTCCTTCTCCAGGCGTGCCTTCTCGGCCGAAAGGTCAACCTTGCCCTCGAGCACCACAAAGACCTCGACGCCGCTGTCGACCACGGCGATGCTCGCAGCCGGCTTCTCAACATCGGTACCCATGACCAGCGAAGCGGTGTTGGCCAGCGGCTCAATGGTCGAGCGCAGGCTCTCGAGCTTCTCGATGTCCTCGGCACCGGCGCGCACGACCACGTCGAGCTCGGCCTTGGGGCTCAAGCGATAACGCGAACGCGTGGCGCGGGCGGCGGAAACGACGGCGCGGCACAGCTCAAACGCGCGCTCGGCGGGCTCGTCGACGTACTTGGCGTAGTCGGCGGGCTCGGGCCACTTGGCGATCATGAGCGCCTCGGCACGGTCCACGTTTCCCTCGGCATCCAGGTCGAGAACACTCGCCGGCATGTTGTCCCAGATCTCCTCGGTGACAAACGGCATAAGCGGGTGCATCAGGCGAATGGAGGTATCGAGCACAAAGATCAGGTTGCGCTGCGCCTGCAGACGGCCCTCGCCCTTCAGGCGGGCCTTAGTGACCTCGACGTACCAGTCGCAGACCTCGTTCCAGAAGAACTGCTGCACACCGCGGGCCATATCGCCAAAGGTGTAGTTCTCAATACCCTCGGTGACCATCTTCACGGCCTTGGCCAGGCGGCTGAACATCCAAGCGTCTGCCGGCGTCTCCACGACGGGCTCGCCGGGCGTGTAGCCCTCCATGTTCATGAGCAGGAAGCGGCTGGCGTTCCAAATCTTGGTCACAAACGACTTGGCCTGCTCGGTGCGCGGGCTGTCGATAAGCTTTTTGGTCTTCTTGTCGATGTTCGCGTCGAACTTGACGTCCTGGTTGTTGGTGCACAGCGTGAGCAGGTTGAAGCGCATGGCGTCGGCGCCGTACATGCCAATGAGGTCCATGGGGTCAACACCGTTGCCCTTGGACTTGGACATGCGGCTGCCGTCCTTGGCCAGGATCGTCGGGTAGATGACGACGTCCTTAAACGGCACCTCGTCCAGGAAGTACAGCGAGCTCATGACCATGCGGGCGACCCACAGCGCGATGATGTCGCGCGCGGTGACGAGCGCCGTCGTGGGGTGATGTCCCTCGAGCAGCTCCGGCTTTTGCGGCCAGCCCTGCGTGGCGAAGGTCCACAGCTGCGAGCTGAACCAGGTGTCCAACACGTTCTCGTCCTGGTGCACGTGATGGCCGCCGCACTTGGGGCACACATCGGTGTCCTCGGTAAGGGCGTCCTCCCAGCCGCAGTCCTCGCAGTAGAACACGGGAATGCGGTGGCCCCACCACAGCTGGCGGCTGATGCACCAGTCCTTAAGATTCTCCATCCAAGTGGTGTAGGTCTGCGTCCAGCGCGCGGGGTGGAAGGTGACCTTGCCGGAGTTGACGGCGTCGAGCGCCGGCCCCTTGAGTTTGTCGACGGCCACGAACCACTGCTCGGACAGCCACGGCTCAAGCGCGGCGTCGCAACGGTAGCAGTGCATGACGGAGTGGTCGTGCTCCTCGACGTGGTCGAGCAGGTCGTGCTCCTCGAACCACTTGATGACGGCCTCGCGGCACTCCTCGCGGGTCATGCCGGTAAACTCGCCGTAGCCCTCGACGACCACCGCGTGCTCGTCGAAGATATTGATCTGCGGCAGGTCGTGAGCCTGACCCATGGCGTAATCGTTGGGGTCGTGAGCCGGGGTGACCTTGACGAAGCCGGAACCGAAGTTGGCGTCAACATGCCAATCCTCAAAGATGGGGATCTCACGGTTGACGATGGGGAGCTTGACGGTCTTACCCACAAAGGCGGCCTTCTCGGGGTCCTTCGGGGAGACGGCGACGCCCGTGTCGCCGAGCATGGTCTCGGGGCGCGTGGTGGCGACGACGATGTAGTCCTGGCCGTTGACCGGCTCGGTCAGCGGGTAGCGCAGGTGCCACAGGTGGCCTTTCTCGTCCTTGTACTCGGCCTCGTCGTCCGAGATGGCGGTGGTGCAGTTGGGGCACCAGTTGACGATGCGCTTGCCGCGGTAGATCAGACCGTCGTGGTACCAGTCGCAAAAGACCTTGCGTACGGCCTGCGCGTAGTCCTCGTCCATGGTAAAGCGCTCGTTATCAAAGTCGACGGAGCAGCCCATACGCTTGATCTGCTCGACGATGATGCCGCCGTACTCGTGGGTCCAGTCCCAGCAGGCGTCGACAAACTTGTCGCGGCCAATCTCCAGGCGGCTGATGCCCTCGCTCTTGAGCTTCTTGTCGACCTTGGTCTGCGTAGCGATACCGGCATGGTCGGTGCCGAGCACCCAGCGCGTGGACTTACCGCGCATGCGAGCCATACGAATGATGGCGTCCTGGATGGAGTCGTCGGTAGCGTGGCCCATGTGGAGCTTGCCAGTCACGTTGGGAGGCGGAATGGTGACGGTGCAGTCGCCCACGCCCTCACGGCGCTTGTAATAGCCGCCGTCGAGCCACTTCTGCAGGATCGCCGGCTCGTTGGTCGACGGATCGTAGTTCTTGGGCATTTCTTCCATATATCTCTCCCTGTCCCGCCGGGGAGGAATGTAGGCCCGATTTTCGCTCGGTCAAGTCCTGGCTCGCACGAAGACCACATTAAGTGGTCTTCGGCTCGTGCGGAATCTACGAAAATCGGGCCTGCATTCCTCCCCTTAGGTATCGATTACTTCAGTCTGAATGACTTCGCTGAGGCTTAAACAAACACACAGAATAACACAGGTAGTTGGGGTTATTGCGTATATATAAAATAGCCTCCGACCGCGGGTGGTCGGAGGCTATTTGCAAACACGCTTTAGGCTGGTTTAGCCGTAGATGCGCTGGGGTTGTTCTTCGCCCTTTACGGAGGCTTCGGTCACGACGACCTTGGAAACGCCTTCCTCGCTGGGGAGGTCGAACATCGTCTGCTGCAGCACGTCCTCGCAGATGGAGCGCAGGCCGCGGGCGCCGGTCTTGCGAGCGAGCGCCATACGGGCGATCTCGTGCAGGGCGGCGTCCTCAAACTCAAGCTCAACGTCCTCGAGCTGGAACATCTTACGGTATTGACGCACCACGGCGTTCTTGGGCTCGGTCAGGATCGACACCAGGTCGTCCTCGTCAAGCGCCTGCGTCTGGGTGACGACGGGCGTACGTCCCACGAACTCGGGGATCATGCCAAAGGCGTTGAGGTCCTGCGGGAGCACCTGACGCAGCAGGTCGTTCTCGTCGACCGAAGTGGGGCCGGCGATCTCGGAGTTGAAGCCCACGCCCTTGTTGCCCACGCGATCGGCGATGATCTTATCCAGACCCACAAAGGCACCGCCGCAGATGAACAGGATGTTGGTCGTGTCGATCTGCAGCAGCTCCTGCTGGGGATGCTTGCGGCCGCCGGTGGGCGGAACGCTGGCCACCGTGCCCTCAAGGATCTTCAGCAACGCCTGCTGAACGCCCTCGCCCGAGACATCGCGGGTAATGGAGAGGTTCTCGGCCTTGCGGGCGATCTTGTCAATCTCGTCCACGTAGATAATGCCCACCTGTGCGCGCTCGATATCGCCATCGGCAGCATTGATAAGCTTGAGCAGGATGTTCTCCACGTCCTCGCCCACATAGCCGGCCTCGGTAAGCGCGGTAGCGTCGGCGATGGCAAACGGCACCTCGAGGATGCGCGCGAGCGTCTGGGCGAGCAGGGTCTTACCGGTACCGGTGGGACCGAGCAGCAGGATGTTGGACTTGGCGAGCTCTACCTCGTCCATATCGTCGTCGAACTGCGAGCCCATACCGTCGTCAAAGGCAGACACCGCGGCGCCGCCCTCGATCACGCGACGATAGTGGTTGTACACGGCCACCGACATGGCGCGCTTGGCGTCCTCCTGACCCATAACATAGGCCGAAAGCTCGTCATAGATCTCGTGCGGCGTCGGCACATGCGTAATGACCTGGCGGGCGTCGTCCTCGAGCTCAAAGCCCTCGGCCTCGGGATCCATAGCAGGCTGCCCGGCAGCCTGGCCGTGATCGTTGAGGAAGCCCGGCAGCTTGCCGTTGCGGGCAGCGTCCATAAAGTCCGAAGCCAGCGACTCCTCCAGGATCTCGGAGCAGGCGGCGACGCACTCGTCGCAGATAAAGATGTTGGTCGGACCCTTCACCAGGCGGCGAACCTGCCCCTGCTCTTTTCCGCAGAAGGAGCAGCGGATGGGGTTGCCGTTCTCGTCGAAGTTGTCCTGCATGTTACCGGCCATCCTAGGCGTCCTTCGCGGCGAGGTCGCGCGAGGTGACGATACGGTCGATCAGGCCGTAGTCGAGGGCCTCGGCAGCGGTCAGATAGTTGTCGCGCTCGGTATCGGCCTGGACCTTCTCGATGGGCTGGCCCGAGGCGTCGGACAGGATCTGGTTGAGCTCGCGGCGGGTCTTCTTGATCTCCTCGGCCACGATCTCGATCTCGGTCTGCTGACCCTGGGCACCGCCACTGGGCTGGTGAATCATGACCTTGGAGTGAGGCAGGCAGAAGCGCTTGCCCTTG
The DNA here is from genome assembly GCA_048521445.1 of Collinsella sp. Taxonomy (GTDB): domain Bacteria; phylum Actinomycetota; class Coriobacteriia; order Coriobacteriales; family Coriobacteriaceae; genus Collinsella. Next base: position 6,215 of record DBFZQW010000014.1, on the reverse strand, counting down.
GCGCCGGCCGAAAGCAGCACGGCGGCCATAGACGCGGCCATACCGACGCAAATGGTCGAGACCTGCGGCTTGATAAAGTTCATGGTGTCCAGAATCGCCAGGCCGGAGTAGACCTCGCCACCGGGCGAATTGATGTAGAGCGAGATATCCTTCTCGGCATCCTGGCTCTCAAGATGCAGCAACTGGGCAACGACTAGGTTGGCGCTGACGGAGTTGATCTCCTCGCCCAAGAAGATGATGCGATCGTTGAGCAGGCGCGAATAGATATCGTAGCTGCGCTCGCCGCGCGGCGTCTGCTCGATAACGTATGGCACGAGGGCGGAATCGAACTTAGCGATCATACGCATCTCCATTTCTCTCTTGCGGACCAAATTGGTTCTAGATAAACGTACGGTGCCCGCATGCTATGCATTGGCTGGCACCGTACGAAGCAACCGGATAACCGGTGTATAACTTTACCCCATCACGGGCGCACCCATGCGCTCGCGGGCAAGGTGGCGAGAATTACTCGGCGTCCTTGGCGGTCTCGTCGACCTCGGTCATCTTGGCGTTCTCGACCAGGTGGTCGACGGCCTTGGAGCGACGGATGGACTCGCGGACGGCAGGCATGCGGCCATCGGCGATAAACTCGGCCTTGGAAGCCTCGACGTCCTTGACGCCAGCCTTCTCGAACTCGGCGTTGACGTCGTCCTCAGTGACCTCGATCTTGAGCTCGCGGGCGAGGGCGTCGAGAGCCAGGGACTCACGGGCAACGTCGTTGGCCTGCTTGTGCAGGTCGCCGATGAACTGCTCCATGGTCAGGCCGGAAGCGGGCAGCCAGGTGTCCAGCGTCATGCCGCGGGCAGCGAGGTTGGACAGGAAGTTCTGGCCAAGCTCCTCAAAGACGGACTGCTCGTAGTCGGCGTCCATCTCGTCGAGCTGCAGGCGCTCGGCGAGAGCGGAGACGCAACGGTTCTCCTTCTCGGCCGGGAGACGGGAAGCCTTGTCCTGTTCGATCTCGATCTTGATGGCGTCGCGCATGGCGTCGATGCTGTCAAAGCCAAAGTCGGACTTGACGAGCTCGTCGGTGAGCTCGGGGGTGTTGCGGACCTTGATGCCCTTGACGGTGACCTCGACGGTGTGGGTCTCGGCCTCCTCGCCCTCCTCGACCTCGTCGGTCCAGGTGACGGTCTTGACGTCGTCAACGTTGGCGCCGATCAGGGCCTCGTTGAACTCCTTGGGGTTGCTGTCGCTACCGGCGATGAGCATGCGGCCCTCGGCAGCGAAGTTGTCGGCGTTCTCGACGGCCTTAAGGTCGACGGTGACGTAGTCCTCGGCCTCGACGGCGCGACCCTCGACGTCCTCGAAGGTGGCGCGGTAGTTGAGGAGCATCTCGACCTGGTTGTTGATCTCGGACTCGGTGACCTCCGCAGGGGGCATCTCGATCTCGACGGCGTCGAAGGAGGAGAGCTCAGCGGCGGGACGCAGGGAGAACTCGACGGTGTAGGTGTAGTCCTCGTGATCCTTGGCGAGGTCGAGGTCCTTGTAGTCACCATTCTTGGTGGGGACGATGTCCAGCTCGTTGAGGACGGCGGGCTCGTTGGCGGCGATCAGGTCGTTGGTGGCCTGAGCGAGGGTAGCCTCGGCGCCAAGAGCAGAGTCGATGACCGGACGGGGAGCCTTACCGGCGCGGAAGCCCGGGAAGCGGTACTTCTTGGCGGTCTCCTTGTAGGCCTTCTTGATCGCGGCGTCGACGTCGGCGGCCGGGATGGTGACCGTAGCGGTGAGCTTGGCGTCCTTGACGTCAGAAGCGGTGATGTTCAACACGTTCCTCCTCATACTGCCCAGCTTATCTGAGGTGCTGGTACCTTTATGCAACAAAGTGTCGCGACGGCCGAGGCCGACGCTGGTGCGTTGGTGCGGGCGAAAGGACTCGAACCTTCACGGGAATCCCACCAGAACCTAAATCTGGCGCGTCTACCAATTCCGCCACGCCCGCATGAGCGCACAGACTAGGAATGATAGCAGATACGAACGACAAGCGCACGCACACCTTTTACAGGCTCACGACCTCACCACGAGTGCAGAAGGCGGGGCGAGTTGCCCCGCCCCGCCAATTACGACTTGTTCGCCGACCCGCTACTCCCCCAGCAGAGCCTTCTCGGGCGTGATCGGCAGCGAGCGAACCTGGTGGCCGGTGGCGTGTGCCACGGCCGAGGCCACAGCGGCGAGCGGTGTGTTGATGACGACCTCACCGATCGACTTGGCGCCAAACGGACCCGTCGGCTCGTAGCTCGGCTCAAAGGCCACGCGAATGCTGCCGATATCCAGGCGCGTGGGCAGCTTGTAGCTCATAAAGTTGCCGGTACGCAGGCGGCCGCGGTCATCATGCTCGACGATCTCGTAGAGCGCGTGGCCGATACCCTGGGCAATGCCGCCCTCGGCCTGGACGCGCGCGAGCGCCTCGTTGATCACGGTACCGCAGTCCACAGCCGCCGCATAGTCCACCACAGTCACCTTGCCGGTGGCCTTGTCGACCTCGACCTCGGCAATGCCGGCCATAAACGGCGGAGGCGAAACGGGCAGGCAGGCAGAGGCATGCGAGGTCAGTGCGTCGCCGCCCGCGATGTTCTTGACGCACAGGTTGGCAAAGTCGCGCAGCGTGAGGTAGCGGTTCTGCTCGCGCGCGGCACGCTCGTCGGACAGGCGCACGTACTGGCCATCGAAGACCACATCGGCGGCGTCCACGTCCCACATTTGGGCGGCCTTGGCGCAGATCTTCTCACGCAGCTCGGTCGCAGCGTTCTTGGCGGCAAGGCCCGTCACGTACGTGCCCGAGCTCGCGTACGAGCCGGCGTCGAACGGCGACACATCGGTGTCCACGCCGCGTACCACAATGAGCGAGCTCTCCACACCCAGCTCCTCGGCGGCAATCTGCGCCAGGATCGTGTCGACGCCCATGCCGTTATCGGTGGCGCCGGTGCCGATGGTAATGAAACCGTCCTCTTCCAGGCGCATGTCGATGCCGGCGATATCCACGTTGGAGATGCCCGAGCCCTGCATGGTGAGCGCGCAGCCCAGGGCGCGCACGCGGTCGCCCAGGTCCACGGCCAGCGGCTTGTCGCGCCAGCCGATCATGTCCATCGCGCGCAGCAGGCAGCGGTCGAGCGCGCAGGCGTTGAGCTTCTCGTTGTAGTACTGCGGCATGATCTCGCCCTCGCGCACGATGTTCTTAAGGCGCAGGTCGGCGGGGTCCATGTGCAGCATGTCAGCGAGCTCGTTGACCGCGCTCTCCACGGCAAACTGGCCCTGGGTGGCACCGTAGCCGCGATACGCGCCGCCACGGTTGGTATTGGTGTAGACGGCGTCCCAGCTAAAGCGGCTTGCCTTCACATGGTTGTAGATGGGCAGGCTCTTGTGGCCCGAAAGGCCGATCGTCGTGGTGGCGTGCTCGCCGTACGCGCCGGCGTTGGACAGCGTATGCAGGTCGATGGCCGTGATGGTGCCGTCGTTCATGGCGCCCAGCTTAACGGTCATCTGCATCTGGTGGCGCGAGTTGCCCGCGGTGATGGTCTCCTCGCGGGTGTAGCAGCAGTAGCTCGGGCGGCCGGTCTGCTGCGTCACGAACGCCACGAAGATCTCGCAGCAGCCCGTCTGCTTGGAGCCAAAGCCGCCACCGATACGCGGCTTGATGACCTGCACCTGCGACTGCGGAATGTCGAGCGACTGCGCGACCATGCGGCGAACGTGGAAGGGCACCTGTGTAGAGGTGGTCACCGAGATGCGCCCGAACGCGTCGGTCGTCGCGAAGGCGCGGAAGGTCTCCATGGGCGCGGTCTGCGTGGCCTGGCTGGTGTAGGTACGCTCAAAGACGATGTCGCTCTGGGCGAATGCCTCGTCAAGGTCGCCAAAATCACTGGTACCGCTGCACACCAGGTTGCGAGCAACGTCGCCGCCCTGCGGGAACATAAAGGTCACGTCGCCCTCGGGGTGGACCACGATGTCGTTATCGAGTGCCTGGGTAAAGTCGAGCAGGGGCTCGAGCACCTCGTAGTCGACCTTGATGAGCTTGAGCGCCTTGTCGGCGGCCTCCTCGGTCTCGGCAGCGACGATCGCCACCTCCTCGTTTTGGTAGCGCACGAGGTTCTCGAGGATCAGGCGGTCGTAGGGACTCGGCTGCGGATAGCTCTGGCCGGCGATGGTAAAGCGGCGCTTGGGCACGTCCTCGTAGGTGTAGACGCCCACCACGCCGGGCACCTTCAGGGCGCGAGACGTGTCGATGGAGCGAATCTTGGCGCGGGCATAGGGGCTGCGCTTGAGTTTGACGATGAGCGCGCCGGCGGGCACCATATCGCCCGTGTAGACGGGACGGCCCTCGAGCAGAGCCTTCGAGTCCTTCTTGGGCTGCTTGTGGGTGATCTGCTTGTAAGTGACGCCGTCGCAGCTGGTGTTGTTGACCGGCAGCTCGGGCATCTCAAAGCCCACCTGCACGCCGGACTCGTTGAGAAAGCGCACGATGGCGCGCAGCTGGCTCTCGTAGCCGCTGCAACGGCAGAGGTTGCCGGCAAGCTGGCGCGAGAGCTCCTCGCGCGTGGCGACGAGGCTTGGGTCCTCCTTGGCGGCACGGGCAAGCGCCAGCACGTTCATGATAAGGCCGGGGGCGCAAAAACCGCACTGCTCGGCGCCTTCGGCAGCCATTGCGCGGGCGAGTGCCTCGGACTCGGCCTTGAGTCCCTCGAGCGTGGTGATGGTGTGTCCCTCAACACGAGCGGCGGGAACCGAGCAGCTCAGCACCGGGTCGCCGTCGAGCCACACCGTGCACAGACCGCAGTTGGTGGTCTCGCAGGCACAGCGCACCGACGCGCAACCCTGCTCGCGCAGCAGCGCAAAGAGCATGGTGTCGGGGGCAATCTGAACCTTGACCTTGCGGCCGTTGAGCGTAAAGGAAAGATCGATGAGTTTGGCAGCCATTAGCGCACCTCGCTAGAATCGACGCCGGGCACGCGGCGGCAGGAATACTCGTCCGTGGCAAACTTGGGGACCTGCACGGTCTCGAGCTCGCGGGCAAGCGCGGCCGAAAGCTCGATGCCGGCGGCGCGGCGCACGGCCTGAATCGCCAGCGGGGCCGAGATGCGGCGACGGTAGTCAGCCGAGCCCCACAGGTTGGTGCCGTAGCTCAGCGCGCGTACGGACGCTGCTAGGGCACGCAGCTCGTCCTCGGAAGGCTGCTCGGCGGTAAGGCCGCATGCCTCGCCCTGCAGCAGGGTCGCACGCAGCGGACGGGCGCCCACGGTGACGTGCCAGGAGCCGTCCCACCAGGCGGCGGTGACGTTGAGCGAGGGGAAGTCCGTCGCGGCCTTGCGCACGGCCTCGTAGCTTGCGCGATAGTCGTGCTTAACGACCACGACGTGCTCGATCACGTCGCGCACGTAGCCCATGTCCACGAACTCGGCGAGCGGCACGCGACCGGCGCCCGTCAGCTCAACATAGGAATCGAGCGCGAGAAAGGCGGAGAGAACGTCCGAGAAGCCAAAGCGGCCGTAAATGCTACCGCCCACCGTGGCGGTGTTGCGAAGCTGGACGCCCACGATATCGTGGACGGCAAACTCAAAGACATTGTTGACAAGCGCGTTGAGCTCGGCATGGCGCTCGAGCTGGCGCAGGGTGCACATGGCACCGATACGAAACTCGGTCTCGGTCTCCTCGATCTGATCGAGTCCACAGGCCGAAAGGTCAATCGCCGTCGCCACGCGACGCGAACCCAGGCGCATCCAGATGCCACCGCCCACAATCTTGTTGTTGCGGTTCTTCTGCAAGAGCTCATAGGCTTCGGCCGCGTTTCCAACACGGACGTAGGTACCGAACTTGAGCACGTTCTCCCCCATCTCTTCACTTGTCCAGTACCTCTAAGTGTACCAAACGAGAGCGCACGACCCTCGCCACCATAGAAAAAGGCTCCCAGCCAAAATGACTGGGAGCCTCATCACATGCTATATCGAGCGAAGATTTAGCAGACGCCCTGGGCGAGCATGGCGTCGGCAACCTTCAGGAAGCCGGCGATGTTGGCGCCCATGACGAAGTTGCCCCCCTCGCCGTACTCCTTGGCGGTGTCGTCCACGTTGTGGAACATGCCGCGCATGAGCTGCTCGAGCTTGCCGTCGACCTCCTCGAAGGTCCAGGACAGGTGCTCGGCGTTCTGGCTCATCTCCAGGCCGGACACGAGCACGCCACCGGCG
>DBFZQW010000013.1:0-9565 GCA_048521445.1 Collinsella sp. | reverse complement strand
TCGAACATGAAGCCTTCCTTAACTTTCGTGCATGAGTGCAAAAGACATATCGGCGCGGCAGCAAACCTCACCGTTGACGCTCGCAGTACCCGTCGCAAAGCGGAACGGCCCGCGCGCACGCGTGATGGAGCACACCAGATCCACCGTGTCGCCCGGGCGCACCGGACGCTTAAAGCGTACCTTGTCCAGGCTCGTGTAGAACGGCGTCGCGCCGCGCGCCTCCTCATCGCCCATCAGCAGCACGCAGCAGTTCTGGGCGAGCATCTCGCACTGAATCACGCCGGGGACGACCGGGTTTCCCGGAAAATGCCCCTGCAAAAAGTACTCGTCGCCCGTAATCGTGATCTTGCCGTGGGCCTCGTCGCCCACCAGCTCGGCTTCATCGAGCAAAAGCATCGGCTCGCGATGCGGCAACAGCTTCTTGAGCTTTTCTTTTTTCATGGATATCACCTATCCGATCCTCATGAGGCAGCTGCCGAACTCCACGAGGTCGCCGTCGGCCACGCAGATCTCGAGCACCTCGCCATCCGCCTCTGCCGTCACCTCGTTGAGAACCTTCATGGCCTCGATGATGCAGAGGGTCTCGCCGGCCTTGACCTTGGAGCCCACGTGCACAAACGGTTCGTCGCCCGGCGCCGGAGCAGCATAGAAAACGCCGACCATGGGAGCGGTCACCTCGGTGCCCTTGGGCTCCGGTGCGGTGGCAGGCGCCTGCGCGGCGGGCTCCGGTGCGGCGGCAGGCATGGCGACAGGAGCCACCGCCGGAGCAGCCACGGCACTCGGCATAGGCATGGGCACGGCAACCGGCTGCGCCGCGCTCGCGCGCTCGAGCTCGACCGCAGTGCCATCGGGCTCCTCAACACGCACGCGCGTGAGGCCGCGGTCCTCCATAACATCGGCTATCTCGGCAAGTCTTTTGGAATCCATGCTCTAGCTCCTCGTATATCTACGCAGCGCGATGGCGGCATTGTGCCCGCCAAAGCCCAGATTGGTCGAAAGCGCCCAGGTAAGGTCGGCGCGAACCGCTCGATTAGGCGTGTAATCAAGATCGCAGGCGGAATCGGGCGTGTGGTAGTTAATGGTCGGGGGTACCACGCCCTGCTCGAGTGCCATGGCACAGGCCATGACCTCGATGGCACCCGTAGCACCGATCATGTGGCCGGTCATCGACTTGGTCGACGAGACGTGCGCGGCGCGTGCCGCGTCCTCGCCGAGCGCACGCTTGATGCCCGCCGTCTCGGACGAATCGTTGAGTTTAGTCGAGGTGCCGTGAGCGTTGATGTAGAGACCCTCGGAAGGCTTAACGTCGCCCTCGGCAACCGCCAGCGATATCGCGCGGGCAATGCCGGCAGCCTCGGGATCGGGGCTCGTGATGTGATAGGCATCATCGGTGTTGCCGTAGCCCACGACCTCGGCGTAAATGTGCGCACCGCGCGCCTGCGCATGTTCCATGCTCTCGAGTACCAGCACGCAGGCGCCCTCGCCCATCACAAAGCCGTCGCGGTCTGCATCGAACGGACGGCATGCCGTCGACGGGTCAGGATTAGTGGTGAGAGCACGGCAGGATGTAAAGCCCGCAACGGCATCGGGGATGATTGCGGCCTCGGCACCGCCGGCGAGAATCGCATCGGCATAGCCGTGCTTGATGGCGCGGAACGCCTCGCCCACCGCATGGGCCGAGGTTGCGCACGCGGTCACGACGGGCAGGGTCGGGCCCTTTGCCTTATGGCGAATCGCGATGTTGCCCGAAGCCATGTTGGGAATCATCATCGCGATCATGTAAGGAGATGCGCGACGAGGCCCCCGATCGGCGATCGTGTGGACGTTGTCGACGAGTGTCTGCATGCCGCCCACGCCCGACCCCACGTAGACGCCCAGGCGCTCTCGATCGATGGCGCCTTCGGCATCAAAGCCCGCATCGTGCATGGCTTCGTCCGAAGCCGCCATCGCAAACTGAACGCAGGGGTCGAGATGCTTGGCGTCACGCTTGCCAAAGTACTCGTTGCCGTCAAAGCCCTTGACCTCGGCTGCCACCTTGACAGCAAATGCATCGGTATCGAAGTGCGTGATCGGGCCGATGCCGCACGTGCCGGCGCACATGGCCGCCCAGGTGGCAAGCGCGGTGTTGCCGAGCGGCGACACGGCACCGATACCGGTGATTGCAACTCTCTGTTCCATCATGGTCTCCTCATCCAAGCCGTTCTTCGGTCCTGATTTCTACATCGCCATTCCGCCGTCGACGCGTACGACCTCGCCCGTAATGTAGGCAGCCGCATCGCTCGCTAAAAAGCGCACCACGCCGGCCACTTCCTCGGGGCGCGCCATGCGCTTTAGGGGAATCTGCTCCTCGGTTGCCGCGCGAACCTTCTCCGAGAGCTTTGCCGTCATATCCGTCTCGACAAACCCGGGTGCGACCGCGTTCACTCGTACGCCGCGGGGCGCAAGCTCGCGCGCTACCGCCTTGGTCAGGCCGATGACGCCCGCCTTGGAGGCAGCGTAGTTGGCCTGCCCGGCATTGCCCATCAGGCCCACAACCGAGCTCATGTTGATGACGCAACCGCCGCGCTGGCGCATAAAGGTCTTGGTGAGTGCGCGCGTCGTATTGAACGTGCCCTTGAGATTGACATCGAGCACGCGGTCGAAGGCATCGTCACCCATACGCATGAGCAGGCCGTCGCGCGTGATGCCGGCGTTGTTGACGAGCGCCCAAATGGAGCCAAAGTCGTTGAGGACCGCTTCCACGCACGCATTGACGGCAGCGGGGTCTGCCACGTCGCATTGATATGCGCGCGCCGTGGCGCCAACCATCTCGCAGGCTCCGCATGTCTCGCGCGCGGCATCGACGCTACCGGCATAGACGACGGCAATATCAAAGCCGTCCTCCGCCAAGCCAACCGCACAAGCGCGGCCGATTCCCCGCGAGCCGCCCGTGACCAGTGCCACACGGCGTGAGTCGTTGCGCTCGAGCGCGCCGTTGTTCAAGTTGCCCATGTCATTCCTTTCGGGTTACAGCCCTGTGGGCTATGCGAGCTCATCGGCAATAGCTGCGACCTGCTCGGCCGTTTCGCACGAATAAACGCGAACGTCGCTCAGCGTACGCTTGACCAGGCCCGACAGTGTTTTGCCAGGACCGACCTCAATAAATGTGTCGATGCCTTGATCCTGCAGAGTGTGCAGCGTATCGACCCAGCGCACGGCATGGCTCACTTGATTGGCCAAGACACCCGATGCCGTCTGGGGGTCCGCCGGATAGGGCGCCGCTGTCATATTTGCCAAAACAGGAATGAGCAACGGGGACGGCGCGTGACCGGCCTCAATATATGCGGCAAGGCCACAGGTCGCCTCGCCCATATAGGGGCTATGAAATGCACCCGACACCGCGACCTTCATGGCGCGGCCGCCAGCCTCTTTTACTAGGACGTCGAGCGCCTGCAGCGCCTCGGGCGCTCCGGCAACAACCGTCTGCTGCGGGCTGTTGTAGTTGACCGGCCAGCAGTCCTCGCCGGCCTGCGCAGCCAGGTTCTCGACTTGCGCCGCATCGAGCTTGATGACGGCGCGCATGCCGCCCGGATGGCGCTCGGCAGCCGCGGCCATCAGCGCCGCGCGCTCGAACACAAGCTCAAAGCCCGCTCGCGTATCGAACGCCCCCGCAAAGGTGAGCGCGGCGACCTCGCCCAGCGAAAATCCCGCACAGGCGGCAGGCACCACGCCGCGCTCACGCAATGCGGCGGCCGCTGCCAGGTCGTGAACGAACACGCACGGCTGCGTGTTCTCGGTCTGCGAGAGCTCCTCCTTGGAGGCGCTCCGGCACTGCTCGCTGGTCCCCGGGCGCACCTCGTCGGCGATCGCGAACACCTCGGCGGCCGCCGGCGATGTCTCGATCAGATCGACGCCCATCGCGGGGTGTTGGGCACCCTGGCCGGCAAACAGAAACGCTACGCTACCCATGCGCACGCACCCTTCAGGACGCGCTCGGCGCCATCGACCAGGTCGTCAACGATTTCGCGTGCGCTCTGGCGCTCGCTAACCATGCCGGCAATCTGTCCACACAAAAACGAACCCTCTTCGTAATTGCCGTCCTTGGCGGCCTTGCGAAGGGCGCCCGTGCCCATGGCCCCGAGCTCCTCGACACTTACGCCCGCCGCCTCGCTCTTGGCGTAGGCGTTGGTGAAGGGACTCTTGAGGGCGCGCACCGGATGTCCCGTCGAGCGGCCGGTCGCACGCGTCGAAGTGTCGTTGGCCTTCAGGATCATCTCCTTGTACTGCTCCGAGACGGTGCACTCATCGGCAACGAGAAAACGCGTACCCACTTGGACGCCAGCGGCGCCAAGCATAAAGGCGGCCGCCACCCCGCGGCCATCCGCGATACCGCCGGCGGCCACGACGGGAATGTCGACCGCATCGACGACCTGCGGCACCAGTGCCATCGTCGAGGTCTCGCCAATATGGCCGCCCGATTCGGTACCCTCGGCAACAACCGCCGTGGCTCCACGACGCACCACGAGGCGCGCCAGCGCCACCGAGGCAACGACCGGGATGACCTTGATGCCCGCCTCGTTCCACGCCTTCATGTACTTGGCAGGATTGCCGGCGCCCGTCACGACGACCGGCACTCGCTCGTCAATCACGACCTGCGCGACCTCGTCGGCAAACGGGCTCATGAGCATGACGTTGACGCCAAAGGGTTTATCCGTCCTGGCGCGCAGCTCGTGAATCTGGTCGCGCAGCCAGTTGGCGTCGGCGTTCATGGCTGCGATAATCCCTAAGCCGCCCGCCTCGGACACTGCGGACGCCAACGAGGCGTCGGCAATCCAAGCCATACCGCCCTGGAACACGGGCTTTTCGATGCCGAGCAGATCGCAGAGAGGAGTCTTGAGCATCTCTACTTCTCCAATGCCGCCTCGACCGTATCGGCGAACTCGCCGACCGTCTTGGGGTTCTCCTCGGTATCGAGCTGGATACCAAACTCGTCCTCGACGGCGACGAGGATCTCGACGGTGCCCAGACTGTCGAGGCCAATCTCCTCGAGCGTGGACTCAGGCTTCATCTCGACGTCGTCAAGGCCGGCGGTCTCGCGGATAACGTCGCAAACGCGCTCGAAGGTCTTCTGATCTGCCATGGTAGTTCTCCTTTGTTTGTGCCCTAGGGGCGTTTTTATTTCCTATGTGCGACTACTTCCAACGAAGCAGATAGCCACCTATATCCAAACCGGCGCCAAATCCAACGAGGGCAATGGTGTCGCCCGCTTTCAGTGCGTCGGTGCGTGCCAGTCGATCAAGCGCAAAGGGAATGCAGGCGCTCGAAATGTTGCCGGTCTCGCGCAGCGTTCGAACCACGCGCTCGTCTGGCACGCCCAGGCGCTTGACCGCCTGACTCAGGATTCGTTCGTTAGCCTGATGGAATACAAAATGGTCGATGTCTTCGACCGAAATGCCCGCATCGCTCGCAAGCTTATGGACCGTGTCGCAGATGGCGTTGACGCCGAACTTGAACACGCGGCGGCCATTCATGGACAGCACGCTCTCGCTATCTGCAGAGGCCTTAAACGGCGAGGTGCCGACCAGACCGGATACGCGCAACGTCTCGACGTCGGGCGCCGTCGAAAGCTCAACGGCAAGGGGGTTGTCTCCCCCAGCTCCAATCACTGCGGCGCCTGCCCCATCGCCAAAGAGCACGCAGGTGGCGCGGTCGGTCCAGTCGAGCGCACGCGTCATCTGCTCGGCAGCAACGACAAGCACGCAGGTGGCGCGACCGCGGGCGATATAGCCCTCGGCGACATCGAGCGCAAATACGAAGCCGGCACAAGCCGCCGAGACATCGAAGGCAGGGCACGTCGCGCCTAGTCGCTCAGCAACGGCACACGCCTCAGCGGGAACAAGGTGGTCACCCGTCGTCGTCGAGCAGACGATCAGATCCAGCTGGCTCGCGTCGATTCCGGACACCTGGAGTGCCCGCTCGCTCGCCGCTACGGCAAGGTCGTCAAGTGACTCGGTGGTGCAGACGTGGCGGCTCTTGATACCTGTGCGGGTAAAAATCCACTCATCCGAGGTATCGAGGAACTCAGACAGCTCGTCATTGGAAACACTGCGTTCAGGAAGCGCCGAGCCTGTTCCAAGAATCGTGAAACCCATCACTAACCTCCTTTGAGTTGTTGACGTGTTTACATCGACCAAGAGAGGATAGCGCATTTTTGTCGTTGTTGACGTGTTAACATTAAATTGTCCAAATGCGACAAAGGCTTCACATTGTGTCTATCTCTCGACACCATTGCGCGATTGCCTTATTAACTTAGGAGGTAGCAGCTGTTATGGATTCTTGTTTAACGACAGTCGACGTAACCGGATCGACCAACGATGACCTGCTCGAAGCAGGAAAACGGGGAGCGCCGCACGGCACAGGACTTGCCGCCCGGGCTCAGACAGCAGGGCGCGGCCGGCGCGGCCACAAGTGGGATTCAACCGCCGGCAACCTATTGCTTTCGATTGTCCTGCGTCCATGCGTTAATCCTGCAAAGTACTCTGGTCTTGCCGCCGTCAGCGGCCTAGCGGTGCTCGAGGCGCTCGAAAAGCAGGGTCTTGCTAACGAGATCGGCCTCAAATGGCCCAACGACCTCGTCGCACGAGGACATAAGCTTGGCGGCATCTTAGTCGAGGCGGCTCGTGACAACGAGGGCGGGCCCTTCGCCGTCTGCGGCATTGGCGTCAACGTAAACTACACGCCGCAGGAGGTGCCCGATGGCGGCCTGGCGGCAATTGGCCTCTCGGACCTTAACGAAAACGTTCCTACCGTCGACATGCTCCTTGATGAGGTCTATCACGCCGTTATAGACGCCGTAGATGCCTGGGCAGAACGCCTCAACTCCATGGAAGAAAACACCGGACCGCTCGCGCCCGTCCACGGCGAATATGTCGCTCACCTCAATTGGATTGGAGAGCACGTTATCGCCCGCTCCCCCGCTGGAGACGAGCTGGCGCGAGGCATCTTTAAAACGGTCGATGGCTTTGGTCGCGCGTGCATCGAAACGAAAGACGGCTTGCGTTTCTTCCATTTTGAGGAGGCGTCTTTGCGCCACTTAAGCGATTAGGGCGCCGCAGTCATCGGCTCGGCAGCATTACCCGGCAGTCCAAACCATCATTCAAAACAAAAGGGCCCCGCTACCGTAACGGCAGCGGGGCCCTTTAAGCTATGAGCGATATCGCTTAGAGCTTGATGTCAATGTCGACGCCAGCGGGGAGGTCGAGACGCATGAGCGAATCAACGGTGCCCGAGGTGGGGTCGAGGATGTCGATGAGGCGCTTGTGAGTGCGCATCTCGAACTGCTCACGGGAGTCCTTGTTCACGTGCGGCGAGCGGATAACCGTGTACAGGTTGCGCTCGGTGGGCAGGGGGACAGGACCGGAAACGCGAGCGCCGGTCTTCTGAGCGGTCTCGACGATGAGCTTCGCGGACTGATCGACGACCTCGTGATCATAGCCCTTGAGGCGAATGCGGATCTTCTGGGTAGCCAACTTAAACCTCCAAAGAGTGCGAGAGATGTTCTCGCGGATTACGTAACAGGGAGCTCGAACTTAGGCGTTCTTGCTCATGACCTCGTCCACGATGGACTTGGGCGCGGGCTCATAAGAGTCGAACTGCATCGTGTAGGATGCACGGCCCTGGGTCTGGGAGCGAAGGTCGGTAGCGTAACCGAACATCTCGCCCAGCGGCACCTTGGCACGGATGAGCTTGCTGTTCTTGCGATCCTCCATGCCCTCGATCTTGCCGCGGCGACCGGAGAGGTTGCCCATAACGTCGCCCATGTACTGCTCGGGGGTCTCGACCTCGACAGCCATGATCGGCTCGAGCAGCTGCGGATCGGACTTCTTGAGGGCGTCCTTGATAGCCATGGAACCGGCGATCTTGAAGGCGGCCTCGGAGGAGTCGACCTCGTGGTAAGAACCGTCGAACAGGGTGACCTTAACGTCAAGGACCGGGAAGCCGGCGATAACACCGGTGTTCAGGGCCTCCTGGATGCCCTTGTCGATGGACGGGATGTACTCCTTGGGCACGACGCCGCCGACGATAGCGTTGACGAACTCGTAGCCGAAGCCCTCCTCCATCTTCTCGAGCTTGATGACAGCGTGGCCGTACTGACCGCGACCGCCGGACTGACGGACAAACTTGCCCTCAGCCTTCTCGACGTCGTGACCAGCGGTCTCGCGATAGGCAACCTGGGGCTTACCGACGTTAGCGTCAACCTTGAACTCGCGGAGCAGACGGTCGACGATGATCTCGAGGTGCAGCTCGCCCATGCCGGCGATGATGGTCTGGCCGGTCTCGTGGTTGGTGGACACCTGGAAGGTCGGGTCCTCCTCGGCGAGCTTGGTCAGAGCCAGGGACATCTTGTCCTGCTCGGCCTTGGTCTTGGGCTCGATGGCAACGTCGATAACGGGCTTAGCGAACTCGATCTTCTCGAGGACGATCTCCTTGCCCTCGGCGCACAGGGTGTCGCCGGTGGTGGAGTTCTTGAAGCCGACGCAAGCGACGATGTCGCCGGCGGCAGCGTCGTCACGGTCGATACGCTCGGCGGCGTTCATCTCGAGGATGCGGCCGAGGCGCTCGCGCTGACCGTTGGAAGCGTTAACAACGTAGGAGCCGGACTCGGCGCGGCCGGAGTAAACGCGGACATAGGTGAGCTTACCGACGAACGGATCGGTCATGATCTTGAAGACCAGGCCGGAGAAGGGCTCGTCGAAGGAAGGATGACGCTGGATCTCCTCGCCGGTGTCCGGATCGGTACCGGTGACGGCCTCAACGTCGAGCGGGCTGGGCAGGTAGTCGACGACAGCGTCGAGCAGCTCCTGAACGCCCTTGTTCTTGTAGGCGGAGCCCACGAAGACGAGGTTGAGCTCATTGGCCAGAACACCCTTGCGCAGAGCAGCCTTGAGCTCCTCGACGGTGAAGTCCTCCTCCATGAGGATCTTCTCCATGAGCTCGTCGTCAAAGCTGGCAGCAGCGTCAAGGAGCTCCTCGCGCTTGGTGGCAGCGATGTCGGCAAACTCAGCCGGGATCTCGTCCATCGGCTCGGGGTAGGTCATACCCTTCTCGTCGGCCTTGAAGTCCCATGCAGTCATGGTGACCAGGTCGATGACGCCCCAGAAGTTGTCCTCGGCGCCCATCGGGACCTGAGCGGCCACGGCGTTAGCGTCGAGACGATCCTTCATGGTCTCGATAGCGTTGAAGAAGTCAGCGCCCACGCGGTCATACTTGTTGATGAAAGCGATGCGGGGGACGTTGAAGGTGGAAGCCTGACGCCAAACGGTCTCAGACTGGGGCTGAACGCCGGCAACGGCGTCGAAGACGGCGACAGCGCCATCGAGGACGCGCAGGCAGCGCTCGACCTCGGCGGTGAAGTCAACGTGGCCCGGGGTGTCGATGATCTGGATGCGGTAGTCCTTACCGTCCTTGTTCCAGAAGCACGTGGTAGCAGCGGAGGTAATGGTTACGCCGCGCTCCTGCTCCTGAACCATCCAGTCCATGGTGGCAGCGCCCTCATGGACCTCACCGATCTTGTGGGTCTTACCGG
>DBFZQW010000012.1:0-14834 GCA_048521445.1 Collinsella sp. | reverse complement strand
GAGGCGTTCATCTCGCGAATCTCGTCGGCCGAGATGTCGCAGGGGACAATCTCGGAATACACGTTGAGGTCGCGGACGCGACGGGCAATGAGCTGACCGTACTGCGCACCAAAGTCGAGTACGAGGACCTTTGCGGAAGCCTTTTGATCCATGGTTCCCTCTCTTGTTGGCGGGGAGCCGGTGCCCACCCGCGTGAATGAACGAAATTAACTTTCATAGTGTACACGTTATATGGGGTTTCTCGCCCCTCGCAGCCATCAGCGCACGGCAAACGCACGACCTGGGCCCCTATTTGACGGCAATTGAAGTGTTACCAAACGTTACGGATGATGTAATACGTTTGAACATTCGACGCCCTGTGCCACAATACTGCCGAACGACTCCGCCTCTGCGGCGGCAAATACGATAGGAATACCAGCATGAAGCGCATCCTTCTCATCGCCACGGGCGGCACCATCGCATCGACCGAGGACGGCAACGGCCTCTCCCCCGCCCTGACCGGTGAGGAGCTCGCCCAGAGTGTCCCCGAGATCTCGGGCCTCTGTGAGCTCGACGTCGTGCAGCCCATGAACATCGACAGCACCAACATGCGCCCGAGTGACTGGATGCGTATCCGCGACGTCATTGTCGAGGGCTATGCCGACCACGACGGCTTCGTGATTCTGCACGGCACCGACACCATGAGCTACACGGCTGCGGCGCTTTCCTACCTGATTCAGGACAGCCCCAAGCCCATCGTGCTCACCGGCTCGCAAAAGCCCATGGGCAACCCCTTTACCGACGCCAAGCTCAACCTGTACCAGAGCCTGCTCTATGCGCTCGACGAGCACTCGCACGACGTCTCGATCGTGTTTGGCGGTGTCGCCATTGCCGGCACGCGCGCCCGCAAACAGCGCACCATGAGCTTTAACGCGTTCATTAGCGTCAACTATCCGCCCATCGCCTATATCCGCAACGACCGCATCGTGCGCAACGGGCTTCACGGCACGCATCAGGGCGAAAACCCGGTGCGTTTCTACGACAGCATCGACCCGCGCGTGTTTGTCCTTAAGCTCACGCCCGGCGTAAACCCGGGCATCCTCGATGCCCTTGCCAATAGCTACGATGCTGTAATCCTGGAGACCTTTGGCATTGGCGGTATTCCCGAGTTCGGCGAGTCCGGCGAGTCATTCCAGGAGGCGATTTTCCGCTGGGTCGATTCGGGTCGCACCGTCGTTATGACCACGCAGGTCCCCGAAGAGGGCCTTGACCTTGGTGTTTATGAGGTCGGCCGTGCCTACGCCGATCACCCGGGTATTTTGCGCGGCGACGATATGACCACCGAGACGCTCGTGGCCAAGACCATGTGGGCACTCGGCCAGTCACGCGATGCCGCCGAAATCCAGCGCCTGTTCTACAGCCAAGTCAACCACGACCGCATCCCGATGGCGTAATTCAGTTGTCGACGGGTATCCCCTATTCGATGCCCTCGAGAAGCTCTGACACCGTCATGCCGAGTGCGGGCGCGATCTTAAATAGAACCTTGAGCGTGAAATTTGCCGTCCCATCTTCGATTCGGTCGAGGTAGGGTCGGCTGATTCCTGTCGCCACACAAAAATCAACCTTGGAGATACCAAGGTCTCTGCGTGTCTCTTCGACCCGCCTGCCAAGAATCTGTTTCGCACGTTCGTCCATGCAGACGAGTTTGAAATGGAGCCGAACATAAACGTAAACTATAGTTTACGTTTTGCCGAATACACAGGAGTTTTCTATGTCGGGTTCTTCGGTCCGCATGTACCGAGCCACGCCTCGCACAAACAGCGCACCGCCCAAGCTCGTCGTCGTTGAAGCAGAATGCCTTTCGCCCGATGAGCGCACAGCATTTGCATTGCTATCAAGTCGCGTCGCCGCCGTTCTGGTCCCTTGCCCGGCGCAAGGTGAACTTGCCATCCAATGCCAAGCGCACGGCTGCTCACTCAATCAGGCTGCCATAATCGCAACCAGCCAACGCGGCCTGCCGCTCCTTTTAGAAGCCGGTATCGCACTCGCCCTTCGCGGCGCCGGATACGAAAACGAAGCCGCCGCCGACATGGTCTTTAAACCACGATCGAGCGGCGGCCTCGCAGCAGCCATCGAATTTGCTTGTAGGCTCGTTGCCTAAAGGTGCAACCTAAAAGCCGAAGCCAAAGCCCGTTCCGGTAATCGCCGAGTACATAAAGTAAACGTTGATCACGTTGAGGAACACACCCGTGATGCAACCGTTGCGCAGGTAGCGTTCGCACACGATGCGCGCCATGGCGGCAGAGTCCTCATTGTTCTTTGCCTGGCGTCCCGCCGTAAAGTACGTCGCTACGCTCAGCAGCAGGTTGAGCACCGGCAGCGCCAGCAACTCGTAGCTCTTGCCCCAGCGCGTCACCTCGCCGGCGGCATTAAACTTCGTTGCCACCTCGGGACCAATGTTGGGGATAACGCACGCTGCGACCACCAGCGGAATCACCGCAAGTACGAGCAGCGCAATACCCATGTAGCCAGCTTTTTTGCCGTATTTAAACATATGCGTCGCCCTTACACGTTAAAGCGGAAGTGCACGACGTCGCCATCGGCCATGACATAGTCCTTGCCCTCAATACGCAGTTTGCCGGCGGCCTTGGCGCCCTGCTCACCGCCGAGCTCGATGTAGTCGTCATAGCCAATGACCTCGGCCTTAATAAAGCCGCGCTCAAAATCGGTGTGGATGACGCCGGCGGCCTGCGGGGCGGTCGCGCCCTGACGAACCGTCCAGGCCTTGACCTCCATCTCGCCGGCCGTAAAGAACGACTGCAGACCGAGCAGCTTATAGGCCGCCTGCGCGAGCACGTCCAGACCGGGCTGCTCCAGGCCCAGGCTCTCCAGGTAGTCGGCGGCGTCCTCGGGATCGAGCTCGGAAAGCTCGGCCTCAATCTTGGCGCAGATGGGCAACGGCTTGACGCCATCGATGGGCGCCAGGTCCTCGTTGAGCATATCCTCGTCCACGTTGGCCACATACAGGATGGGCTTCATGGTGAGCAGGAACAGGCCCTTGGCAGCGGCACGCTCCTCGTCGGTCATCTCCATGGACGCGGCGCGCTTGCCCTCGTTGAGCCAGGCAAGCAGGCGCTTGGCGACCTCAAACTTGGGCATGAGCTCCTTGTCGCGCTTGGCCTCCTTCTCGAGCTTAGGCAGCTGCTTCTCGAGCGTGCCCATGTCGGCCAGGATGAGCTCGGTCATGATGGTGTCGGCATCGCCGGCGGGATCGACGAACTCGCCCGTGCGGCCCACCTCACGCATGACGTTGGGGTCCTTAAAGTAGCGCACGACCTCGCAGATGGCATCGGTCTCGCGGATGTTTGCCAGGAACTGGTTGCCCAGACCCTCGCCCTCGTTAGCGCCCTTCACCAGACCTGCGATGTCGACGAACTCGACCGTAGCCGGCACAATGCGACCCGGGTTGACGATGTCGGCGAGCTTTTGCAGGCGGCTATCGGGCACATCGACGATACCCACGTTGGGGTCGATCGTGGCAAACGGGTAGTTGGCGGCAAGGCCGGTCTTTTTGGTAAGCGCGGTGAACAGCGTCGACTTGCCCACGTTGGGCAGGCCCACGATACCGATGGAAAGGGACACGACAGCTCCTTTTGGTACAGGTACTTCAAACTGTATAAGTATAGCGCCGCCGCAGCATCCGGGCGAATCCGGACACCGCGGCGGCGCAAATGAAGCAGAGATGCGTGAGAGTTCGAGACAGCAGTCCTTACTTAAGCTCGGGCCAGAAATCCTTGTTGGCCTCGATGAGCTCGTCCAGGATCTGCTTAGCAACGCTTGCCGAAGGAATGGTCTTGGAGAGCGTGAGCGCCTGCCAGAGCTTCTGGTAGCTGCCCTCGACCCAAGCCTGGACAACGAGCTTCTCGACGGAAACCTGCTGCTCCATCAGGCCCTTCTGGAACTGCGGGATCGGGCCCTGGCAGATCTTCTCAAAGCCGTTGGAGCCAACGATGCAAGGCACCTCGACCATGGCCGTCGGGTCGAAGTTGGGCACAGCGCCATCGTTGGGGACAATCAGCAGGAAGCGCTCGAGCGTGTTCTCGGCCAGCGCGCAGGCAAGGTCGACGATGTAGTTGGCGTGTACGTCGGGCTCAAAGCCGCCGTCCTTGGCAGTACCCTTGGCGATGATGTCGCGGCAAGCGCCAAAGACCTTCTTCTCGCGGCCGTCCATAACCTCATTGGCGCGAGTGTAGTTGGGGTCAGACGTCTCGACAACATAGTCCGGGTACAGGTAGTACTTGAGGTAGGTGTTGGGAATCGTCTCGGGATCGACAGCATAGACATCCTTGGCCTTGCCGAAGGTGTGAATCCAGCTCTCCTCGACGTGCTGCTCCTTACCGGCCTCGTGCTCAATGCCGTCCAAGTAGCCGTTCTTTGCCATGTGCTCCTTGATCTGCGGCATGAGGTCGTTACCCTCCTTGTCGTAGATCTTGCTCCACCAACCAAAGTGGTTGAGGCCGTAGTAGCTGTACTGCAGCTCGCGACGATCCTTGATGCCGCACATACGGCTCATCTTATCCATGAGGTCGATCGGCATGTCGCAGATGTTGATGATGCGGCTGTTGGGGCGCAGCACGCGGCAGGCCTCGGCGACGATGGCCGCGGGGTTGGAGTAGTTGAGCATCCAGGCGTTGGGGCTGTACTTCTCCATGTAGTCCAGGATCTCGATGACACCACCGATGGAGCGCATGCCGTAGGCGATACCGCCGGCACCGCAGGTCTCCTGACCAACGCAGCCGTACTTGAGGGGGATCTTCTCGTCGAGCTCGCGCATAGCGTAGAGACCCACGCGGATGTGAGCAAGGACGAAGTCGGTCCCGGTGAATGCAGTTTCGGGGTCGGTGGTGTAGTTGAACTCAACCTCGGGGGCGTTCTCGTGGAAGTAGATCTCGCAGGCCTTTGCCACGATCTCCTGGCGCTCGGCGTTGTTGTCGTAGAAGGTCACCTTGTTGACCGGGAAGCGGTCGCGCTCCTCAAGCAGCATCAGAGCGATGCCCGGGGTGAAGGTAGAGCCACCGCCGGCAATGGTCACGGCATAGTTTTTCTTGGACATGATGTCCTCCTCATTCTGGCCGCTTGCTCAATCCGTCCCCGCACGCGGCCTTGCGCGGTTTGGAATTGTTACCTAGAAGTGGAGTTTTTTATCTCTAGAATCGGCCTTGCGGTGCATACCGGCTCTGCAAGGCCGATTGTTTCGATGGACGATGATTTACAGAAGACTCTCGAACTTCAGAAGACTCTCGAACTTCTCGCGAACCTGTGGGACGGTAAGGCCGATGATGACCTGGATTGACTGACCTTGGACCACCAAGCCATGCGTACCGATCGCCTTGAAGGAAGCCTCGGGTGCAACGACGCCCTTGTCCTTGACGTTAACGCGCAGACGGGTAGCGCAGTTAGTTACATCGATGATGTTATCCGCGCCACCGAGCAGATCGAGGATTTTCTCGGCAAGCACCAAGCGCTCATCATCTTTACTCTGGGCGACCGATTTGCCAGCAGCAGCACCGCCCTGCTTTTGCTTGTAGTCGGCCTTGGACTTGAGCTCGACCTCAACATCGTCATCCTCGCGACCGGGGGTCTTAAAGTCGAACTTGACGATCAAGAAACGGAAGACCACGACCCAAAGAGCGGTAAAGCACAGACCGACAAGGATGGAGATGGCGTACTGCAGACCGTGTGCGGCCCAAAGGGGCAGCCAGTCCCACGAGAGCATCGAGATGATGCCGCCGTCGAAGATGCCCACGACGCCAAGGAGGTTTTGAGCCATGCAGCCAAGCGCTCCGAGCACGCAGTGGACGACGAACAGGCCGGGCGCGATGAACAGGAAGGTGAAGTCAAGCGGCTCGGTAATACCGCAAAGCATAGCGGTAAGGGTGACGGGAATGAGCAGAGCCTTGACGCGCTGCTTGCGCTCGGGTTTGGCGGTCATATAAAACGCAATGGCGACGCCAAGCGAGCCGAAGACCTTAGTCCAACCAGGGCAGGTATAGGCAGCCCAGGGTGCGGCATCCTTAAGAGCAATGCTCGGATCGGCAGCCAGTTGGGGCAGGATGTTGGCCCAAGCAGCAAAGATGCCGCCGTTGACCGCCGCGTTGTCGTAATAGAACGGCGTATAGATAAAGTGGTGCAGGCCTGTAGGGATCAGCACGCGCTCGAAGAAAGCAAAGACGCCCACGCCAAACGTACCGGCGGAAAGGATGAATCCCTGGAAGGCGGAGATAGCAGCCTGAACATGCGGCCACACCAGGCAGGCGATAATAGCGACCGGAACCATAACGAAGAAACCGATCATATAGATGAACACGGAGCCCGAGAACACGCCCAGCCACTCAGGAAGTTCGGTGTCGAAGTACTTGTTGTGAAGCATCGTGGCGATACCAGAAATGATAAGCGCGCCCATGATGCCCATATCAAGCGTTTTGATGCTTGCGATAGTGGCAAGACCAGTACCGCTGCCCGCCTCGACAGAGTAGTCGACCCCAAAGACAGGGCCCCACTGCCCCAAGATTGTGCTTACAAAGTAGTTGAAGGTAAGGTAGATGGCCAAAGCCTCCATGCAGCAGCGAGCGTTCTGCTTGTTCGCGAGCGAGATTGGCAACGCTACGCAAAACAGCAACGGCATCTGGTTAAAGAGCGTCCAACCACCCTGGAGCAGCACATTCCAGCAATCAAACCAAAGATGACCCGCTGTGGCCATCTCGCCAAAGATCGCCTCGGTGGTAAACAACGTACCCAGGCCGACGACGATTCCGGAAAATGCGAAAAGAATTGCAGGCGTGTACATTGCACCGCCGAAACGTTGTATCTTTTGCATCATGACGGGGAATCCCCCTCTCTTCATTCGGAGCGCTGCGGTTTTGGCTTCACTCGAGACCGCAGACGCGCCGTTTGCGTGTACCTCGTGCAATAGGACGGGTGGGCCCGTGTCCCTGACTTCTTGCACTTCTTTTTTATCATATCACTTATCTAGACAAGTTAATACGGTTTCTATGTTCGGTCAGCGGTCAATAATTGACGGTAAACGGTTTATTTCAAATAATTTACCTGTTAATGCCTGTTTGTCGTAATTCTCTAAAACCAAAATATTTATCAACTTGTGTAGATATGCTTGTATAAGGATGTTTACATACCTATACTTCGATACAACATTCACCGCCACGTTAAGGAGTCACCATGAAAAGCGCGGTCTTCTATGGAAAGCACGACCTCAGAGTCGAGGAATCAGCAAAGCCGGCCGTGGGCAAGCGCGACGTTCTGATCAACGTCAAAGCTTGCGGCGTCTGCGGTACCGACGTTCATATCTATGAAGGCGACAAGGGTGCAGCCGACGTTACCCCGCCCACGATCCTTGGTCATGAGTTTGCGGGCGTTGTCGAGGCCGTGGGCAGCGACGTCGCTGGCTTTAAGCCGGGCGATCGCGTGTGCATCGACCCAAACCATCCCTGCGGCTGCTGCGAACCCTGCCGCGACGGAATCAACCACTACTGCGAGCATATGACCGGTTACGGTACCACCGTTAACGGCGGCTTTGCCGAGTACTGCTCCGTCGATATGCAGCAAGTCTACAAGTTGGGCGATCACACCAGCTTTGAGCAGGGTGCTATGACCGAGCCCGTCGCCTGCTGCCTGCACGGCATCGATATGTGCAACATCAAGCCCGGCAGCACAGTTGTCGTTATCGGCGGTGGCATGATCGGTCTGCTCATGATGCAGCTTGCTAAAAACGCCGGCGCCACCAAGGTTGTCTTGCTCGAGCCTGTCGAAGGCAAGCGCGAGGTTGCGCTCAAACTCGGCGCCGACCTGGCAATTGATTCCATCCACGAGGACGTCCCGGCCCGCCTGAAGCAGGAGGGCGTCGGCAACGTCGATGTCGTTATCGAGTGTGTTGGCAAGCCCGTCACCATCGAGCAGGCCATCCAGATCGCCGGCCACAAGGCTACGGTCATGATGTTCGGCCTCACCAAGCCCGATGAGACAATCACCGTCAAGCCCTTCGAGGTCTTCCAGAAGGAGCTTGTGCTTACCTCGTCCTACATCAACCCTTATACGCAGCGTCGCGCGCTCGAGCTCATCGACTCTGGCAGGCTCGACGTATCCTCGATGGTCGCCAAGGTGGCTTCCCTCGACGAACTCGGCGCCATCCTGTCAGACCCAGCTCTGCGTGCCATGGGTAAATATATAATCGACCCCAGCAAGTAAATCGATTGACACCTGCGCGGACGGCCCTCATCCGTCGTTCACGCACCCAGCTCTAGGAGACCGTCATGGCGCGAGCCATCTTCCAAACTATTTATGACAACGTGAAGCAGTCGATTGACGACGGCACATACGCCTATCAGAGCTATCTGCCTTCGGAGACTGAGCTCACGCAGCTGTTTGACTGTTCGCGCATGACGGTCCGTCGCGCCATCTCGATGCTTGCGGCAGATGGTTACGTGCTCCCCCAGCAAGGCAAAGGCATGCGCGTCATTCGCAACATCAGTGACGAGAAGAGTCGTGGTGGCGGCGGACTCGAGACCTTTAAGGAAATCGCGGTCAACCGAGGCTTTGAGCTCAAGACTGTCACCACCGTCTTTGAGCTCCTCATCTGCAGCAAGGCGCTCTCCAAGATTACCGGGTTTCCCGAAGGCTGTGAGCTCACACGCGCCAAACGCATCCGTTATGCAGACGGACAAGCCGTGTGCTCCGACGACTCCTATTACCTAAGCTCACAGGTACCGGGGCTGACACCCGAGATTGTCAACGACTCGATCTATCGTTACCTCGAAGAAGACCTTGGCATTAAGATTGCCACGGGCAAACGCGATGTAACGATCGAGCATCCCACGCCCGAGGATACGCGCGTGCTCGATCTCGACGACTTTAACGCACTCGCCGTTATACGCGGACAGACCTACAACGCCGACGGTATCCTTATGGAATACACCGAGACCAAACAGGTTCCCGGGTTCTTTTTACTCCATGAGACGGTTACCCGCCGCAATAACGGCAGCGGGACCCACCAGAGCAGTATGAACTAACCATCTATTAGTTGCGGTGGGATAGTTCCTAGAATGGCCAGCTTAAGGGCAAAACAGGAACTATTCCACCGCAACTTTTTTGGCCGGCGGGGCAGTACCTGTCCCACCGGCCATCATTTACGCTCTTTTAGCTAGTCCGCGAGCTTTTCTACTTGGTCGAGCATCTTGTTGAGCTTTTCCTTTGCCTCGGCCTTGACCTTCTCGGCCTCCTCGTGGGCCTTCTCCTTCTGGGCGGCCTTTTCCTCGGCTTCGGGATCGACGACGACCAGATTGGACGCGTCATGCTCAACCAACTTGAGCGCATGCTCGGGGCACACCTTGACGCAGGCACCGCAGCCCAAGCAATACGTCGACTCCAACGCAAAGCGGCCGCTTCCCACCAAATCGCAGGCGAACGTGGGGCATACATTGACGCACTCGCCGCACGACGTACACTTGTCAAAATCGCACTCCGGCGTGCTCACCTGCATGTTCTGGGCAAGCTCGGGGTGGTTTTGCAACGTTGAGAGCACCAGTTGGCGCCCGTGCGTGAGCGAACGGCGACGCTTGGTCGTCGTGGTGCCGCACATGGTGTTGAGCGTGCGCTCCAGCTGGGTAATCTGATGGCGATGGGCCTTGAGCTTTTGCGTCACCGAGGCCAGCGCCGCCGTCGCCGGGTTGAGCTTGGTCACCGTCAGGCCCGTGGTGCGGGCGATCTTTTCCATGTACTCCTTGCGTTCGTACTCGCGAAGCTTATGGCACTTGAGGCTCTTGGGGTCGACCTCAAGGCCCATACCCGTGCCAGACCACTCCTCAGCCTTCGCAATCGCCTCGCCCAGAATGTCCTCACCGCCGGTGTTGCGGCATTTATCGCACACGCCCAACGGCAGGTATACGCTCACGTTGGGGTAGTCGGCCAGTACCGAGAACCAGGTCTCGGCCGTAATATCGCCCACGCAGGCAACGACGACCTCGTTTTCGCGCGGCATGCGCTTAAGGGCGCGCGTGCAGGTGACGTAGGCGGTCTCGTGACTCGTAGCAGCAGAGACGATATCGTCATACAGATTTTTGGGCGCCAGGCGCGGCGAGATGATCGCCTCGGTCGGACAGGCAGCGGCGCACAAGCCGCACTTGCGACAGGAGTCGAGGATCTCGATGGCGTCTTCCTCGACCTCGATAGCGTTGACCGGGCACACGTCCATACACGCGGTGCAGCCGCTCTTTTCGTTTTTGCAGGTCAGGCACGGAATGGTGTTGCCGCGCGGGCGCTCCTTGTAGTCGGCAGGATTCCACTGCGGCGCCGACGGATCGAGTGCATCGGTCACACCGCCAAGCGGGTTTTTAAGAAAGTCGAAACCCTTGCTGATCTCGATAATGTCATCAAACAGATCGTGTTCCTGCGCCATGCGCGGCCCCTCCCTGAGCAGTGCAAACAAGCAAGAGATAATGATACGCTATCGGTCCACGCCTCGGGCAAATTACACGCGGCGCATCTTTGCGGCAAATAGCCTATGCCTATCGCCGCCTCGATTGCACAAGGTCAATCAAGCGCCAAGCTATGCCTCACACATGAGCTGCACGAGCTTTTGTTTGGTCACCTTGGCCTGCTCGTTGGCCATATTACGCTCGTTTCTAAAGACCGCATTTGCAACACCCTTCAGGTCGGCATCGGAAATCTCGCCAAGGCCCAGCTCCGCGAGCGTCGTCGGCAGACCAACGCGCTGGCAAAACTCGAGCACCTGATCAAGCTCGGGTGCACGCTCCAGGCGCAGCTGCACCACCAGGCCAAATGCCACGGCTTCACCATGCATGGCCTTGCACTCGGGCAGAATCGTCAGACCGTTGGCGATGGCATGCGCCAACGCCAAGCCACCGCTCTCAAAGCCGACGCCCGAGAGCAGAATATTGCACTCGATCAGGCGCTCAACTGCCGGCGATGTACGGCCCTTTTTTAGGTCGCGCTTGGCAGCGACGCCACACTCCATGAGCGTGTCGTAGCAGGCACGAGCCGCGACCAGAGCCAAGTGCCCCGGCGCGCCACCGTGCTCGTTGGTACCGTGCGCCGCGGCGCACGAACGCGCCTCGAAGTACGTTGCCAGTGCGTCGCCCATGCCAGCGACCGTCATACGCAGTGGGGCTGCCGCGACCACGTTGGTATCGACCACGACCAGGTCTGGATTCTTCTCGAGCATCAGGTAGTGGTCGAACGACCCATCCTCGTGATACAGCACCGAAATCGCGCTGCACGGACCGTCCATCGAAGCCGCCGTGGGGCATACGCACAACGGCACCTCGGCATAAAACGCAACGGCCTTGGCGATATCGAGCATCTTGCCGCCGCCAATACCCACCACCATGTCGCAATACTCGGCCCGGGCTTCCTTAGCCATTTCGACAACGGCGTCTTCCGTACACGGACCGTCATAAATCTTAAAGAACGGCTCACTTAGATCTTCGTCCAGAAATCCATCGACGATCTGCTTGCACAGCCGATCCTCGGTGCCCTGGTCAAACAAGACATAAGCAGCGCAGCCCAACCATGACAAATACCTGCCCTGACGCGAAAGTTCGCCCGGCCCCTGAACATACCGGCCGGGACCGCCATAAACCATGGGAAGCGCCATACGAGAATCCGCCCTTCATCAAACAACGATTGGTGCAAAGTAACCTTACCCCTTTGCACCATAGCAAAAAGGGGCAAAGCCATCTGTCGGCTTTGCCCCTTCCTTACCTTAGTTTAGCTTACTCATCCATAAGGTAATAATGACCCAGCGCGTCGGCACCCAGGATGGCGTTTGCGACCATCTCGGGCGTCACCTCAAACGGCATGTTGCACATGGTGTCATCGGGCGCGCAGGCGGCCTCGGCAACAATCATGGCCTGCTCGCGCGTAAGCTCGGCAACGCCAAGTTCCTTCATCGTGACCGGCAGGCCCAGCTCAATGCAGAAGCCCAAGACTTCCTCGAGCTTCTCGGTCGGGGCATCCTCGAGTACCAGCTGGACGATGGTGCCGAAGGCGACCTTCTCGCCGTGATACATGCCGTGGCACTCAGGCAGCATCGTCAGACCATTGTGGATGGCATGAGCAGCAGCAAGGCCCGAGCTCTCAAAGCCAATACCCGAAAGCAGCGTATTGGCCTCGATGATGTGCTCGACGGCGGGCGTGAGCGCACCCTTCTCCAACGCGACCTTGGCCTTGACGCCATCGGCCATAAGCGTCTCGTAGCAGAGCTTGGCGAGCGCCAGGCCGGCCATGCCGCCCTTGCCGCCAGCGCAGGTGCCGCCGTCGGCATCGTGCGTCGCCTGAGCCTCAAAGTAGGTTGCGAGCGCATCGCCCATGCCGGAAACCGTCAGGCGCACCGGGCTCGCCGCGATAACCGTCGTATCCATCAGG
This sequence comes from Collinsella sp., assembly GCA_048521445.1. Classification (GTDB taxonomy): domain Bacteria; phylum Actinomycetota; class Coriobacteriia; order Coriobacteriales; family Coriobacteriaceae; genus Collinsella. The sequence continues at coordinate 2,399 of DBFZQW010000012.1, read as the reverse complement.
ACAATATTGGGGTTTGCCTTAAGGAAGAGATACTTGTCGAACTGGCCGTCATCGGTGTAGAGCACCGAAAGTGCCGAGCACGGTGCATCGGTCGAAGCAATGGTGGGGCAAATGATAACCGGGGACTCCAGGTAATAGGCGACGGCCTTCGCGGTGTCGAGGATCTTGCCGCCACCGACGCCGACGATGATGTCGCAACCGTTGTCGCGAGCGAGCGCAACCAGGCGATCGACCTCGCCCTTGGAGCACTCGCCGTTAAAGTCCTCAAATAGCAGCTCGGCCTTAGCCTCGGCAAAGCCGCCCTCGATCTTGGCACCGACGCGCTTCTTGCCCGAAGGCGTCACGATGACGAGGGCCTTAGCGCCGAGCGGCTCGACATAGGAGCCGAGCTTGGCGAGCTCGTCCGGACCCTGGATGTACTTGCTGGGGCTATTGAAAATTGCAGCCATAACTATCCCATTCTCTAAAAAAGAAAGGGGCTCCGTACAGATACGTGCGGAGCCCCTCGTTACGATAACAAGAGTCGATTAGAAATCGATGTCGGTGTCGTAGTAGCAGGCCTTGAGGATCTTCTCGAAGTCGGCAGCCTTGGTCTCACGCGGGTTCTCGGGCGTGCAGGCGTCGGTCTCGGCGTTCGCGGCGATCTCGGGCAGCTTGGCGAGGAACTCCTCCTCGGAGACCATCTGCGGGTTCTCGGCGTCGACCTTCACGCCACCATTCGCGTAATCCTTGATGGACTGCGGAATGTTGAGCTGGTCGTTGAGGTCGCGAATCTTCTGGACGAGCGCGGCGATGAGCTCCTCGTTGGTCTCGCCGGGAAGGTGCAGGATCTCCTTGGCCACGTAAGCGTAACGCTCGGCAGCACGCGGGTCCTTGGAGTTCCACTGGATGACCTTGCCCAGGTACATGGCGTTAGCAGCACCGTGGATGATGTGGCCGTTCTCGAAGGCAGCACCGGTCTTGTGAGCCATGGAGTGAACGATGCCGAGCAGGCCCGAGGAGAAGGCGATACCGGCGATGCACTGAGCCTCGTGCATGTGCTGACGGGCCTCATGGTCGCCAGCATAGGACTTGGGCAGCCACTCGACGATCTCGCGGATGCCGTGCAGAGCGTTGGCGTCGGTGAACATGGAAGCGCAGGTGGAAACGTAGGCCTCCATGCAGTGGGTCAGAGCGTCCATGCCGGTGTGAGCGCACAGCTTGGCGGGCATGGTGTAGGTGAGCTCGGGGTCGACGATGGCGACATCAGGGGTGATGTTGAAGTCGGCCAGCGGGTACTTGATGCCCTTGGCATAGTCGGTAATGACGGAGAAGGCAGTGACCTCGGTAGCGGTACCGGAGGTAGAGGAGATGGCGCAGAAGTGAGCCTTCTGACGCAGCTCGGGGAAGCTGAACGGCTGGATGATGTTATCGAAGGACTCCTCGGGATACTCGTAGAAGACCCACATGGCCTTAGCGGCATCGATGGGCGAGCCGCCGCCGATGGCGACAATCCAGTCGGGCTCGAACTCGCGCATGGCCTCGGCGCCCTTCATGACCGTCTCGATGGACGGATCGGACTCGACGCCCTCGAACAGCTTGACCTCGAAACCGCCCTCTTTGAGGTCGGCCTCAACGTCCTGCAGGAACCCGCCGCGGCGCATAGAGCTGCCGCCAGAAACGATGATGGCCTTCTTGCCCTTGAGGTTCTTCACCTCGTGGCGAGCGCCCTCACCAAAGTACAGATCGCGAGGATTGGTAAAACGTCCCATACTGTGCCTCCTAAACAAGCCCCTCTTAGACTTGCGTATATAACGGAGCACCCAATTGGCTCCGTTAGGACCGGTTTGCGCGTTGCCGGCGATGACAATGCGCAATGTCTAAACGTCTCAACGCTCAGACAAACACTATTTTACCGTTCTGGTTGGTCAGTTATTCACCTAAAGCCGCCAATGATGAAACGTTTTTTCTATCCCTGAAGACCCTTGTGCGGCATCCATACTCCCAAGCTGGGCAAACGTTTTATCAAGGTTGACTACATATCCCGGGCAGGACGGTGCCCCTCCAAAATACGCACCGTTCGCCGCCAAAAATCGACCGTTTGCGGCACCGTGATACCACTCGGTCGTCCAAGGTGCCGACATTTGTGCGACATCCGTCTTCGTGGTGCAAAGGTGCAAGTCCAAGTGCGGCACCCCCGGTGTGCCACATGCGGGTAAACTAGAACCTTATATAGAAACATTTGAACCCTAACCGCAGCAAAGGAGGCCCCATGGCATTCGATCCCATTCAAGAGGATTGCCATCGCCTCGTTCTTGAGGCCTTGCGCCGCGACAATATCCCGCTCACCGACGGTGCCGCCGTAGAGCGTCTGATGGAACAATTCACCCGCAACCCCGCACCGCTCATCGTGCACGACC
>DBFZQW010000011.1:0-5111 GCA_048521445.1 Collinsella sp. | reverse complement strand
AAATCCCATCACGCCAACATCCCGGCGATCGCCGGGGCCTGTATACCTATATGAGAGGAGAGGGGTATATGGCGCGTAAGTTTAAGTCTATGGACGGCAACGAGGCGGCCGCATATGTTTCGTATGCGTACACCGAGGTAGCGGGAATCTATCCCATTACGCCGTCCAGCCCGATGGCCGACCATGTCGACCAGTGGGCGGCCCAGGGTCGCAAGAACATCTTCGGCACCCCGGTCAAGGTCGTCGAGATGGAGTCCGAGGCAGGTGCAGCCGGTACCGTTCACGGTTCGCTGGGCGCCGGTGCTCTGACCACCACCTACACGGCTTCTCAGGGTTTGCTCCTGATGATCCCGAACATGTACAAGATCGCGGGCGAGCAGCTCCCGGGCGTCTTCCACGTCTCCGCGCGTTGCGTCGCTTCCCACGCCCTGAACATTTTTGGCGATCACTCCGACGTCATGGCCTGCCGTCAGACCGGCTTCGCCATGCTCGCCGAGGGCAACGTCCAGGAGGTCATGGACCTTTCGCCGGTGGCTCACCTTGCCGCCATCGAGGGCAAGACCCCGTTCCTTAACTTCTTCGATGGCTTCCGCACCAGCCACGAGATCCAGAAGGTCGCCATGTGGGACTACAAGGATCTGGCCGAGATGTGCGACATGGACGCCGTCCAGGCTTTCCGCGATCACGCGCTCAACCCTGAGCACCCGCATACCCGCGGTAGCCACGAGAACGGCGACATCTTCTTCCAGAACCGCGAGGCCTGCAACAAGGTCTACGACGAGCTTCCCGCCGTCGTCGAGGGCTACATGAAGAAGATCAACGAAAAGCTCGGCACCGATTACGGCCTGTTCAACTACTACGGCGCTCCCGATGCCGATCGTGTCGTCGTGTGCATGGGCTCCTTCTGCGACGTGCTCGAGGAAGTCATCGACTACCTCAACGCTCACGGCGAGAAGGTCGGCCTGGTCAAGGTTCGCCTGTTCCGTCCGTTCTCCATCAAGCACTTTGTCGACGTTCTCCCCGAGACCGTCAAAAAGATCGCCGTCATGGACCGCACCAAGGAGCCGGGTTCCATCGGCGAGCCGCTCTACCAGGACGTCGTCTCCGCTCTCTACGAGGCCGGCAAGACGGGCATCAAGGTCGTCGGCGGCCGTTACGGCCTGGGCAGCAAGGACACGCCTCCCGCGTCCGCGTTTGCTGTCTTCGAGGAGCTTAAGAAGGACGAGCCCAAGCGCGAGTTCACCATCGGCATTGTCGATGACGTGACCAACCTGAGCCTGCCCGAGGCCGAGGATGCGCCCAACACCGCAGCCCCCGGCACCATCGAGTGCAAGTTCTGGGGTCTGGGTGGCGACGGTACCGTCGGCGCCAACAAGAACTCGATCAAGATCATCGGCGACCACACCGACAAGTACGTTCAGGCCTACTTCCAGTACGACTCCAAGAAGACCGGCGGCGTTACCGTTTCGCACCTGCGCTTTGGTGATTCCCCGATCCGCTCGCCGTACTATGTGACCAAGGCCGACTTTGTCGCCTGCCACAACCCCAGCTACATCGTCAAGGGCTTCAAGATGGTCCGCGACGTCAAGCCGGGTGGCACCTTCCTGGTCAACTGCCAGTGGAGCGACGAGGAGTTCGCCGAGCACATGCCCGCCGTGGCCAAGCGCTACATCGCGAACAACAACGTCAACGTCTACCTGATCGACGCTATCGACCTGGCTGCCAAGGTCGGCATGGGCAAGCGCACCAACACGGTGCTCCAGTCCGCCTTCTTCGCGCTGGCCAAGGTCCTGCCCGCCGAGGACGCCCTGCAGTACATGAAGGACGCGGCTACCAAGTCCTACATGAAGAAGGGCCAGGCTATCGTCGACGCCAACCATAAGGCCATCGATGCCGGCGCTACCGCCTTCCGTAAGTTCGAGGTTCCGGCCGACTGGGCAACTGCCGAGGATGCCGCTCCCGTCGAGCTCTCCGAGGAGACCAAGTCCGCTATCGCCCAGCAGGTCAAGAACCTGCTCGAGCCCATCGATCGCATGGATGGCGACAGCCTGCCCGTTTCCGCCTTTGTCGATTGCGCCGACGGCCAGTTTGAGCTGGGCGCCTCCGCATACGAGAAGCGCGGCGTCGCCGTGGTCGTTCCTCACTGGGACGAGACCAAGTGCATCCAGTGCAACCAGTGCGCCTATGTGTGCCCGCATGCCACCATCCGTCCGTTCGCGATGACCGAGGACGAGGCTGCCGCCGCGCCCGAGGCTACCCGCACGCTCGACGCCATGGGCCCCAAGGCCAAGGGCATGAAGTTCACCATGGCCGTGTCCCCGCTCGACTGCATGGGCTGCACCAACTGCGTCAAGGTTTGCCCCAAGGGCGCCCTCGAGATGGTTCCCACCGAGCAGGAGATGGACCAGCAGCCCGTTTGGGACTACATGGTCGAGAACGTCTCCGAGAAGAAGGAGCTCATCGCGGCCAACGTCAAGGGCAGCCAGTTTAAGCAGCCCTACCTGGAGTTCTCCGGCTCCTGCGCCGGCTGCGCCGAGACCGCCTATGCACGTCTGGTGACCCAGGTCGCCGGCGACCGCATGTTCATTTCCAACGCCACCGGCTGCTCCTCCATTTGGGGCAACCCCGCTGCCACCGCTCCTTACTGCAAGGACAAGGACGGTCACGGCCCGGCGTGGAACAACTCCCTGTTCGAGGACAATGCCGAGCACGGTCTGGGCATGGCCGTCGGTTACGAGGCCGTCCAGAAGAAGCTGATCGCCGCTACCCAGGACATCATCGCTGCCGATGGTCCGTCCGATGAGCTCAAGGCCGCCGGCCAGGCTTGGATTGACTCCGTCAACGACGCCGAGGCCTCCAAGACCGCTGCTGCTGCCTACGTTGCCGAGCTCGAGAAGTGCGGCTGCGACGCTTCCAAGGCGATCCTCGCCGACAAGGCTTACCTCACCAAGAAGTCCTTCTGGATCTTCGGCGGCGACGGTTGGGCCTACGACATCGGCTTCGGTGGCTTGGACCACGTCCTGGCTTCCGGCCACAACGTCAACGTCTTCGTCTTCGACACCGAGGTCTACTCCAACACGGGTGGTCAGGCCTCCAAGGCCTCGAACCTGGGCCAGGTCGCTCAGTTCGCCGCTGCCGGTAAGGTGACCAAGAAGAAGTCCCTGGCCGAGATTGCCATGAGCTACGGCTACGTCTACGTGGCGCAGGTCGCCATGGGCGCCAACCCGGCTCAGACCCTCAAGGCCATTCACGAGGCCGAGGCCTACGACGGCCCGTCCCTCATCATCGGCTACAGCCCCTGCGAGATGCACTCCATCAAGAAGGGCGGCATGCAGAACTGCCAGGCCGAGATGAAGAAGGCCGTCGAGTGCGGTTACTGGAACCTCTTCCGCTTCAACCCCGAGGCTGCTGCCGGCAAGAAGTTCTCGCTCGATTCCAAGGAGCCCGCGGGCGGTTATCAGGAGTTCCTGATGAACGAGGCCCGTTACGCTTCGCTGACGCGTTCCTTCCCCGAGCGCGCCGAGGAGCTCTTCAAGGAGAACGAGCAGGCCGCTATGGACCGCTACCAGCACCTGCTGAAGCTCAAGACGGTGTACAACGAGGCCTAGGTCTCCCACCGCAGGATCTGAGGGCTGACCTTCGCGGACGTCCTCGGACATGAAAGAACCCCCGCTGCGCACTACGTGCGGCGGGGGTTCTTTCGTCCTGCGGAGTGTCCGCGAAGGTCAGCCCTCAGATCCTGCTACGACTACGTCCTTGGATTGTGTGGGCGGATGAAGGACGTAGTTGGTCGGGAATTCCGTCCCCTTCGCTGTTTCGCGGCTTTGCCGCGAAACCTCGCGCCACTTTGGGGATGGATGGGGGACTTGGCTGTTGCCGCCTTTTCGGAGCCCTTCTTTATTCCTTATGCTGGATGAAAAGCCCCTTGTTTTTGCAGGGGTGCATACTCGACTTATAAGTGCATAGAATCTCGTATAGCGCGAGTAAGATATTGCGCTGTCCGTTTTGTGTTTAGCAGAGATGTAGTTTGCATAATCCGACATAATCCTCGCTGCATTTAAATAAAGTTGCACGTAAATGGCGTAGATATGTCTGAGCTGGTGTTCTGTACGCTGAGCGGACAAAAACGACCGTTCACCGTTCCGCTATTTTCAAAATGAATAAAATGAGCGATAAAGAGAATATAAACCTTAATAAACTCGCGTATCGCACGGACGCGGGTTATTAATGGGTTGTAGGCCTTTTACAGAAAGGATTCCAGCAATGTCTAAGCCTCTTGGCAAGCCCGATCGTATTGTCGTCGCCCTTGGCGGCAACGCCCTCGGCAACAACCCCGTCGAGCAGATCGAGGCCGTGAGCAACACCGCCCACGCTCTCCTTGGTCTCATCGAGCAGGGCAACGAGATCATCATCACCCACGGCAACGGCCCGCAGGTCGGCATGATTCAGAACGCCTTCGCTGCCGCCCACGACGCCATCGGTACCCCCGAGATGCCGCTGCCCGAGTGCGGCGCCATGTCCCAGGGCTACATTGGTTATCACCTGCAGCAGGGCATCGGCCGCGAGATGCACAAGCGCTATAAGCGTTGGCACGCCGCCACCGTCGTCACCCAGATCGAGTGCGACCCGGATGATCCCGCGTTCAAGAATCCGACCAAGCCGATCGGCCCCTTCTACACCGAGGAGCAGGCCAAGGAATTCATGGCCGAGGATCCCTCCAAGGTCTTCGTCGAGGATTCCGGCCGCGGCTGGCGTCGCGTCGTCGCTTCCCCCGATCCCAAGAAGATCGTCGAGGCTGACTCCATCCTCAACCTGCTCGACAACGAGTTCATCGTCATCGCCTGCGGTGGCGGCGGCATCCCCGTCGTCCGCGACTACGAGAACAAGGGCTGCTACAAGGGCGTTCCCGCTGTCATCGACAAGGACCTGGGCGGAGAGCTGCTGGCCGAGGACTGCGACGCCGACGTTCTGTTCCTGCTGACCGCCGTTGAGCATGTCGCCATCAACTTTGGCAAGCCCAACCAGGAGGAGCTCGAGGACCTCACCGCCGACGAGGCCGAGCGCCTGGCCGACGAGGGCCAGTTCGGCAAGGGTTCCATGGAGCCCAAGGT
>DBFZQW010000010.1:0-17541 GCA_048521445.1 Collinsella sp. | reverse complement strand
TCGGCGACCTTCAGGCGCACATAGTACTTGGTCTGGAGCTCGTCCATGGGCTTAAAGGCGAGGTTGTGACCATAGGGCTCAATCTCGGGCAGCGGAGCCACGCCGCGGCTGATCTGCTCGGAGAGCGACAGGATATCGCCCACGACGGCGCTCGCGGTGGGGAAGGAGCCTGCGCCGGCACCGTAGAACATGGTCTCGCCCACGGCGTCGCCTACCACGTAGACAGCGTTCATGGCGCCGTTGACCTTGGCAAGCATGTGGTCGGCGGGGATCAGCGTGGGATGCACGCGGACGTCGACGCCGGCTTCGGTGTTGCGTGCGATACCCAACAGCTTAATGGTGTAGCCGAGCTCGCGGGCTTGGGCGATGTCCTCGGCGCCGATGGTACGGATACCCTGCTGGTACACATCGTCGGTGGTAACGCGGGTGCCAAAGCCGATGGAGGCGAGGATTGCCGTCTTGCTGGCGGCATCGAAGCCGTCGACGTCGGCGGACGGGTCGGCCTCGGCATAGCCCTTTGCCTGGGCGTCGGCGAGCACGTCGGCGTAATCGGCGCCCTCGGCGTCCATGCGCGACAGGATGTAGTTGGTGGTGCCGTTGAGAATGCCAGCGATGGTCAGGATCTTGTTGCCCACCAGGTCGTGCTCGAGCGTGCTCACGATGGGGATGCCACCGCCGCAGCTGGCCTCGCACTTAATCTGCACGCCGCACGCGCGTGCCTTCTCGGCGAGCGTCTCGACATGACGGCCCAACAGGGCCTTGTTGGCAGAGACGACGTGCTTGCCGTTCTCGAAGGCGGTGGTGAAGATCTCGGTCGCGGGGTGCTCGCCGCCGATCAGCTCGACGACGATGTCGACGGCGGGGTCGGTGACGACGTCGTGCCAGTCGCTCGTAAAGGCCTCGCGCTCAATGCCGGCTGCTTCGGCCTGCTCCCAGGCAAGCGCGCAGGCGCGGGTCAGCTTAAGGTCGATGCCGTAGGCTGCCAGGTACTCATCGTGGTGGCTCTTGATCAGACGGGCCACGCCGCCGCCGACGGTTCCCAGACCGATCAGACCGACGTTCACGGTGCGCAGGGGTTCGCTCATAGATAGCTCCTTCGTGCATCTTATGGATGGATTAACCGCTTAAAGGTTGAGTGCATTCTAGCGTGAACCGAGGGCGCGTGCTCGTCAGGCAACAGGAGTCGCACAAAACGGCACCCCCGAAACGCTGCGGAAACATTGGAAACATGCTCGCTACAAACGGAACTCCGTAACAAACTGTCAACGTTTGCGCCATAAGGTTTGCCCCGTACCGCAAGACGGCCGCGCAGCGGCCAGCGAAAAAGGGGGACACCATGTTCAATATCAACAGTCCACTCAGTCGTAGGAACTTTCTCGCCGGTGCCGCGGCGCTCGGCAGCACCGCCGCGCTCGCCGGTTGCTCGTCGGGTGGCTCGGACGGCGGCTCCGCCGATGACGGCAAGACCTTCAAGATCGGTGTCATCGGCCCTCTGACCGGCGCCGCGGCAACCTATGGCGTATCGGCCGAGAAAGGTGCCAAGCTCGCCGCCAAGGATTTCTCGACCAAGGACCTCAAACTCTCGCTTAAGTCCGAGGATGACGTCGCCGACGGTGAGAAGGCTATCAACGCCTTCAATACCCTGTGCGACTGGGGCATGCAGGCGCTCGTCGGCCCCGTCACGACTGGTGCCGCCGTCGCCGTCTCGGGCGAGATCGCCGATGATATGCTCATGGTCACGCCCTCTGCTTCGTCCCTCGACGTCACCAAGGACAAGACCACGGTCTTTCAGGTTTGCTTCACCGATCCCACCATGGGCGCCAGCGCCGCGAAGTTCTTGGCCGAGAAGTACGCGGACGCCAAGATCGCCCTGTTCTACAACTCCGGCGATACGTACAGCTCGGGTGTTGCCGATGCCTTTGCCGAGCAGGCCAAGGAGTCCAAACTTGATATCGTCGATACCGAGACCTTTAAGGACGATTCCTCCACGAGCTTTACCAACCAGCTCACCAAGGCCAAGGAGGCCGGCGCCACGCTCATCTTTGCGCCGATCTACTACACGCCGGCGTCCGTTTTGCTCAAGAACGCCAAGGACATGGGCTACGACATGACGCTCATGGGTACCGACGGCATGGACGGCCTGCTCTCTGTGGAGGGCTTCGATACCTCTCTTGCCGAGGGCGTACTGCTTATGACCCCGTTCTCTGCCGACGACGAGAAGAATGCCGACTTCGTCAAGGCATATAAGGACGCCTACGACGAGACGCCTAACCAGTTTGCCGCCGACGCCTACGATTGCGTCCACGCCATCGCCGAGGCCATCGACAAGGCAGACATCGACATTACGGCCGACGGCGCCGACATTGCCGGCGACCTTGCCAAGGCCATGCGCAAGATCAAGATCGACGGCCTGACCGGCGAGCTAACGTGGAATGACGAAGGTCAGGTCGAAAAGCCTGCTACGGCCTATGTGATTCAGGACGGTAAGTACATCGCCGCCTAAGTGCATATACATCGAGTCCGGCGGGCCGTTTTATTCAGGGCAAGGACGCCTGTAACAGAACGGAAACATTACTTTCACACAATAAAGTGGCATTACTACATAAAATAATAGAAATACGCAGAATTATGGATAAATGAACAAATCCAAAGAAAAGTTGAAATAATCGCCACTTTCCTTAACTAAAGCGTCTAGTATTTTGCGAACGCCGAACACGGCGAAGGATGGCCTGTCGGGTAACCGAAACCCGACGAGATTTGAGAGGAGAGCCGCATGTCGAGCCTCACCGGTAAGTCATTGAACCCTGTTATGAATCGCAGGAGCGTTATCGCGAGCGCAGCAGGTCTGGGGGCGATGTCCATTCTAGCCGGCTGCTCCTCCAACGGCGGCGATAGCGGTTCCGCTTCGGGCGACGCTTCGTTTAAGATCGGCACCATCGGCCCGCTGACCGGCGCCAACGCGTCCTACGGCAAGTCCGTTACCCAGGGTGTCGAGCTTGGCTGCAAGGATTTCTCGACCAAGGAGCTGCCGCTTGCCAGCAAGGCCGAGGATGACCAGGCCGACGGCGAGAAGGCCGTCAACGCCTTCAATACCCTGCTCGACTGGGGCATGCAGGCCCTCGTCGGCCCGACCACCACGGGTGCGTCGGTTGCCGTTGCCGCCGAGTGCGGTAACGACCCCAAGACGTTCATGATCACCCCGTCCGCGTCCTCCGAGGACGTCACCGACGGCAAGGATTGCGTCTTCCAGGTTTGCTTCACCGACCCCAACCAGGGTGTCAACGCTGCCAAGTTCCTGGCAGAGAAATATGCGGACGAGAAGTTCGTGCTGTTCTATAACTCCGGCGACGCCTATTCTTCGGGCATCGCAGATTCCTTTAAGGCCCAGGCCGCTGAGTCCAAGCTCGAGATTGTCGACGAGGAGACCTTTAAGGACGACTCCGCCACGAGCTTTACCAACCAGCTGACCAAGGCCAAGCAGGCCGGCGCCACCATGATCTTTGCGCCGATCTACTACACGCCGGCGTCCGTCCTGCTCAAGAACGCCAAGGACATGGGCTACGACGTCAAGATGATGGGCTGCGATGGCATGGACGGCATCCTGGGCGTTGAGGGTTTCGACACCTCTCTTGCCGAGGGTCTGCTACTCATGACCCCGTTCTCCGCCGACGACGAGAAGAACGCCGACTTCGTTAACGCTTACAAGGATAAGTACGGCGATACCCCCGACCAGTTTGCCGCCGACGCCTACGACGGCGTGCACGCGGTGGCCGAGGCCGTCAAGGAGGCCGGTCTTGGTGTCGACGCCGATCCGACCGAGGCCGCCGAGAAACTGTCGAAGGCTATGCTCAAGATTACCGTTGACGGTCTGACCGGTAAGCTCACCTGGAACGATAAGGGTCAGGTCCAGAAGGAGCCCACGGCGTACGTCATCACCGACGGCAAGTACGTACAGGCCTAATAGGCCGCCTTACATAGAGCGGTTTTGATCCCAAGCAGGGGAGGTTTTGGCCTTCCCTGCTTGCTTGGTATCTAGGGACGATGTAACGTCCCTGTTTCATACATCAACTGGAAACCTATTCGAAAGGGGGATGTGGAACATGACGGTCTTTATCCAATACCTGGTCAACGGCCTGTCCATGGGCAGCGTCTACGCCATCATCGCGTTGGGCTACACCATGGTCTACGGTATCGCCAAGATGCTCAACTTCGCTCACGGCGACGTCATCATGGTCGGTGCCTATGTCTCGTTCTGCGCCACGTCGTATCTCGGCCTCCCGGGCTGGGCATCTGTAGTTCTCTCTTGTGTGGCCTGCACGGTTCTCGGTGTTCTCATTGAGGGTCTGGCCTATAAGCCGCTGCGCCAAGCAGGCCCGCTGGCCGTTCTGATCACGGCTATCGGCGTGTCTTACTTCCTGCAGAACGCCGCGCAGCTTCTGTGGGGCGCCACGCCCAAGAACTTCACTTCGCTCGTCACCTTCCAGGTGCCGGAGTTCTTGGCCAAGTTCAACGTAAGCGCCGTCTCGCTCGTCACCATCGTCGCCTGCCTGGTTATCATGGCCGGCCTGATGTTCTTTACAGGTAAGACCAAGATGGGCAAAGCCATGCGCGCCGTGTCCGAGGACAAGGCCGCCGCTCAGCTCATGGGCATCAACGTCAACCGCACCATCTCGATGACGTTTGCCATCGGCTCTGCCCTTGCCGCCATCGCCGGCGTGCTGCTGTGCTCCTACTCGCCGGTGCTGCAGCCCACGACGGGTGCCATGCCTGGCATCAAGGCCTTCGACGCTGCCGTTTTCGGCGGCATCGGCTCCATCCCCGGCGCCTTTGTCGGCGGTATTCTCATCGGCATCATCGAGGCGATGGCGCAGGCCTACATTTCCACGAGCCTTGCCAACTCCATCGTCTTTGGTGTTTTGATCATCGTCCTGCTCGTCAAGCCTGCCGGCCTCTTGGGCAAGTACGTCCCCGAGAAGGTGTAGGTGAGCGTTATGAAGTTTCTTAAAGACAAGCAGACGCGTCACGACTTTGTCACGTACGCCATGTGCCTTGTGGCGTTCGCCATCGTGTTCTTTATGCAGTCTAACCACATGATCCCGCGCATGATTGCCGGCCAGCTGGTTCCCATCACAGCCTATATCGTCATGGCCATTTCCCTCAACCTCGTCGTCGGTATCGCGGGCGACTTGTCGCTGGGCCACGCGGGCTTTATGAGCGTCGGTGCCTATACGGGCATCGTCACCGCCGTCGCGCTGGAGGGCGCCGTTCCGTCCGACCCGATGCGTCTGATCATCAGCATTGTGGTCGGCGCTATCGCCGCTGCCATCTTGGGCTTCTTGATCGGTATCCCGGTCCTGCGCCTGAGCGGCGATTACCTGGCTATCGTGACGCTGGCCTTTGGCGAGATCATCAAAGAGATCGTCACCTGCCTCATTGTGGGTGTCGACTCCCGCGGTCTGCACGTGATCTTTAACATCACGGGCAACTCTACAATCGACGACCTGCACCTGCTCGAGGACGGCACCGCCATCATCAAGGGCGCGCAGGGAGCATCGGGCGTGTCGACCTATTCGTCCTTCCTTGCCGGCGCCATCCTGGTTATGGTCGCACTCGTGATCGTGCTCAACCTGGTTCGCAGCCGTACCGGTCGTGCCATTATGGCCGTGCGCGACAACAAGATCGCTGCCGAGTCCGTGGGCATCTCCGTCACCGAGTACCGCATGATTGCCTTCGTGGTTTCCGCTGCCCTCGCCGGTGCTGCCGGAGCCCTGTTCGGCGGTAATTTCTCGCAGCTCTCCGCCACCAAGTTCGACTTCAACACGTCCATCCTCATCCTGGTGTTCGTGGTCCTGGGCGGTCTGGGCAATATGCGCGGCTCCGTCATCGCGGCGGCGTTGCTCACAGTGCTCCCCGAGCTGCTCCGTCAGTTCTCGGACTACCGCATGCTCATCTACGCCATCGTGCTGATCCTGGTCATGATCTTTACCAACAACCCGCAGCTCAAGGCGTTCTTCGCACGCATTAAGGATCGCTTTGCTCCCAAGAAGGAGGCGGCAGCCGATGCCCAGTAAGTTTGAGTTCAACAAGGGCAAGATGGTCCCGTATCCTTCTGGTGCCATCGTTCCCGACCGCGACCTGGGTCAGCGCCCGGCGCTCGAGTGCATCCACCTGGGCATTGAATTCGGCGGCCTTAAGGCAGTCGACGACTTTAGTTTAACCATCGGCAAGACTGAGATCGCCGGTCTCATCGGCCCCAACGGTGCCGGCAAGACCACGGTCTTCAACCTGCTCACCAAGGTGTACCAGCCCACGCACGGTACCATCCTGCTCGACGGCGAGGACACCTCGGGCAAGTCGGTCTATCAGGTCAACCGCATGGGTATTGCCCGTACCTTCCAGAACATCCGCCTGTTCAATACCATGACGGTGGAGGATAACGTTAAGGTCGGCCTGCACAACCAGGAGCGCTACTCCGGCTTTGAGGGCGTGCTGCGCCTGCCGACGTATTGGAAGCACGAGAAGGCCGCCCACGAGCGCGCCATGGAACTGCTGTCCATCTTTGATATGGAGCACCTGGCAAACGAGCAGGCCGGATCGCTGCCTTACGGCGCCCAGCGTCGTCTGGAGATCGTTCGCGCGCTTGCCACCAACCCCAAGCTACTGCTGCTCGACGAGCCTGCCGCCGGTATGAACCCGTCCGAGACCGCGGAGCTCATGGAGAACATCGTCAAGATTCGCGACACCTTTGGCATCGCCATCATGCTTATCGAGCACGATATGTCGCTCGTTATGAACATCTGCGAGGGCATCTGCGTGCTCAACTTTGGTAAGGTCATCGCCAAGGGCACGGCCGAGGAGATCCAGAACAACGACGCCGTTATCGAGGCGTATCTGGGCAAGCAGGATAAGGGGGAGAACTAAATGGCAGAGCCGATGCTTTCCGTCTACAACATCAACGTCTGGTACGGCGCTATCCACGCCATCAAGGACATCTCCTTTAACGTCAACGAGGGCGAGATCGTGGCTCTGATCGGTGCGAACGGTGCCGGTAAGTCCACGACGCTCAAGACCGTCTCGGGCCTGCTGCGCTCTAAGACCGGCTCCATCAAGTTTATGGGCGAGGATATCACCCATACGCCCGCCGACAAGCTGGTTGGTAAGGGTCTGGCTCAGGTTCCCGAGGGTCGTCGCGCTTTTTTGCAGATGACGGTCGAGGAGAACCTGGAAATGGGTGCCTATACGCAGCCCAAGTCCACGGTGGCTCCGGGCCTTGAGCGCGTTTACGAGCAGTTCCCGCGCCTGAAGGAACGCCGTCGCCAGGTCGCCGGTACCCTTTCGGGCGGCGAGCAGCAGATGCTCGTTATGGGCCGCGCTCTTATGAGTAACCCTAAGCTGCTCATGCTCGATGAGCCCTCTATGGGCTTGGCACCGATTCTGATTGAGCAGATCTTCCAGATCGTCGAGGATCTGCATAAGGCCGGAACCACGGTGCTCCTGGTCGAGCAAAACGCACAGATGGCGCTTTCCATCGCCACACGCGGCTACGTGCTCGAGACCGGCAAGATCACCATGGCCGGCACCGGCCAAGAGCTGCTGCACGACGATAACGTGCGTAAAGCCTACCTGGGCGGTTAGATAGTTACGGCGTTTTACCAAACGCCGTAATCAGCCGACGCTGCAAGCCCGCCAGGGCGGCAATCTGCCTTTCAACTTCGGCGGCATGACCAGAAGGTCAATGCCGCCTCGTTTCAAGGCACCTTGCTCGCCCTGACGGGCTTTCGCTGTCGTTGCCATAACATCGGCGTTGTGGCAGATGCCAAGAGGTAGTCGTTGGCCCAGTGATCCGTTTTCCTCCGTCCCCAAGGGATCATTGTGCGGGTTGGTATGTAAAGTGCGACAATGCCGTGTGGAAATAGAAATGTCATCTGGGGGTCTATCTATGCTGTACGAGTTTTGTGCTGAGAACTTTGAGCGGGTGCCGGCGGCTATTGATGCCGGTGCAAGGCGCATCGAGCTGTGCGACAACCTTGCCGTCGGTGGTACTACGCCCTCGGCTGGCGTTATCAGCGCTACGGTCGGCTATGCTCACGAGCATGACGCGCGAGTGATGTGCATGATTCGCCCGCGTGGCGGTGACTTTCACTACAACCAGGACGAGCTGCGCATGATGGAGATGGACTTGGGTCTTGCCGTGAGCGCCGGCGCCGATGGCTTGGTCTTTGGCTGCTGCAAGCCTTGTGCCGGCGGCTGGGCGCTCGACGAGCTTACGTTGGGCGCCCTCGTGATGGCCGCGGGCTGCGCGACCGAGGAGTGCAAGCGCGAGTCCCTTGACATCACCTTCCACATGGCCTTTGACCAGCTCTCGCCCGAGGCTCAGATCGATGCTGTCGACACGCTCGCCGACTGTGGCATCACGCGTATCCTGACGCATGGTGGTGCTGCCGGAACGCCGATCGAGGACAATCTGGAGCACCTATCGCGTCTTGTCGAGTATGCGGGCGACCGCCTGACCATCCTTCCCGGCGGCGGCATTTCCACGGCCAACCGCGATACCGTGGCGGCGGCATTGGGCGTCTCCGAGCTCCATGGCACCAAGATCGTGCCGCTGGAGGCGTAACCCGTGGCGCTGGTATTTGACGTTCAGCAGGCGAGCGGCAAGCCCGACGACAACCGGCGCCCTGGCACCGCGTGCCCCTTTTGCGATACCGAGGGACTCGCCAATATCATCCGGCGCGACGGCGACTGCATCTGGCTCGAGAATAAGTTCAAAACCCTGCGCGCCACCCGTCAAACCGTGCTGATCGAGTCAGCCGATCACAATGCCGACCTGGTGACCTATGAGCCGGATGAACTCCACCATGTGATGAGGTTTGCCCTGGGTTGCTGGCAGCAGATGATCGATTCACGGCAGTATCGAAGCGTGCTGATGTACAAGAACAAGGGTCCGCTCTCGGGCGGTAGTCTCGTTCATCCGCACATGCAGATTGTGGGTCTGGAGCAGGAGGACGGTTATGCTTCGCTGACTTCCGCCAATTTCGAAGGCATCAATGTCTGGCAACAGGGGAGAATCGCGGTCAACATCTCAACTGAACCGATCATGGGGTTCTTTGAGATCAACGTTTCAGCCCCGCAGGGAATCGCCGCCAGCGATGACACAAGAGACCAAGCCGAGGCGGATTTCTTCGCCGATGCGATCCAGGTAGCTCTGCGCTATATCCTGAACGAGCACCACGGTGGTCGCGCAGAGTCGTACAACCTGTTCTTCTATCACCTGGGCGGTCGGACCATTGCCAAGGCGCTGCCGCGTTGGGTGGTTTCGCCCTACTTTGTCGGTTATCGTTTGGCCCAGGTCAATGCCGAGACAACGCTCGATATCGATGCTGAGCGCCTGCGTGCGCATCTGGAAACGCTCGTATAGCAAGACTAACACCCGTGTAATGCGGACAGTCTAGCGTGCCATGGCGTCGCGGCCGGCCTCGACCCGCTTGCGCTGGGCGGCGCGCTCCTCGTCGGTCAGACGCTCAAAGAGATGCCCGGCAAGCGAGGCGAGTATCTGCTGAAACAGCGTTCCGCACATGACGGGAAACACGACTTCGCCTGGAAAGTACTGCGTGGCGATGACGGCGCCTGAAGAGATGTTACGCATGCCGCAGGTAAAGCACATGGTAGTTGTCTCGCTATATGGCAGATGCAGTGCACGGGCGACCAGAAAACCGATGACAAAGCCGCTGATGGCGAAGGTCAAAATAAAGAGGGCGACTTCTAGGCGCACCGCGTTCATGTGCAGCACGTACTCGCTCATGGCGGTGGAGTTGGAGGCGATAACGCCCATCATCATGAACTTGCAGGCGGGCGAGAGCGCGGGGGAGAGCTTCTCGTGTCCCCATCCACGTGTGAGCTCGTTGATCACGATGCCGAGCACGGCGGGGATGGCGATCATAAAGGCCATGTCCTGCATCATGCTCGGCACATCGATCGAGACGGTGGCACCCAGCAAGAGCTTCAGCGTGAGCGGAATCGTCACAGGCGAGATAACCGAGGACGTCAGGATGATGGTGAGCGCGAGCGGGCCGTTGCCGCCGAACATGCTAATCCACATAAAGGCAGTGACCGCCACGGGTACGCTGTACTCGAGCACGATGCCGCAGACAAGGTTGGGATTGGAGCTAAAGAACAGCGATCCCATGGCATAGGCTGCTATGGGAATAAGCACCGCCGAGACGAGCAGCGCCAAAATCAGGTGCAGGGGACGGCGGAACACCTCAGCGACCTGGTGAAAGGTGTTGCTGAGCGCACCTTGGAACGTCATAAAGGCGAAGAGGGCGGGAACGATGGGCTTGAGTACGCCGATCTGCTGGGGAAAGAGCACGCCGAGCGTTACGCAAATCGGAACGATGACCTGCATATGCCCCGCGAGGAACTTTCCCAGTCCAACCCATTGCTTCATATGCCCCGTGACTCCCTTTATCCGTGAACTCGTTTGTATGGACATGCTAGACGCTCGTATGTGTCCGTGCGGCTGAAACGATCGATTATTTCGAGGCTATTACCGGCATCGTTTACCGAAACCACGGCGTGCTGCGAGGCTCTGCGTCCGTACCGCACGGTATAATAAATCCGTTCAACAGATCTGCCTGCCGAAGCGGGCATACACAGAGGACTCATCGCTATGAACCGTGAGAGGTATCGCGGCGACCTGCCCCTATCGGGGGTGGGCGCCTATGTCATCGCTTAAGACGACGCATCGCTGGGCGGTCGCTCAGCAAAATCCCGAGCTCGAAAAGGAGCTTTCGGCTGGTCTGGGCATACCCGGGCTGGTGGCGCGCATTATGGTTGCGCACGGCATTGCCTCGATTGAGGAAGGACAGCTATTTTTGACGCCTTCGCTCGATCGCGACTGGGCCGATCCGCTCGTCATTCCGGGCATGTCGGTTGTTGCCGATCGTGTCGAGCGCGCCATCCGCAACCGTGAACGCATCGCCGTCTTTGGTGATTTTGACGTCGATGGCATTACGTCGACTTGTCTGTTGACCGAGGCGCTGCGAACGTTTGGCGCCAATGTCACACCGTTTATTCCGCACCGCTTTGACGAGGGTTATGGCCTTTCGCGCGCGGCGCTCGACCGCGTTAACGAGCTTGCCCAACCCAATCTGATCGTGACCGTTGATAACGGTATCGCGGCTAAGGAGGAGGTCTCCTATCTGGAGAGCCTAGGAATCGATCTGGTGGTTACGGACCACCATGAGCCGTCCGACCAGGTGCCGCAGGGCGTGCCCCTGACCGACCCTAAGCTCGAGGATGAGGGTCCTTCGCGTGAACTTGCCGGCGCCGGCGTGGCGCTCAAGCTGGTGCAGGTCCTGGGTGAGCGTTTGGGCAAGCCGTCGTATTGGCGTTCGCTGATAGAGGTCGCGGCGCTGGGTACCGTGTCCGACATGATGCCGCTCACGCCCGAGAATCGCGCGCTGGTCGCCGAGGGCATCCAGCAGATGCGCGTGACGGCCCGTCCCGGCTATATCGCGCTTGCCGCACTTGCCAAGGCCGACCTTTCTACCATTACGGCCGACGGCCTGTCGTTTTCGCTCATTCCCCGCTTAAACGCCGCCGGCCGCATGGCCGACCCCAAGCTGGCGCTCGACCTGCTGCTTGCCCGCGATCCTATCGAGGCAAGCGCGCTGGCGGCCGAGCTCGAGGAGATCAACCGTCAGCGTCGCGAGATTGAGGCGGAGCTCACGCGCGATGCCATGGCAAAGGTCGAGGAGACCTATGATGGCGGGCGCGCGATTGTCGTGGGCGGCGAAGGCTGGCACGAGGGCGTTAAGGGCATCGTGGCGAGCCGCCTCACCAACCGATATCACGTGCCGGCGTTGCTCTTCTCTATCGAGGACGGTATAGCACGTGGCTCGGGCCGCTCGGTGGGTAAGGTCAACCTGTTCGAAGCCGTCGAGCGCTGCTCCGACCTGCTGATTCGCCGCGGTGGGCATGCCGGCGCGGTGGGCGTGACCATCGAGGCGTCTAAGCTCGATGAGTTTCGTCGACGTCTTTCCGCCGTGTTGTCCGAGCTTCCCGCCGAGGACTTTGAGGACACCGACGAGGTTGCCGCCACGGTCGACCTTTCCGAATTGAATATCGAGACCATCGAGCAGATCTCCCGTCTTGAGCCGTTTGGCCAGGGCAACAAGGTGCCGCTGTTGGCGGCCGAGGGCGTGACAATGTGCGATCGCGCCGTGGTGGGCAAAACTGGCGAGCACATGCGCTTCGTGGCGACCGATGGCGCCGCGAGTGTGCCGGCCATTATGTTCCGCGTGCCGCAGATCGATAAGCTCATCAATTGCGATAGCGCCGTCGATTTGGTGTTCGAGGCCGTGGCCGAGCATTGGCAAGGTCGCGTAAAGCCAAAGCTCATGATCAAGGATGTCTTGGTCCGCGATACCACGGCGCCCCGCATTGACGATCCGGCATGTGAGCTTCGCCGTGGCGTGCAGCCGGCGGACTCCGATTTGCGCCTGGAGTCGCGTAAACGCGAGACGCTCGCTCAGCTTTCTTATACCGAGCTCACGCGCTCGCTCATTCACAGCTTTATCGGATCGAACCAGCCGCACCGCGCGCAGGTCGAGGCGCTTGACGCCCTGGCCGACCACCAGAGCGTTTTGGCCGTTATGGGAACGGGCCGCGGCAAGTCTCTGATTTTTCATGTACATGCCGCACGCGAGGCGGTCCTTCGCGGGCGTGCGAGCATCTTTGTCTATCCGCTGCGCGCACTCGTTGCCGACCAGGCCTATCACCTTTCCTCGACGATGGCCGCGCTCGGCATTGGCGTTGGCGTGCTGACCGGCGAGACCGTGGAGGCGGCGCGCGATGACGTGTTTGCCGGCCTGGCTTCGGGCCGCACCGGCATCGTTCTCACGACGCCGGAGTTCCTGTCTATCCATCGCGATCGCTTTGCGCGTTCTGGACGTATTGGCTTTGTCGTTATCGATGAGGCGCACCATGCCGGTCTTGCCAAAGGCGGCGACCGGAGCGCATACCTCGACATGCCCGATATTCTCAAAGCTCTGGGCGACCCCGTTGTCATGGCGGCAACGGCTACCGCGACGGCCCCAGTCGTGGCAGAGCTTGCTCGCGTATTGCCGATTACCAGGACGGTGGTCGACGAGACCGTTCGCGAGAACCTACAACTCGAGGACGACCGTGACCTTGCGAGCCGCGAAAATCGCCTGGTGTCGATCGTGGCGACGGGGGAGAAGACCGTTATCTACGTGAACTCCCGCGACCAGTCCGTGGCGCTTGCCAAGACGTTGCGCAAACGCGTGCCCGACTGTGCGACCCATATCGCGTTCTATAACGCCGGGCTTGCGCGCTCCGATCGCCGGCGCGTCGAGGAAGCCTTTAGAGATGGAAGCCTCAGCTGCATCGTTTCAACCTCGGCCTTCGGTGAGGGCGTCAACCTACCCGATATCCGCCATGTCGTGCTCTATCACATGCCGTTTGGCGGCATTGAGTTTAACCAGATGAGCGGCCGCGCCGGTCGCGATGGCCAGCCCGCCGTGATCCATCTGCTCTATTCGTCGCGCGACGCCCGCATTAACGAGCGCCTGCTCGACTGCTATGCGCCCGAGCGCGACGAGCTCGTCACGCTCTATCGTGCGTTGCAGACCATGTGGCGCTCCAACCGCGGCAAGACCGGGGACGATTCCTTTAGCGCGAGCGATATCGACATCGCGCAGATGTGCCTTGCCATCGATGCTCGCACGCCGGTCGACGAGCGCTCGGTGGAAAGCGGCTTGGGAATCTTCGAAGAGCTTGGTTTCTGTCGCGTTTCGGGGTTTGACGACACCCGTCGCATCGCGATGGCCGAAAACCCCGGCCGCGTGCAATTGAGCAGGTCGATTCGCTATTTGGAGGGCTTGCGCTCGCGCATGGAGTTCTCGGCTTTTCGGAGCTGGGCACTCGATTCGTGCGCTTCTGATATGCTAGCCAAAGTTAACCGCCCGATCGTTCCGCGGGCTTAGGGGAAGGGGACCTCGATGGATGCCGCAGCCCGTACCGCCCATGATTCCACCCTCCAGCCGTTCTCGGAGATGGAGCACTATAAGCATGCCGATGAGCTGCCGCCCGAGATTATGGCGGACAGCTACGACAAGCTGGAGCGCCTGTGCCTCAAATATATGAATGAGGACGACTTTTCTAAGGTTGAGCAGGCCTACTGCTTTGCCGCCGAGAAGCACTGCAACCAAAAGCGCCGCTCGGGCGAGATGTACATTAACCATCCCGTCGAGGTTGCCATCATTTTGGCCGATCTCAAGATGGACTGCGATGTGGTGTGCGCCGCGCTGCTGCACGATACCGTTGAGGATACAGAGACCTCGCTTGCCGATGTTTCCGGCCTGTTTGGCGATACGGTGGCCGAGCTCGTCGATGGCGTGACCAAGCTCACCAACATCGAAGTCGACAGCATGGACGAGAAGCAGGCGCTTACGCTGCGCAAGATGTTCCTCGCCATGTCCAAGGACATCCGCGTCATTATCGTTAAGCTTGCCGACCGCCTGCATAACATGCGTACGCTGGCGGCCCTTCGCGAGGACCGTCGCCTGTTTAAGGCTCGCGAGACTATGGACGTGTATGCGCCTCTGGCCGACCGTCTGGGCATGAGCTCCATTAAATGGGAGCTCGAGGACCTGTCCTTCTTCTACCTTGAGCCCGACGCCTACCAGCGCATCGCGCGCATGGTGGCTGAGTCGCGCGAGGTTCGCGAGCGCTATCTGGCCGAGACCATCAAGACGCTCACCGACGAGCTCAACCGCATTGGCCTGGAGGGCTTCCAGATCAATGGCCGCTCCAAGCACTATTGGTCCATCTACCAAAAGATGAAGCGCAAGGGCAAGGAATTCTCCGAGATCTACGACCTGGTGGCACTGCGCGTCATCACGCATTCGGTGCGCGATTGTTACTCCACGCTCGGCGCGGTGCATACGCTGTGGCACCCCATGCCCGGTCGCTTTAAAGACTATATCGCCATGCCCAAGGTCAATAACTACCAGTCGCTCCATACGACGGTTATCGGCCCCACGGCCCGCCCGCTCGAGATTCAGATTCGAACCTACGAGATGCATGAGCAGGCCGAGTACGGCATTGCCGCCCACTGGCTCTATAAGAAGTCGGGCGGATCGTCTGCTTCCAAGACCAATGACGCTCAGCGTCTGGACGACCAGATTAACTGGCTCAAACATTCGCTCGATTGGGCAGCGTCTGATGAGATTACGGACGCCAAGGAATACCTGCATTCGCTGAAGGTTGATCTGTTCGACCAGGAGATCTTTGTCTTTACACCCAAGGGCGAGGTCATGGCGCTTCGTGCCGGCTCCACGCCGCTCGACTTTGCCTACGCCGTTCACACCGAGGTGGGCAACCACTGCGTCGGCGCTAAGATCAACGGTGCGGTGGCTCCGCTCACGCACGAGATTAAGACGGGTGACCGTGTCGAGATCCTGACTAACAAGAGTTCCAAGCCGTCGCGTGATTGGCTCAAGATCGTTAAGACACCTTCAGCCAAGTCAAAGATCCGCCGCTATTTTGCCGCCGCGACCAAGGACGACGACGCTGCTGCCGGCCGCGATATACTGGCCAAGGACCTGCGCAAGCGCGGGTATGGCATCTCTACGCCGCGATCCACGCGTGCGCTCAACGCCGTGGCGGAGCAGTTTAACTACAAGCAGCTCGAGGACCTGTTTGCCGCCGTCGGCGCCGGCAAGGTTGCCCCGCGCGCTGTGGGTAACAAGGTCGAGCAAATCTTGGACCCCAAGCCCGAGGAACAGGTCACCAAGGCCGAGGCTATCGCCGAGGTCGTGAAACAGCCGGCCCGCGGCTCCAACCGCAAGCCGCAAAAGCGCGGCAAGAGCGCCAGCAACGGCATTCTCGTCAAGGGCGAGAGCAACAGCGGGCTGCTGGTTCGTCTGGCGCATTGCTGCAATCCGGTGACGGGCGACGATATCGTCGGCTTCATCACGCGCGGCCGTGGCGTTTCGGTGCATCGCGCCAACTGTCCCAACGTCAAGGGTCTTATGGAGCATCCCGAGCGCATGATCGAAGTGGAGTGGGACGGCGCTGCCGACACCCTCTTCCAGGTCGAGATCGTGGTCGAATGCCTGGACCGCATGGGCCTGCTCAAGGATGTCACCATTGCCATTGGCGATGCGGGCGGCAATATCCTTTCTGCCGCCACGTCGACTAACCGCGAGGGTATTGCAACCCTGCGCTTTATGGTCGAGATCTCGGACGCGAGTGGCCTGGATCCGCTGCTGGCCTCTATCAGCAGCGTTGACTCGGTCTACGACGCGCGCCGCCTGATGCCCGGCGAGGGTGGAGCCCAGCTTAAGCGCCGCGTTTAGTCGCGACGAACGTGCCACATTATCGATATTCGCTACACTCGAGGCATCGTTCGATGCCTCGAGTTCTATAGAGAGGAGAGGGATATGAGCGCTGTATCCTTGGATTTAACTCCCAAGGGATCGGTCGAGATCGAGACGCTTGTAAACGGTCCCATTCAGACCAATAGCTATGCTGTTATTTCGGACAATGAGTGTGTGATTATCGACCCCGCATGGGAAGGCGAGCGCCTGGTGGAGCATATTCGAGCTAAGCATCCCGGCGTACACATGCTTGGCGCTGTATGCACTCATGGCCATGCCGATCATGTTGGTGGTATTGCCGGCGTGCGAACTACCGTTGGCGAGGGCTGTCAGTATGAGCTGTGTGCTAAGGATGTGGCGGTGCCGCATGCGAACATCGAGGAACAGCGAGCTATGTGGGGCATTGAGACGCCCGACCCTGGGGAGCCGACGCGCCTGCTCGCCGAGGGCGATACTCTCGAGGTGGGAGATATCTGCCTGCAGGTGATCGAGACACCAGGGCATACGCCGGGCGGGATCGTCTTGTTTGCTGCCACCGAGCAGGGGAACATCGCCTTTGTGGGCGACACGCTTTTCCCGGGCAGCCACGGTCGTACCGATCTTTCCGGCGGTGACGAGGCGGCGATTATGCGCTCGCTCTCCAAACTTGCCAAGACGCTTCCGCCCGATACCGTTTGCTTGACGGGCCATGGCGATTCGACCACGATGGCGCGCGAACTTATGCAGAATCCGTTTATGCAGATGTAGGCTCGAAACCGTCTTTCGAACCACGAAGACCGCTCAATCGTCAAGCTATTTTCCCCAGTGGGTCGATTCTGTGGGGCAAACGGTCAAAATTTGTCCAATCGGATGGTATTCGTGAACAAACGAACGTTTATGCTCGGGTATGTCGTGGTAAAATCTCAGGCGTTATCGGAGCAACCTTACAGGAGGTTTCTTTTATGCTCGTCAACGCAGCAGACATGCTCAAGAAGGCCGAGGCCGGCAAGTACGGTCTCGGTGCCTTCAACACCAACAACCTCGAGTGGACCCTGGCTATTCTCCAGGCCGCCGAGGAGGCCAAGTCTCCGCTGATCCTTCAGTGCACCGCTGGTGCCGCTAAGTGGATGGGCGGTTTCAAGGTCTGCGCCGACAT
>DBFZQW010000009.1:0-20739 GCA_048521445.1 Collinsella sp. | reverse complement strand
AAGCCCCGTCGCTCGGCAACACGTGCACCAGTTGCGACGCGCTGCAAGGCAGCCGCTATCTGTTCGAGGAGCCCTCGTCCCCGTTTGCCCTCACTGCCATCAACAAGCTGCCGGCACTGGAGTTTGTGCGCGTCGAAGTTGTCGGCGTCTTTGGCGTCCCGGCCGCGCGTACCGACTTTGACCAGGCGCTCTTTACCTGGGCACGCGACCATCACGCCGAGTTCCACAGGCAACTCGGTGAGGGGGTTTATTTGTAGGGACGGAGATGCCTTCACAGCCAGCTCCTCCGCATCACCTATCCCTCGTCGCCGGCGTCATACACGATATCGAGGCCACAAACAGGGCATTTCTCCGGATACACCGGCATATGAACGCCTGTCTGTTTTCTCACTTCGTCGCTGAGTCTGTCACGCGCATCGATGAACCGAATGTCGAGACACGGTATTTGCGAGCCGCAGCAAGGGCAGGCGACGACAAACGACCCGCAATCAACCTCTACGCTCGGAAACATATTATTGTCGATAAGGGCACACGGCAGTTTTCCGTACTTCCCCATCGCAATATCGCCTCGCCAGCTCATACACGCTCCCCTCTCGCTATACAAAACAGGAAGAGCATGCACCGGCAGGCGTGCGCGAGATTGCATCGCCACGCGATCCGATCAAACAACACGATCGTCAAAGAATGCCAAAGCCAAATACGCTAATACGGCAGAAGCCCCGCCTTTTCACGCTTCTTTTCCGAGCGATCGAACTCAATGCGATGAGCCTCAAGAAACACCGTATTGGGTCGCCACTGACGCTCATTCGGCTGCCTTAGCGTCGCACCCGCAAAGGAAACGTAGTCGGTCTTATCCAGCAGGTACGATCCGCACAGCCGATATTCGCCGCAAACAGGCTCAAACGAAATCAGGTGAGCATCAAATAGGGAATGAAGATCGCGCCGAAGCAGAATGCCGTTGCTGGCAACCTGCGATTTGGGTCCCGAGTAATTCTCGATATGTGCAGCCTCCAGAGCTTCGCTGACGCCGCAGTCCGACACCGCGCAACGGCCATCATAGGCGGCAACGAGCTGCTTGCGGAACCATTGCTGCCCCAATCGCTCGCGCCTTAACGCATAGCGGACCTTTTCGTCGTCGGTCGTACCCTGTCCGGCAAACTCAATATCGACGGGTATGTGCTTCAGATAACTCATGTCGGGCGCAAAACGAGGGTCCGGTCCGCCTTTATGAACAGGACCGTGCAGAACAAACCATCCGTTTTCGGGCTCGAACCGTTCAACAAATGCAAGGCCGAGCACCTTGTAGCCCACCTCGGTTGCAAATATGACTCCGACTGGAACGCCACATTCCATGCAGTTGAGCATTTTACGGTTGTAATTCTGGTCTCGAAAACCAACGGTACCCGGCGCTTGAACCGAGTACTTAATGACCCACGTACCATCGTCCAAATAGAGCGGAGGCACATCGGTGTAGAAGCTCTTTTTAGAGTTATGGACCGAAAGCGCAAAGATCTTATTTGGATCTTGCTTCACCCGGTCCTGGCCCGGCCAGAAGATCCCTGAATCCCGCGTTACGGGAAAGAAGTCCGAGCCAATTCTCAAACGATACTGATACTGAGGGCTATCTTCCTTGGTGTGGTGCGGAAGGCTGGTCCAAACACCGCCGCGCTGTTCCTCACCCAGAAACCACTCCCATGCCTCAACGTATTCGGAAGGCACGAGACTGCAGGCGCGGTCATAGCTTGGTCCATCCATCAGCGGAACAGCAAGGTCAATGTCGTTCATCGCCAGCACCTACAACCATACGAACGCGAGTCATGCCCCTCAATAATATGGCCGAGAGTCAATTATTACGAGATCTCATTCCGCGATCGGCACATCGTTGATGCTCTCGGTTTGCCGCTGGCGCGCTTGTACCCCGCTGCCCCACTTCCCTGTATACTGATGTAGCACGTGTTTCATCCGGGCTTGTTGGACCGGGTCGTTCATGGGAGGGCCTTATGGCTGCTTCGAATCCGCCTAAGGGGAGCGTTTCTTCTTCGTCCATCAAGCCGGTTACGCGCAAGGCCGTGCGCTGCCAGCGCGAGGTCGCTTGGCTTGTCACGCAGGCGGCGAGCAGGCTTGTGGCGACCACTCAGGACGTCAATGCGCCTACACCGAGCTTTGTGTTAGCGGCGGCACTGGATTTTGTGCGCCAATTGGAGCTTGCCGAACAGGATGCCAGCGGCCACCTCGACTACCAGAATGTTATGGCGCCCGACCTGCAAACGTTCTGCCACATGGCCAAGTTGCCCGCCGCGCCCAATGCGCTTTCGGACGCAGGCTACATGTTTACGCTTTCGGGCGCGGACCTTATCCGCGACATCTATGCATACTGCAGCGAGCTCGCCGAGCGCAGCATCTTTGGCACGGCTGAAGTCAAACCGGGAAATGTCATCAAGCTGGTTCTTAGGCTGTTCTTGTTGGACGAGCACGAGGCTGCGCAGGAATAAGTCGTCCGGCAGAGCCATTGCCGATCCGGCGATGACGCCTTGCCGTAGCCGTCACCGTACGAGCGAGGATTTTCGGACGGTCGGATATCGAGAGTGGATATTTGGACGGTTTTTGGGGCTTTTGCGGCAGATTCCGTCCAAATATCCATTCTCGTTCGATAGGTGTCCGAATATCCACTCTCGTTTGGCGAGTGTCCAATTTTCCACGCTCGCGCGTCCGGATTTCCTCGCTTGTGCGGTAGGCGAACCGCGGGCGGTCGACAATCAGCCAGCATTGCCGCCAGTTCGCCGCAGTGCCGCGGCCCCATATGGGTATACTCTCGAGGATTCGACTCGATTCGCCCCCGCTGGGGCGTCAAAGGAGACTGCATATGCCCACCACCTCAACCGACCCTCGCGCCGCTGCCGCCGCGCTGCTGGTGCCCGGCACCACCCGCCACGGCTTTGCCGTCGAGCGCTGCGAGACCGTGCCCGAGCTCGACTCGGACGCTTACGTGCTGCGCCACACTGTCTCGGGTGCTCGCCTGCTGTACCTGGCGTGCGACGACGAAAACAAGGCCTTTGCCATTGGCTTTAAGACGCCGCCGGCCGATTCTACCGGCGTGTTCCATATTCTTGAGCACTCGGTACTGTGCGGGTCGGCCAAGTTCCCCGTCAAGGAGCCGTTTGTCGACCTGATCAAGAGCTCCATGCAGACGTTCCTCAACGCCATGACCTACCCCGACAAGACCATCTACCCCGTTGCCACCACCAACGAGCAGGATTTGTACAACCTGATGGACGTGTACTTGGACGCGGTGTTCAACCCGGCCATCTATGCCAAACCCACCATTTTTGAGCAGGAGGGCTGGCACTACGAGCTGGACCTGCCGGAGGGCGCCGAGGGCGAGGGCGGCGGCGCGAGCCTGCGCGAGGGCACGCTGCGCTATAACGGCGTGGTGTTCAACGAGATGAAGGGCGCGCTGTCCGACCCCATGAGCGTGCTGGACGACGCCGTCAACGCCGCGCTCTATCCCGACACCGCCTATGCGCACGAAAGCGGCGGCGACCCGCGCGCAATCCCCGCGCTCACCTACGAGCAGTTCCTGGACACGCACGCGCGCCACTACAATCCTTCCAACTCCTACATCACACTCTACGGCGACCTGGACGTGGACCGCGCGCTGGCGTTTTTGGACGAGCGCTATCTGTCGCAGCCGAGTGCTGCGAGCCGCCGCATGGACGCTGCCGTCGCCGCCGGCGAGGACCCATCCACGCTGGCGCCCAATCCGCTGGACGTGCAGGCGCCCGTGACCTGCGAGTACAAGCGCGTCGAGATGGCCACCACGCCCGAAAACGCCCTGGTGGGCTTGGGTCTGGTGCTGGGCAGCGCGCTCGACCGCAAGCGCACGATCGCGGCGGACATTCTGTTTGAGGCACTGCTGGGCTCCAACGAAGCGCCGGTTAAGAAGGCCATTCTGGCCGCCGGCCTGGGCGGCAACGTGGTGAGCTACACCGCAGCCGAGAGCCTGCAGCCCTACGAGCTCATCATGCTGCAAAACGCGCAGCCCGGCGTGGCGCGCGAGCTGCGTCGTGTGTTCCAGGGCGCCTGCCGCGACCTGTGCGAGCACGGCGTTCCGCGCGAGCGCCTGGAAGCCATCATCAGCAGCAACGAATACGACCTGCGCCAGCGCGACTACGGTATCGCCGATGGCGTGGCCATTGCGTGCGACGCGCTGAGCACCTGGCTCTACGATGACGACGCCGCGACGTTGGCGCTCAAGTACGGCCCGGTGTACGAGGAGCTGCGCGGCGAGCTGGACGGCAGCTACTTTGAGGACCTGCTGCGCGAGCTGGTGCTGGACAACGACCATATGGCGCTGGTCGAGCTGGTGCCGGTGGACGCCGCCGAGGGTTCGGAGGGTGCCGAGGCCGCCGAGCTAGCAGCCAAGCGCGATGCCATGACCGATGCCGAGCTGGCCGACGTGGTCGAGCGCACGGCCGCGCTGCGTGCCGCGCAGGAGGCGGAAGACACGCCCGAGGCCAAGGCCACGCTGCCGCGCCTGCGCGTGTCCGACATTGGCGAGGCGCGCCCCGAGCCGCCGCTGGTCGTGGACACGACCGCGCCCATCCCCTGCCTGCGCCACGGCATCCCCACCAACCGCCTGGCCTACGCCATGCAGTATTTCGACCTGAGCTGCGTCACGTTTGAGGACCTGCCCTATGTGACACTGCTCTGCCGCCTGCTTAAGCAGCTGCCCACGCGCGAGCACTCGGCCGAGGAGCTCGACAACTTGCTCGCTGGCAAGCTGGGCTTTTTGAGCTTTACGACCGAGGTCATGACCCAGCCCGAAGTGGACGGCGTGCGCCCCTACCTGCTGGTGAGCGCCGGCGCCCTGTCCGAGAAGATCGACGCGCTAGCGAGTCTACCGCGCGAGGTATGGTCGAGCACGCTTTTGGCAGACGCCGACGCCGACCGCATGCGCGACGTGCTCACGCAAATTCGCATTGGGCTTGAGCAGGGCTTTATCAACAACGGCCACTCGGCGGCGCTCGGTCGCGCGATGAGCTACAGCTCGCCTTCGGCCGTGGTGCGCGAGCAGCTTTCGGGCGTGGACTTCTACCTGTTCCTGCGCGATCTGCTCGAGCACTTTGACGAGCGCGTGGACGGGCTGCGTACCAAGCTTGCTGAGCTGGCGGAGCGCATCTTTGTGGCCGATGGCTGCCTGGCGAGCTTTACCGGCAGCGATGAGGACTTTAACGCGTACTGGGCCGCCGCGGGCGACTTGGGGCTGGGAGCTGGCGACGGCGCCGATGCCGGCCGCGACGCGCTCGTGGTGCCGACGCCGTGCGACCGCCACGAGGCTTTTGTCATCCCTAGCGACATCTGCTTTGCGGCAAGCGCGTGCGACCCGCGTCGCTTGGGCATTGACGTGACGGGCGCCTGGGCGGTTGCCGCCAACGCACTCTCCTACGACTACCTGTGGAACGAGATCCGCGTGAAGGGCGGCGCGTACGGCTGCGGATTCCGCGCGGCCGGCGAGCGTCAGGCGGCGTTCTACACCTACCGCGACCCGGCAATCGATCCTTCGATTGAGCGCGTGAAGCGCGCGGGTGCATGGCTTGGCAGCTTTGAGCCCGACGAGGCCGCCTTTGAGGGCTTTATCGTGAGCTGCGTGAGCGGCATGGACGCGCCGGTGAAGCCGTATGCGCTCACCAAGCGCCGCAACACGACCTACCTGGCCGGGCTCGATTCGCATGCGCGCGAGGAGCGTCGCGCCCAGATGCTCGCCGCCACGCCCGGTGAGCTGCGCTCGCTCGACGCCGACGTGACGCGCATCGCAGCTGAATCGCCCACCTGTGTCTTTGGCGGCCGCGACGTCATCGCCAAGAGCAGCGCCGGCTTCAACGTAGTCGACCTGCTGGGCTAAGGCACGGCAAGCAAAACTACCACGAAGGTCGCAGTTCACAGGCGCCCTTCGTGGTAGTTCGAACACTTGTTCTATACGCACACATGTTCTATAGTAGAGGTGCTTGCAACGAACTGAAATTGCAACTAGAATATAGTTGCAGAATGTGAGGCGGGATGACGCGGACCGATAAACTCATCGCCCAACTGTTTAGCTGCCCTTCGACGTATCGGTATGCGGATTTTATAAAAGTCATGGCTTCGTATGGCTTTGAAATGGGCAGCAAAGGTAAGACATCCGGATCGCGTGTTCGCTTCTACAGGCCATCAGATGGCAGGATGTTCGTAATGCACGCGCCTCATCCATCTGACGAATTGACAGCGGGGGCCATTCGAAACATCGTTCGCTTTCTGCAAGATGTCGGAGGTAGTCATGAGTAACGTTTTGGCATACAAGGGTTATTTCGCCCCGGTCGAGTTCGATGCCGAACAGCATGTGCTAACAGGCATGGTCGCCGGCATTAGGGACGCAATCGTATTCGAAGGCTCCACGGCCGAAGAAGTGGAGCAATGCTTCCACGACGCCATCGACGATTACCTTGAGTTTTGCGCCGAGAAGGGCAAGGAACCCGAGCGGGCTTTTAAGGGCTCGTTCAACGTAAGAACGGGCTCTGAGCTCCACAAGCAAGCAGCGCTGGCAGCGGCAAAGAAGGGTGAGTCACTCAATAAGTTTGTGACTGAAGCGATCGCTGCGGCGCTGTGAAGCCAACGTCGAGTCGAAGCCGCCACAAAGGGCGCCTTTGTGGCGGCTTCGACGTTTGCCCAGATAAAACCTGCCAAAATAAACCTGTCCCTTTTTGGCAGGTTTACTAGAGGAGGCTGGGATGGATAAGGCTGAGTTGCGGAGGGCGGTGATTGCTCGGCGCGATGCTCTCGATTTGGATGTGCGGGCGGCGAAGTCTGCTGATATCTGTGCACGGCTGGTTGAGCTGTCGGATCGCTTGGATGCCGCGGCGTCGCGCACCGTTGCCGTCTATGCCGCAATGGGTTCCGAGGTCGACCCAGCCGCGTTTGCCGCTGCGGCCGCCAAACGCGGCTGGCGCGTGGCCTATCCGTGCATGCTCTCGGCAATTGATGCCGCAGCTTGTGGCCAGCGCATGTGCATGCGGGCAGTTGCCGCCGACGATGCGTCCGTGGCACCGTTTATCGTCCACCCCACGCGGGCCTTCGCAGCCACGGACATCGACAGCAGCCGCTTCCCTATCGTGCCTGCCGAAGCATTCGACATGATTGTTGCGCCGCTCGTGGCCTTCGATCAAACCGGCGCGCGCCTGGGCTACGGCGGCGGTTGCTACGACCGCTACCTGCCCATGCTCTCACCCGTATGTCAAATCGTCGGCATTGCCTTTGACGAACAGCGCGTCGACCACATCCCCACCGATGCCCACGACCTACCGCTGCTCAACATCATCAGCGCCTAGCCGCCGGCGCGCCTCGCAGCAGCCTAGTGCTCCTCGCCGGCGCGGGCCAGGTCGTAGGGCGTGGTCTGGTAGACGTAGTAGTTGAGCCAGTTGGTGTAGAGCAACTGAGCCTGGCTGCGCCAGACGTTGCGCGGCTCGGCGGTGGGGTCGTCGCCCGGGAAGTAATGCGCCGGCACCTGAGGGTTGAGCCCGCGCTTCACGTCGCGCTCGTACTCCAAGCGCAGCGTGTCGGTATCGTACTCGGGGTGCCCAAAGACAAAGAAGCGGCGGCTGTCGGTCGACTTGACGATGTACAGGCCCACCTCGTCGGACACGGCCACGACCTCAAGCTGCGGCTCGGCCTCCACGTCCTCGCGACGCACATCGGTGTTGCGCGAATGCACGGCATAGAAACGGTCGTCAAAGCCACGGACCAGCGGGCTTTGCGGCTTCACCAGATAATGCTCGAACACGCCACTCGCCTTTGCCGGCAGGTCGTGCTTCTGAATACCGTAATGATGGTACAGGCCGGCCTGCGCGCCCCAGCAAATGTGCAGCGTAGAGTGTACGTGCGTGGTGGACCAATCCATGATCTGGCAGAGTTCGGGCCAGTAGTCGACCTCCTCGAACGGCATCTGCTCCACCGGGGCACCCGTGATGATCAGGCCGTCGTAGTGGATGTCGCGGATGTCATCGAACGTGCGGTAGAACGTCTCCAGGTGGCCGGCGCTCACATGCGTGGCCTCGTGCGTCTTGGTGCGCAGCAGGTCCACCTCCACCT
The DNA here is from genome assembly GCA_048521445.1 of Collinsella sp. GTDB lineage: Bacteria > Actinomycetota > Coriobacteriia > Coriobacteriales > Coriobacteriaceae > Collinsella. The sequence continues at coordinate 12,618 of DBFZQW010000009.1, read as the reverse complement.
GCAGCGGCGTGTTGGAGAGCTTGCGCATAATCTGCGTCTCGGTGGCGATTTTGGTGGGCATGAGGTTGAGGATGAGCACGCGCAGCGGACGGATGTCCTGGTGCAGCGCGCGGTACTCGGTCATGACAAAGATGTTCTCGCTCTCGAGCTGCGCGGCGGCAGGGAGGGCGTCGGGAATGCGAATGGGCATGGATGCTCCTTATGAGTCAGTTGCAGCTATGGTACAACGAGCGGCCCCGTCCGCGCGAGCACATCGCCCGGCGATGCCGTCAGCGGCCCAAATCACTCCAAAAGTAGAGATTAAGGCATGTCCCAAAAATCTGCGGCGCTTTAGTCTAGCAAAGTGGTGGCAGGACGCTACAATGGTTCGACGCGAAAAACTCGGCCGAAAGGATACTCATATGTACCAGACGCGTAAGATCGGTGTGGTCGGTCAGGGCCACGTAGGAGCACATGTCGCCAACAGCCTGCTCATGCAGGGCATTGCCGATGAGCTGTACCTGTGCGATATCAACGAGGCCAAGGTGACGTCCGAGGTCCAGGACCTGCGCGACTCCCTTTCGTTTGTCCCGTACAACACCAAGATCGTCAACTGCTACGACCACTACGAGGAGCTTGCCTGCTGCGACGTCATTGTCAACGCCGCCGGCAAGGTCGCGCTGGCCGCCGGCAACCGCGACGGCGAGCTGTTCTTTACCACCGACGCCGCCCGCACCTTTGCCAAGCGCATCGTCGACGCCGGCTTTGACGGCATCTTCGTGAGCATCTCCAACCCCTGCGACGTCGTGTGCACCGAGCTGTGGCACCTGACCGGCTACGATCCCAAGAAGATCATCGGCTCGGGCTGCGGCCTGGACTCCGCCCGCCTGCGCACCGAGATCTCCAAGAAGGTCGGCGTGAGCCCTAAGTCCATCGACGCCTACATGATCGGCGAGCACGGCTTTAGCCAGCTTGCCGCCTTTAAGGCCGCAACCATCGCCGGCAAGAGCCTCAACGAACTTCAGGCCGAGAACCCTGACAAGTACGCCTTCGACCACATGGAGGTCGAGGAGCTTGCACGCAAGGGCGGCTACGTAACCTACCAGGGCAAGCAGTGCACCGAGTACGCCGTCGCCAACTCCGCCGCGCGCGTCTGCGCTGCCGTGCTGCACAACGAGCACGCCGTGCTTTCGGCCTCTACGCTTATGACCGGCCAGTATGGCGAGGAGGGCATCTTCACCTCCCTGCCGTGCGTGATCGGTGCCGAGGGCGTCGAGGAGGTCTACACGCTCGACCTGTCCGAGTACGAGCTCGAGGGCTTCCACAAGAGCTGCCAGCACATCCGCGACAACATCGACCAGCTCGACTGGTGGGATGCCGAGGCCTACGACGTCAAGTAAGCCGCTGGCTACCGCAACCTTGCGAATCTATGCGCGATACTAAGCGGGCCGCGCCGGAACCCACCGGCGCGGCCCGCTTTTTTGACTCACGCAGTGCCCCTGCGAATCGAAGGTGAATACTTTTCCCGTTACTTAGTACTGCTCGATGCCCATGTAGCGACGAATCTCAGGGCTGTGGTCGAACACCTTTCCGCGGGCGGCGCGCAGCTCGCAGCTCATGTTGTAGAAGAAGATCGGCTCCAGGTACGAACGCACGCTGGCGGGCACCTCGCCCACGCCGTACTCAAGTGCATCGAGCACCATTACCGTATCGGTATGCGTGTTGAGGAACGCCAGCGCGCGCTCCTCCATGGGGCGGCACTCGCCCGATCCGAGCTGCACAAAGTAGAACACGCCGGGCTCGGTGGCCTCGAAGGGGCCGTGGAAGTACTCGCCGGAGTGGATGTAGCAGCAGTGCTGCCACTGCATCTCCATGAGCGAGCAGATGGCCATGGCATAGGTCTGGCTAAAGTTGGGGCCGGAACCAAGGATATAGAAGAACTTGTGCTGCTGGCAGAGCTCGGCAAAGCGATCGCCCAGCTCAGCGTTGACCTTCTCGCGGGCGGCGGGCAGCAGCGCATCCATCTGCTTAAGGCCCTCGTACATGTCAGCGAGTGCCTCGTAGCCTTCCTGCTGGTCGAGCAGCTCGGCGGCGATCAGAGCGCCGATGCCCTGCGGCACCTCGACCTGTGACACGCCCTCGCCCCACGGATAGACCCAGGTGGTCCACTTGCCGTTATCGATCTTGGAGCCCTCGCAGTCGGTGAGGGCAACGACCTCGGCGCCGGCAGCCAGCGCCATCTCGCAGCCGTCGACGACCTCCTGCGTGTTGCCGCTGTGGCTGCAGGCAATAACGAGCGACTTCGGCCCTAGGCTCTTGGGGGCCATCAGGCAAAACTCGCGTGCCGTGTAGACCGTCGAGGTAAACGTGGTGGCTTCGCGCTTGAGCAGCTCGTTGGCCGGCATCAGGTCAATCATCGAACCGCCACAAGCAATCCAAAAGACATTCTCAATCTTACCCTTGCGCTCGATGATTTCCTGAACCAGATCATGTGCGTTCATCCTGATGTTCCTCCTTGTGGGGCGGCTTTGAGCGACGGCGGCTCGTACCTGCTATCGTCCTATGTTGTCCTATTTATAACACGTGTAACAAAGCCCGTGAAGTCATCTCGGCAAATTTGTTCTATATTGTTCTATCTATAGACGTTAGATGTCGAACACGTAGCGCGAGCCCACAATCTTTTGACGCCCAAGCAGCAAGGGCCGCTCGTCCGCATCGGTAAAGTACGCCTCCATATAGAAGAGTGGCTCACCGACCGGGATCTCGAGCAGTGGCGCGACTTGAGCGTCGGCAAGCGCAATCTCCACGGTACAAGGGTCGGATTTGAGCGGCGCGCGGCCCGAATGCTCGGCAACGAGCGCAAAGATTGAGTTATCGGTGAGGTCCTCGTCGGCAAGCGTCTGCAGATAGGGATGGTCAGCCAGCACAAAGGCGTTGTTCTCGAGCATGACGGGCACGCCGTCTGCCGTGCGCACACGCTCGACCACGATGAGCTCGCAGCCGGGTTCCACCCCAAAAAACGCCGCGTCCTCGCGCGTCGCCGCAACCACCGTGCGCGACACCAGGCGTGCTCCGGCCACCATGTCGTTGGCAGCGCAACCCTCGGAAAAGCTCTGAACGTCACCCTTCTGGACAATCTTGCGCTTGAGCTTGGGCGCGCACACGAACGTGCCCCTCCCCTGCTGGCGGTTGAGATACCCCGCGCGCGACAGCTCCTCGATGGCGCGGCGCACGGTGACGCGTCCCACACCATAGGACTTAGCGAGCTCCATCTCGGAAGGAATGCGCGAGCCGGATGCGTACACGCCACGCGCGATCTCGCCCTTTAGGTCGTCCATAACCTGCTGGTACAGCGGCACAGCGGACACCTCAGTGCGCTCGGTTTTATCATCGGATGCCATCGTTATGCTCCATTCCGTGCATGCTCGGACTCAAACTCTTCAATCGCCGCCATAAACTGCTCGCCAAAGGCGTCGGCCTTTTTCTCGCCGATGCCGTTGACCTGGATAAGCTCGTCGCGCGTCTGTGGGCGTAGGCGGCACAGGCCGCGCAGGGCCTTGTCGGAAAAGACCATGTACGGCGCCATCTCCAGCTCCGTCGAGATCTCCTTGCGGAGGGCACGCAGGCGCTCGAACAGCTCGGCATCGTCGCCAACACGCGGGCGCTGATCCAGCTCAGCCTCCTCACGCAGCAGATCGACGGCGCGGCGGGCGCGGGCCGAGGCCTTGCGCTTGGACGCACGACGCTTAACGGTAAAGGCGAACGCCTCGTCCTCGACCTCGCCGGCACGCGGACCCAGCCCCACGACCGGGTACTGCCCCTGCGAGGTGGCCAGATAACCGCGGCCGCACAGCTGGCCGATGATGTCCTTGATGCGCCCGACCGATTCGCTCGACAGCTCACCGTAGCCGCGGTCCTCGTCCAGATGCATCTGGCGAATGCGCTCGGTGTTGCCGCCATGGAGCACGTCGGCGACCAGCGATTTGCCAAAGCGCATGGGGCGCGTGGCCACATAGCGCACGGCGGCGCGGGCCATATCGGTGACGTCCTCGACCTCGAACTGCGTGAGGCAGTTGCTGCAGTTGCCGCAGCCCTCGGCCTCGTCCGTGGCGGCGCTGCCCGTACCAGCCGCGGCATGCTCGGCCGCGGCCTCGTCGCCAAAGTAGCGCAGCATGTATTCGCGCAGGCAACCGGTGGTATTGCAGTAACCCTCCATCTGGCTGAGCAGACGATATCGATTCTGGAGCGCCCACGCGCGCTGCTCGTCGTCGAGCGCCTCATCGGCAGCATCGCCGCGGTCGATCAGAAAGCGGCGCATGCGAAAATCGTTGCCGTTCCACAGCAAGTAGCAGCTGGCCGGGTCGCCATCGCGGCCGGCGCGGCCCGCCTCCTGGTAGTAGGCTTCGATGCTCTCGGGCACGTTGTTGTGGATCACGTAGCGCACGTTGGGCTTGTCGATGCCCATGCCAAAGGCGTTGGTGGCAACCATCACCTGGATATCGTCGTCGATAAAGGCGCGCTGGCTTTGGCGACGGGCGTCGTTGCCCATGCCGGCATGGTAGCGGCCAACGCGAATGCCGCTGGGGCCCAGCGCCTCGGCAAGCTCGCCCGCCAGCGCATCAACTGTCTTGCGGGTCGAACAATACACGATGCCGCTCTCGCTCGAATGCGCGATCACGTAGTCGCGCACCCAGGCAGTCTTGGCCTTGTCGCCCATCTCCTCGCAACCAAAGTAGAGGTTCTTGCGATCGAAGCCCGTCACTACCGTCGCGGGGTTTTGCAGGCCAAGCATCTGCTGAATGTCCGCGCGCACACGCTCGGTCGCCGTAGCGGTAAAGGCCGCCACGATGGGGCGCTGAGGCAGGGAATCGATGAACTCGCGAATCTGCAGGTAGGCGGGGCGGAAATCCTGACCCCATTGGCTTACGCAGTGGGCCTCGTCAATGGCCACGAGCGGCACGCCAATGCCGGCGGAACCCGCAGCCTCCTGCGCAAAGGCCAAAAAACGCGGCTCGAGCAAGCGCTCGGGCGCCACGTACATAAGCTGGTAGCGGCCCTCGCGCGCCCGCTTGAGCACGGTGTTTTGCTGGGCCGGAGTAAGGCTGGAGTTGAGATAGCTGGGTCGCGCACCCGCCGCGAGCAACGCACGGGTCTGGTCCTCCATAAGCGACAGCAGCGGACTCACCACAAAGGTGATGCCGGGCAGCATGAGCGCGGGCACCTGGTAGCAAATGGACTTGCCGGCGCCCGTGGGCATAACACCCAGCGCATCACGACCGGCAAGGATCGCATCGACCATGCGGTCCTGTCCCGGGCGAAACGAGGTGTAGCCAAAATAGGCGCCGAGCGTGTCGAGCGCCATCTGCTGCATGCTATCGGTCATGGTTTCCTAACGTTCAAGTCATCTGCCGCCGATTATACGCCGCCACGCGGACAGCAGCACACGGCCGCCGCCCAGACTAGTCGTTTAAGAACGCCCCCAACGGCTAAGGAGTGTCCCCAGGTGCCGGCAGAAAAGGAACGTCCCCAAGTGCCGGCCCGGCAACGCCGATGTTTTGGCGCGGACAGCGAAAGCCCGCCAGAGCGAGCAAGGTGCCTTGAAACGAGGCGGCATTGACCTTCTGGTCATGCCGCCGAAGTTGAAAGGCAGATTGCCGCTCTGGCGGGCTTGCAGCGTCGAGCCGTTGCGCGGTTTGGAAAACCGCGCAACTAGAGCTACATGACCATAACGTAGCGCGATCCCACGTAGTACTGCTTACCCATCAGGACCGGCTCGCCATTGGGGCCCGTGAAGCCGGCACGCAGGTTGAGCAGCGGATCGTGCGGAGCAATGCCCAGCTCGGCCGCCTGCTCGGTATTGGCACGAACGGCCTCGACCGTGCGGTAGCCAACCGAGACAATCGGCGTTCCGCCAACACGCTCGACCTCGGCAAAAATCGACTTGTCCTCAAGATCGGCCGTCAACAGCTCGCGGTAGGCATCAAACGGCACAAAGATGTTCTCCTCAAAGATGGGCTCGCCGTCGGCCGTACGCACGCGCTTGATATGCAGCAGCAGCGCATCCTTCTGCAGGCCAAAGAACTCCATCTCGTTTTGACGCGCCGGAACAATCTGGCGATCGACCACATGCGCACCGGCCTTCATGCCGTTGTTGGCACACAGCGCGGTAAACGTCTGCAGCGTCGAGGCGTGAAACTGACGGTTGATGTGCGGCGTGGAGACAAAGGTGCCACGGCCCTGCTGCTTAACCAGGTAGCCATCGGAGCACAGCTCCTCGACAGCGCGGCGCACCGTAATGCGGCTCACGTCGTACTGCTCGGCTAGCTCAAGCTCGGACGGAATACGTTCCTTGGGTGCATAAACACCTTTCTCGATCGCATCCTTGATTTCGTCGTAAATCTGCTGGTAAAGCGGTGCATTTTTGGGCGCAGGCATATCTAATCACTCTTATCGAAATATCGAAATAACTAATACGTATATAACGTCTAGTTTCATATTACCTCATAATGATAAAACGATACACCCTCCCTACCAAAAAGCGACAGCTTCATTTTGGTAGGTTTTATCTGGGCAAACGAGAGCCTCCCGAAAGCAGCGAGGCTTTCGGGAGGCTCAAGCGGAAAGGATTGCGCCAGGCCGGCAAAATGCCAAAACCCTACTTGCCGTCGTCCTGCTGCAGGCTGTCCTGCTCGCTGAGGCGCGCCTGCCTGCTGGCCATGCGTGCGGGCTTGTCGGGATCGGGAACGGCCGTGGGCATGGGCTCGTCGACATGACCACCCCACCAGCCGCCCACAAAGTTGAGCGTGTGGAACACGTTGATCACGGCGCCGGGATCAACGTCGCACACCAGCTTGATAATGTCCTGACTCTCGTAGGTCGAGACAACGGTGTTCAGCAGGTACATCTTTTCGCGGCTATATCCGCCGACGACCTCGGCGCAGCTAATGCCGTGCTGAAAATGGTTTACGTAGGCAGTCATGACCTCGTCTGCCTTGCGCGTCGTGATCTGCAGCGTCACGCGATCGTAGCGACGATAGAAACTGTCGATGGTCTTGGTCGAAATAAACTGGAACACGATGGAATACGCCGCCTTGTCCCAGCCAAACATAAAGCCAAAGATCGCCAGGATAAAGCAGTTGAAACCAAAGATGACGCCCCAGATGGTCTTGCCCGTGTGGTTGGAAACCCACAGCGCGATAAAGTCGGTGCCGCCGGTGGATGCGCCGGATTTAAGTGCGATGGCAGCGCCCAGACCCGAGACCACGCCGCCAAAAATGATTAGCATGATCTTGTCGCCCAAAAATGGAGCGAAGTGAAAGACGTTGAGGAACAGCGACGAGAGCACGACCTGCATCATCGAGAAGATGACGAAGCGCTTGCTGATGCCGCTCCAGCATAGGAGCGCCACGGGGATGTTGAGCGCGAGCATACCGAGCGAGATGTCGATGTGAACGCCGCCCAGCGAGGTAACGCGATCGAGCAGGACCGCAACGCCGGTGAGGCCGCTCGGAAGCAAGTCGGCGGGCTGAATGAACGCCTGGATCAGGAATGTCTGGAGAACGGCGGAAATCGTGACCGCCACGGCAGTAATAGCGCGGCGGACGATGGTGAGGCGGCCGAGTACGAGCACTCGGTCCGTGAGCTGATCGATGGCGTTCGCCACGCAGGCTCCTTTCGAAGGCAGATGTAGTTGTGGGGTATGTCCGCGATTGTAGCATGGAGCGTGCGGGGGCGCTTCAATTCACCCTCTCTCGACAACCAAAGCGGGACCAGCAACCCCACGACCAAAGGCCCAAATTACAAGTGAGTAGACTTTACGCGACCTGCAGAGCACACCCAAAACCGCCACCCCTGTGACCTGCGGTTTTACTAGAGCAGATGCGCTTTGTGCTCGTCTTGCATCAAAAAGTCTACTCACTTAGTCCGAATCGAAGCCAAACGGATCCAAATAGATGACAAATTAAGCCAATCCGCAGCAAAAGACGCGTGAACCCGTGCTTCTTGCGGTGAATCGACACTACAAAGCGGCCAAAATGTCGGTCAGATTATCGATAACGACATCGGCTTGCGATTGATCGAGGTTGACGCCCTCGTGCGGACGCAGTGCCAGGACGCGGGCGCCGGAGCGCTTGCCGGCCTCGATGCCCAAAGGCGAGTCCTCGATAACCAGGCACTCGGCAGGCTCCACACCCAGCGCCTCCATGGCACGCAGGTAAATCTCGGGGTCGGGCTTAAACGCACTGCACTCGTGACCGCTGATGGTGTAGTCCAGCACGTCAGCGATACCGGCAATCTCCACCAGCTCGTCAATGAGCTCGCGATAGGACGAGCTTGCGATGGCGCACTTCACGCCGCGCTCGTGCAGCTCACGCATCACCGGCTCCGTCTGCTCGTTGAGCAGCTCAGCATACGGAACGGGGTGGACCGGGCTGTAGACCTGCTTGTACTCCACGCGCAGACGCTCGCGCAGCTCAACATCGTCGGACACCAGCGCCTCCCAAATGGCGGGCTCGTTAGACCCCGAAAGATCGGGAATCTCATCAAAGTGGAACCCCTTCTCTTCCATAAACGCCACGCGGCGGCGGTTGTAGAACCACTCGGTATCGACCAGCACGCCGTCCATGTCAAACAGCACTGCCTTGATCATACGCATCTCCTCCCACCTGCCAAAAAGGGACAGGTTTATTTTGGTAGGTTTTATCTGGGGCTTTGCGACGCGACAGACACGCCCTCCCCAAAGCAAAAAGGGGACGGGGCGCAAACCCCATCCCCTCTCAATCAACCCGTAAGGTCTACTTACTTGTGATTAGTAGGAAAGCTTCCACATGTAGCGACGCATGGTCAGCGGGTGCTGACGAGCCTCGGCGATCTGGTTGCCGTACTCGCGCATAACGGCGAGGTGCAGCAGCGGGTTGAAGTAGGTGACAACGCTCGCGGGCACGGCGTCAGCCAGGCCGTAGTCCTTGGAGTCGATCAGAGCGACCTTGGCGCCCATGCGCTCAAGGAAGGTGAGGGCGCGGGCGTCCATCGGACGGGTAGCGCCATCGGACATGAAGAAGACGTAGGGCTTACCCTCGGTGGAAACCTCGAACGGGCCGTGGAAGTACTCGCCGGTGTTGTAGGCGGCGGCGTCGATCCACTGCATCTCGGTGAACAGGAAGGCAGCGTGAGAATAAGCCATCTTCTCGGAGGCACCGGAAGCCATGAAGTAGATCATCTTGTCGTCCTTGAAGTCCTCGGCGAACTTCTTGGCGAGCTTCTTGCAGTGCTGAGCAGCGTTCTCGCAGAGATCGAAGACGTTGGTGAGGCCGGTGATCATGTCCTCGTAGTGGTCATAGCCCTCGGTCTGCTGAAGGATCTCGACAGCAAGAGCGATGGCGTAGCCAGGCTTCTCGCACTTGGCAGCGTAGTTGGCGTGGAAGCCGTGAACGATGACGTGGTCGGCGTCGACGGTCAGAGCGGAGCCAGCCTTGTTGGTGAGGGAGACGACCGGGCAGTTGTGCTTCTTGGCGGTCTTGTTGGCCTCGACGGTCTCGGGCGTGGAGCCACCGAGGGAGCAGGTGATCACGAAGGTGTGCTCGTTGACCCAGGAGGGCGTGTCGTAGTTGAACTCGTTAGCGGTGAAGATCTGAACGTTCAGCTTGTCCGTGTTGTTGGCCAGGAAGTACTTGGCGGGGTAAAGGTCGGACATGGAAGCACCGCAGCCGACGAAGGCGACGCTGTGGATCTCGTGGTTGGACAGGACGTCAGCGACGATCTGCTTAGGGAGGTTAAGGTCGATCTCGTACATCTGACACATTCCTTTCAATTTTTGCGGCGCCACATTGCCGGGCGCTCGCAGGGTTACCGTGGTTTGGGCCGAGTCGCCGGCCCGTTGAGAATGCGACAAAGGGACTGTCCCATTGTCGCATTTTGGGGATGGAAGCCTGCCTGGGGTATGGGATGCCAGGCAGGCCCCCGGGGGAAAGCGATTAGGCGCTTAGTCGCGACTAGGCCAGGATGCCGGCCGCGGAGAGGGCGATGCCGCCCACGATGGCGATCACGAGAAGCCAACCGGTGTTGATGTTCTTCTTGATAAGCCAGTACATAAGGCCGGTGAGGCCAAGGGAGATCATCTGGGGCATCATGCCGTCCAGGATGTCCTGGATCACAACGGTGCCGTCAGCGAACTGCAGCGGGGTGGTGGCGCCGATCAGCGTAGCGATCATGCCGCCCACGGACATAAGACCCACGATGCCGCAGACATACATGAGCTTCTCCATGAGGTCGCCGCCCTGAAGCTTGCTCAGGTACTCGTGGCCGCCCTGATAGCCCATCTTGGCTGCGAACCAAGTGATCAGCACGGCGGGGACGATGGAGATGAGCATGGCCAGGATCGGGCCCATGATGGAGCCCTGCTGAGCCAGCTGAACGCCCAGGCCAAAGGCGATAACGCGGATGGTGCCCTGGAAGAAGGAGTCACCGATGCCGGAAAGCGGGCCCATAAGAGAGGTCTTGACCGCGTTAATCGAATCGGGGTTGAAGTTCTCGGGATCCTTGGCGTACTCCTCCTCCATGGAGGCGGCGAGGCCCAGGATGAAAGCGCTCGTCTGCGGGGTGCAGTTGTAGAACGCCATGTGACGGTGGTAAGCCTCTTTCTTAGCAGCGAGCTGCTTGGGGTCGGACTCGTCCGGATAGAGGCGATCGAGCGTGGGAACCATGCCGTAGAGGAAGCCCATGTTCATCTGACGCTCGTAGTTCCAAGAGGCCTGGATGGCCCAGGAGCGCCAGAAGAACTGGCTGACCTTCTTGTTCAGGGACACGTCCTTGGTTGCGGTTGCCATAGTGTGTTCCTCCTTAGTCTTCGTCGTCTTCGAGCGGATCGTAATCGGAATCGACACCGGCGGCTGCATGGGAACCGTTGAACTTGAAGCCCATGAAGACGACAGCCAGGCACACACCGATCAGAGCGACCGCGATGACGGACAGGTTGAGGTAAGCGGCGAGCAGGAAACCGATGAACAGGAACGGAGTCATACCTTTCTTGATCATCATGGTGAGCAGCAGGGCCAAGCCGTAGGCGGTCATGATCTTGGTCGAAACGTTAAGACCAGTGGACAGCCACTCGGGAACCATGTTGACGATGGCCTGAACCAGGTCGGTGCCAACAAAGACGGCGAGGAAGATCGGCAGGAAGTACATGATGGCGTACAGACCGGAGCCGGCGCAGATGTGCATACGGTAGGCGGTCTTGAACTTTCCGTTATCGATCGCGCTATCGGCCACATGGGTGAGGGCGGCGATGATGGAACGGAAGACAATGCCGAGGAGCTGACCCAGGACGGCGACCGGGATGGCGATCGTCATGGCGGTCTCGGCGGAAGCATCGGTCAGGCATGCGAAGGCAGCGGCCACGATGCCGCCCAGGACCATATCGGGCGGAACGGCAGCGCCGACCTGCACCAGGCCCATGGACACGAGCTCGACGGCGGCACCGACGGCAAGGCCGGTGGGCACATCGCCCAGCAGCAGACCGACGAGCGTAGCGCCAACGAGGGGCTGCTCGAAGTTAAGACGACCGAGCAGGCGGGAGTCCCACATGCAGAACACGCCGACGAGGCCGACGAGCACCGCACTGATGAACGTATTCATACCCTTCTCCTTTCAGTCAGGCAAAAGCCTGGTTGATTACAGCTTGGCGTCGATGTCGACGCTCTGATACGTAGGGGTCTGCTGGACATAGAGCTTGATGCCCATGTCGAGCAGCTGGTTGACGTCGGCCTTCTGGGCGGCGTCGAAGAAGACGGAGCTGTCCTTGCCGCCGACCTGATCGGCACCGTCGTGGTTGGCGGTGGCGCCCAGGTTGATGGCGTCGAGCTTGTAGCCCTGGCAGAACTGCAGCATCTCGGCCGTGTTGCCAAAGACGAACATGACGCGCTCGCCGAGGGTGTTGAGCTTGTCCATCTTGGCGAGGGCACGCTCGACGGTGAAGACGTTCAGGCGCACGCCCTGGGGCTTGGCCAGCTTAAGAGCGCCCTTCTTGATGTCATCGTTGGCGGCGGCGTTGTCGACGACGATGATGCGCTCGGCCTGAACCTTGGTGGTCCAAGTAAAGACGACCTGGCCGTGCAGCAGACGGTAGTCAAGACGTGCGAGGACGATCTTGGCGGGACCGAAGCTGTGACGGGACGCCTTGGCCTTCTTGGCGGGAGCCGCGGCGGCCTCGACCGGTGCGTTGGGGTTGGTCAGACCGGTGCGAGCCTCGTTGATGAGGGCCGCGAGCTCGGCGCCCTTGACGGGGACGGGGCTCATAGCGAGCGTGAGCGCCAACGGGATGTTGAAACCGCTGACAACCGTGAACTTCGTGCCGTTCTTGGAAAGCTCGACCATGTTGTTGTTGACCGAGCTGCCGAGCATATCGGTCAACACATAGACGGTGTCGTCCGCGTTGAACGTGGCGATCATAGCCTCAACCTTATTGGTGATGGGCTCCTTGTCGTCACGAGCAAGCGACACGACGTGGACGTTCGACACGTCGCCGAGAACCATCTCGAGCGTGTCTTTGGCGCCTGCGGCCAGGCCGCCATGAGATGCGAGAATGATCTGATTCATCTTGCCTCCTCCTTTTCGTTATGGTCATTATAACGTCTTATACGTTGC
>DBFZQW010000008.1:0-6257 GCA_048521445.1 Collinsella sp. | reverse complement strand
AGAGTTAAGCAGACATCAACGTGTCGTCTCCCGAGCTTGGCAGAGGGGCGGCGAAATATATTAAGTTTGTCGCGAGTTCCGCACGCAAAGGAAAGCACTTAATGTGCTTTCCGTCTTGCGCAGGACTGTAGAGCAGCAAACTTAATATATTTCGCCGCCCCTCTGCCAAGCCCAGGCGACTCCACGCACTTTACCTGCGTAAACAATGTGAGTGAAATATGAATCTCGATGGATACGCCCGCAGCCGTGTATACTAATCAGCTGTGTGTAACCAGGGGAGTATTCTGGCTGGACAAAATGCCTGCTTAATAGGGTTGTCAGGTAGTCCGGGCGAAATACAAGGCTGGGGAGCACGTCGTGTAAGTAGTGGTCCTCTAGGGGCGTACGCTCGGTGGTGTACGCATTGTCCCAAGACCACGCGAGAGTTGGGATCATATCTTGATCAGCATGATTCTCGGCCGCAAGATTGGCATGACCCAGGTTTGGGACGAGGACGACAACGTCGTTCCCGTCACGGTCATCCAGGCTGGCCCCTGCGCTGTCTCGCAGGTTAAAACTCAGGCAACCGACGGTTATGACGCCGTCCAGATTGGTTTCGGCGACATCAAGGCCAAGAACGTGAACAAGCCCATGGCTGGTCACTTCGCCAAGGCCGGCGTCGAGCCTGTCCGTTTCCTTCGTGAGGTCCGCGTCGAGAACGGCGAGGAGCACAAGGTCGGCGAGGTCGTCACCGTCGCTGATTTCGCTGATGTCGAGAAGGTCGACGTCATCGGTACCTCCAAGGGTAAGGGCTTCCAGGGTCGCATCAAGCGCTGGGGTCAGCGCCGCGGTCCTATGACGCATGGTTCTCACTTCCAGCGTCACCCCGGTTCTATCGGTCAGTGCGCCTATCCTGCGCGCGTCCTCAAGGGCGTCAAGATGGCCGGTCACATGGGTAACGAGCGCGTTACCGTCAAGAACCTTTCCGTTGTCCGCATCGATGCCGAGCAGAACCTCATCTTGGTCAAGGGCGCTGTCCCGGGTGCCAAGAATGGTCTCGTCGCCATCCGTATGGCCTAAGGGCCCAGCCCATTTAGCCCAGCGTCATACCAAGGAGAACACTTAAATGGCAAAGTTTGAAGTAAAGAACAGCGAGGGCAAGAAGGTCGCCGAGGCCGAGCTCGCCGCTGAGGTGTACGGCATCGAGCCGAACATCCACGTTATGCACCACATCGTCAAGTGCCAGATGGCCTCTTGGCGTCAGGGCACCCAGTCTGCTAAGGGCCGCTCTGAGGTTTCCGGTGGCGGCAAGAAGCCTTGGCGTCAGAAGGGCACCGGCCGTGCCCGCCAGGGTTCCATCCGTGCTGCCCAGTGGCGTCACGGTGGCGTTGTCTTCGCCCCCAAGCCCCGTTCCTACGCTAAGCGTATGAACAACAAGGAGGTCAAGCTGGCTATGCGCTCCGCGCTGTCCGCCAAGCTGGCCGATGGCGAGCTCGTGCTCGTCGACGACTACGGCTTCGAGAAGCCTTCCACCAAGGCTGCCGTCGCCATGCTCAAGGCTCTCGGCCTTGAGGGCAAGCGTCTGACCATCATCGTTCGCGATGAGGACGTCAACGCCTACCTGTCGTTCCGCAACATTCCCAAGACGTTCATCATCACCGCTGACGAGGCCAACACCTACGATCTCGTCAACAACAACGCTGTGCTGATGCCCGCTGACATCGCCGCTCACTTCGGGGAGGTGCTTGCATAAATGACCGCCCACGAGATCATCATCCGTCCGATCGTGTCCGAGCGTTCCTTCTCCGGCATGGAGCAGAACAAGTACACGTTCGAGGTCGCCAAGGATGCTAACAAGTATCAGATCAAGGACGCTGTCGAGGAGATCTTCGGCGTCAAGGTCGTTCGCGTGAACACCCTGACGGTCAAGCCCAAGACCAAGCGCGTGCGCTATGTCGCCGGCAAGACCCGTTCTTGGAAGAAGGCCATCGTCACGCTGGCCGAGGGCGACACCATCGAGGTCTTTGGCAACCAGGCCTAAGACTCGCTGCTGCTGAGTGAGCTCATGCCTCCCAAATAGGGGAGGCGGGAGCTCAAGGTTTTGGGCGTATAAAATGGACACGCCCGGAACCGTGTATACGTCCGGTGTCATCGCACCCGAGGCAGAACCTCGAATCCCTGTCTGCGATGGCTAACGGATTCCTATTGAAAGGGATTGTAATGGCTGTAAAGCACCTTAAGCCGACCTCCGCTGGTAGGCGTTGGCAGACGATCTCCGACTTCTCCGAGATCACCTGCACCAAGCCCGAGAAGTCTCTTCTCGAGCCCCTGCCCAAGAAGGCCGGTCGTAACAACAACGGCCGCATCACCACCCGCCACCAGGGCGGCGGCGTGAAGCGTCGTTACCGCGTGATCGACTTCAAGCGCAACAAGGACGGCGTGCCCGCCAAGGTTGCCACGATCGAGTACGATCCGAACCGTTCCGCTCGCATCGCTCTGCTGCACTACGCTGACGGTGAGAAGCGCTACATCCTGGCCCCCAAGGGCCTCGAGGTCGGTCAGACCATCATGTCCGGTTCTGACGCCGACATCAAGCCGGGCAACGCTCTGCCCCTCGCCGACATTCCCGTCGGTACGCTCATCCACGCCGTCGAGTTCCAGCCGGGCAAGGGCGCTGCTATCGCCCGTTCCGCCGGTAACTCCTGCCAGCTGATGGGTAAGGAGGGCAAGTACGCTATCGTCCGTATGCCTTCCTCCGAGATGCGCCGCATCCTCGTTACCTGCCGCGCCACCGTCGGTGAGGTCGGCAACGCCGATCACTCCAACATCGTCATCGGCAAGGCCGGCCGTAAGCGTCACATGAACGTGCGCCCGACCGTCCGCGGTACCGTCATGAACCCTGTCGACCACCCGCACGGCGGTGGCGAGGGCAAGAACCACACCTCTGGTCGTCCCTCCGTTACCCCCTGGGGTAAGCCGACGAAGGGCCTTCGTACGCGCAAGAAGAAGAAGGTCTCGAACCAGCACATCATTCGTCGCCGTAAGAAGTAATTTCGGATACCGAGTTTTAGGAGAAAGCACTTATGAGCAGAAGTCTCAAAAAGGGCCCGTTCGTGGAGACTCGCCTTCTCTCGCGTATCACCGCGATGAACGAGGCTGGCAAGAAGGACGTCGTGAAGACCTGGTCCCGCGCGTCCACCATCTTCCCCGAGATGGTTGGTCACACCATCGCCGTCCACGACGGCCGCAAGCATGTGCCCGTGTATGTTACCGAGTCCATGGTTGGTCACAAGCTCGGCGAGTTCGCGCCGACTCGTACGTTCCGTGGCCACAAGGCCAAATAGGGGGTTAACCGTAAATGGCAACTAAGTCTATTGAAACTGAGGCCACCGAGGTTCGCGCCGTCGCTAAGTACGTGCGTGTTTCCCCCAGCAAGGCCCGCCTGGTGGTCGATCTGATCCGCCGTAAGCCTGTCGCTCAGGCCTTCGACATCCTCCACTTCTGCGACCGCGCCGTCGCCGTGGATGTCGAGAAGGTTCTCCGTTCCGCCGTTGCGAACGCCGAGAACAACAACGGTCTGCGTGCCGACAACCTGGTTGTCGCCGCTGCCTATGTTGACGAGGGTCCGACGCTTAAGCGCATCCGTCCCCGCGCCAAGGGTTCCGCTTCTCGCATTCTGAAGCGTACTTCCCACATCACCGTCGTCGTTGCTCCTCGAAAGGAGGCGTAAAGCTGTATGGGTCAGAAAGTCTACCCCACCGGCTTCCGTCTTGGCATCACCGAGAACTGGCGCTCCCGCTGGTTCGCAGAGAAGGATTACGCTAAGACCCTCGGTAACGATCTCGAGATTCGTAAGTACCTCGAGAAGCGTCTTTCCCGCGCAGCTGTCTCCCGCGTCGAGATCGAGCGCGCTGGCGACAAGGTGAAGGTCATCATCCTCACTGCTCGCCCCGGCGTTGTCATCGGTAAGAAGGGTGCCGAGATCGATACCCTCCGTACCGAGCTCGAGAAGGTCGCTGGCGTCTCCAAGGGCCAGCTCTCCGTCGACGTTGTCGAGATCAAGCGCCCCGAGCTCGACGCCAACCTCGTTGCTCAGTCTATCGCCGAGCAGCTCGAGGGCCGCGTTGCCTTCCGTCGCGCTATGCGCAAGGCTGTCCAGTCCGCCCGCAAGGCCGGCGCTAAGGGCATCCGTATCCAGTGCTCCGGTCGTCTCGGCGGTGCCGAGATGGGCCGTCGTGAGTGGTACCGTGAGGGTCGCGTGCCTCTGCACACCCTCCGTGCCAAGATCGACTACGGCACGGCTGTCGCCAGCACCACCATGGGCGCTTGCGGCGTGAAGGTCTGGATCTACCTGGGCGAGAAGCTCCCGGGCCAGCCTGTTCCCAACCCTGCACTCGAGGGCTCTTCCCGTCCTCGTCGTCGTAACTCCGAGAGGAGGGGTCAGTAGTGCTTGCCCCTAAGCGTATTCTTCACCGCAAGGTGCAGCGTGGCTCCATGAAGGGCCAGGCCAAGGGTAATACCGAGCTGCATTTCGGCGAGTTTGGTATCCAGGCTCTCGAGGCCCATTGGATCACCAACCGTCAGATCGAGGCCGCTCGTATTGCCATGACCCGCTACATGAAGCGTGGCGGTCGTGTCTACATCACGATCTTCCCCGATAAGCCCATCACCAAGAAGCCTGCCGAGACTCGCATGGGTTCTGGTAAGGGTAACCCCGAGGAGTGGGTGGCCGTCGTCAAGCCCGGCCGCATCATGTTCGAGGTCAAGGGTGTTCCCGAGGAGGTCGCTCGCGAGGCTCTGCGTCTTGCGCAGCACAAGCTCCCCATCAAGACCAAGATTGTTGCTGCCAAGAACGCTGAGCAGCGCATCGAGAAGGAGATGGCTGAGGAGGCCGCTCTCGAGGCCAAGTGGGCTGCTGAGGACGCCGCCGCCGCCAAGGAGGAGAACTAATGAAGCCCGCAGAGATTCGTGAGCTCTCGGACGCTC
Source organism: Collinsella sp. (assembly GCA_048521445.1). GTDB lineage: Bacteria > Actinomycetota > Coriobacteriia > Coriobacteriales > Coriobacteriaceae > Collinsella. Next base: position 1,292 of record DBFZQW010000008.1, on the reverse strand, counting down.
AGCTCGTTGAGAAGCTGAAGGAAATGCGCGCCGAGCTCTTTAACCTTCGTTTCCAGATGGCCACCAGCCAGCTGGACAACACCGCTCGCGTCAACACCGTGAAGAAGGACATCGCTCGCGTCCTCACGGAGCAGCGCGCCCGCGAGATCGCAGCGGAGAAGTCCGCTGTCGCCGAGTAGGACCTAAGGAGAGAACATGACTGATTCGCGTAACTCGCGTAAGGTCCGTACGGGTGTCGTTACCTCCGTCTCCGGTGCCAAGACCATTGTTGTCACCATCACCGAGCGCAAGCGTCACCCCAAGTACGGCAAGATGATGACCAGCTCCAAGAAGCTGCACGCTCACGACGAGGAGTGCACGGCTGGCGTGGGCGATACCGTCCGCGTTATGGAGACCCGTCCTATGTCCAAGATGAAGCGTTGGCGCCTCATCGAGGTCGTCGAGCGCGCTAAATAAGCAGTCGCTCTTACGACTTGTACGTTTCCGAAGATGTGCGTATGCCTGGCTTGCATACCACGGGCCGTATAAAGGCTGCGCACCTCTCTTCGGTTCTTAGTTCGGAGGAACATCTACCATGATTCAGATGCAAACCATGCTGAACGTCGCCGACAACTCCGGCGCTCGCAAGATTCGCTGCATCAAGGTGCTTGGCGGTTCCAAGCGTCGTTATGCAGGCATCGGCGATGTGTTCATCGGTGCTGTCCAGGAGGCTACCCCTGGCGCCAACGTCAAGAAGAAGGACGTTGTCCGTTGCGTCGTCGTTCGCACCGTTAAGGAGATCCGCCGCAAGGATGGCTCCTACATTCGCTTTGATGAGAACGCCTGCGTTGTCATCAACAACGATGGTTCGCCCGTCGGTACCCGTATCTTCGGGCCCGTCGCTCGCGAGCTTCGTGACAAGAAGTACATGAAGATCGTCTCGCTCGCTCCCGAGACCCTGTAGTTAGGGGAGATATATGTATATCAAGAAGGGCGATAAGGTCCAGGTTCTCTCTGGTAAGGATCGCGGCAAGCAGGGCGTTGTCCTGCGTGCTCTCCCTGCCGAGAACAAGGTCGTTGTCGAGGGCGTTTCGGTCGTCAAGAAGGCCGTCAAGCCCAACGCTGCCAACCAGCAGGGCGGCATCGTTTCGCAGGAGGCTCCCATCGATGCCTCCAACGTCAATCTCGTTTGCCCCGAGTGCGGTAAGGTTACCCGCGTCGGTCACGAGAAGGACGGCAAGAACAAGCTGCGCGTCTGCAAGAAGTGCGGCCACAAGTTCTAAGCTGCCCGCAACATCAAGTTGCTAGCAAAG
>DBFZQW010000007.1:0-16156 GCA_048521445.1 Collinsella sp. | reverse complement strand
GCTCGGGGTATACTTTCGACTATATACGGTTCTAATGTGCATGCATTGGGCCTATTTGTCGGATTATGGATGTGGAGCGCACATGGCGAACACCCAGAACTATATTAACCACCTGCTGCAGAACACCGGCATTACGCCGGCATGCAGCGAAGAAGAGCGCTTGGCTGCCGAGGATATCGCTCAGATCTTCCGCAACCACGGCTTTGACCCCGAGGTTCAGGAGTTCAATGCCCCGGCGCCCAGTAGATTGGCATTTGCCGTTACCGGTATTCTTGCGTTTGCCGGCGCCCTGCTGATGGGCATCGGCGGCGGTATCGGCTTGGTCGGCACCTTGCTGGCCATTGTCGGCGCCGTTCTTTACGTGCTCGAGCGCACGGGCCACCCCGTGGTTTCGCGCCTGGGCAAGACGGGCGTGAGCCAAAATGTCATCGCCTACCACAAGGCCTCGGGCCCGCTCGCGTCTCCGCGCAACCGCCCGGTGGTCGTTGTCGCACACTACGACTCTCCCCGTGCTGAGCTGCTCGCCCGCGAGCCCTATGCTTCGTATCGTGCGCTCATCGCCAAGCTGTTGCCCGTTGCCACGGTTGCCCCTGCTGCCGTTGCCATCCTGCGTATCCTGCCGCTCCCCGGCGCGCTCAAGGTTCTGCTGTGGATTGTCGCGATCCTCGCTTCCCTCGTTGCACTTGCCAACGCGGCAAACATCATCTCTAACCGCCACATTCTTCCCTATACGTCCGGCGCGGTGTGCAACAAGTCTTCTGTCGCCGCTATGCTCGGCGTTATGGACAACGTTGCTCCCTTCCAGGGCGAAAACGAGTTTCCCGACGATGTTCCGTTCGATACCTATTTTGGGGAGCAAAAGCGTCGTGCCGAGGAAATGGCGCGCGCGGCGGCGGAGTATGCCGCGGCCCAGCAGCAAAACGACTACGGCAACACCATCGAGTACGAAGAGCCTACCTACGTCGAGGACGAGTTCGGTCAGCCGATTGCCCCCGACGCTCAGACCGAGCCCGAACAGGGTGAGGCTTTCGACGAGCAGATCGAGGGCTTTGAGGGTGCGTCTGCCGACGAGACGCTGATTGGCGCCATCGTGCCCGATGGTCAGAATCAGGCTGTCCAGGCCGAAGAGTTCAATGACGAGGTTCCCACTGCCGAGCCGACGGAGGAGCCTGCCGCGGCCGAGCCCGAGCCCAAGCTCTATCGCAATGCCGCCGGCAACATCCGCTTTGGTTCGGATGCCATCCGTGCGCTCGGAATGCTTCCCGAGTCCTGCACGCTCGATTACGAGGAGGGCGAGGAGCCGACGTTTGAGCCCGAGCCTGCCCCCGTTGTCACCGTGGATGATGAGTCTGCCGCGGTTACCGCTGCCGTTGCCGAGCCCGAGGCGGTGTCCGCGATTGATCCCGCGGCAGGACTGGACATTTTGGCTCCCGCCGCGCCGGCGCAAGACGTTGCGGACGAGTCTGACGACGATTACGTTGAACAGCCGAGGCGCGTGTCTTACGAGAGCGATACTGATTTCTCGGCCGAGATTCCCGCGGCAACGCCCCATGCCGATATTGCATCCGCATTCTCTTCGATTGGCGCCAGCGCTTCCAACTTCTTTAAGGGTGCGCTTGCAAAGGGCAAGAAATTTGTCGACGATTTCGAGGAGAAGCGCGCTGCCGCACGCGAGGCCGCCGAGCAGGAGGCTATCGCTCAGCAGCAGGCAGCCGAGGCGGCACGTGAGCTCGCGGCGCAAGAGTTCGAGCAGAACGAGGCTATGCAGTCCGTGCCCGTCGACGCCGCCGAAGCTACAACGTCCTTTGAGTCCCAGCAACCGACGTCCGCGGATGTTGTTGAGGCGACAACGTCTTTCGAGGCTCAGCAGCACGTCGATAGTACCATGTCGTTTGATGCCGCGCAGTTCGATTCCACGATAACGTTTGAAAAGCAGGGCACCGCGATTGCCGAGCCCCTTCCTGTGTCCGATGAGCAGGGCGACGCGGTGGACGATGACGAGCCTATTGATGCTGCCGAAATCCAAGATGCCGCCGAGGACGAGCCCGTCGAGGCCAACTCTGACGAAGAACAGTACGCGGCAGCCGAGCAAGATGATTCGACCGAGGTCGAGCAGGAGGAAGTGTCTGCGGTTTCCGAGACTCCCGAGACGGATGAGTCGAGGCCTTACTCCACGCAGATTTTCACCATGCCGACCCCGAGTGGTTCCGGTGCCACGGTTGCCGATGTTGCTCCCACCCAGGACGAAACGGTCGATTCCCTTATGGCCCAGATTTCCTCCCAGGCATCGCCGCGTCCGCAGATGAATGTTCCCGATCCGGCGTCGGCACCGTCGCCTGCGCCCTCCTCGTCTCCGCTGGCTTCGGTCCCCGATCCGTCGCTGCCGTCTATGAAGCAGGCAAACGTTGCGTCTCGCACGTCGCTGTTCGACCTTCCCGATCCCTCTGCCCAGGTCAACGACCCCTTTGCTACTGCCCAGGGTCCCGAACCCACATCGGCACCCGTTGCGCCTCCTATGCCCGTTGCGTCGGGCGCGCAGCCGATCGAGACCATTTCGGCTCCCGCCCCGGCGGCACCCAAGTCTCGTAAGCGCGGCCTGGGTGGCCTGTTCGGTCGTAAAAAGAAAAACGAGCAGGATAGCATGAGCGACTGGCTGGGCGTCGAAGACAATTACGATGCCAAGAAGTCCGGTCGCGGTATCGGTTCGTGGGATAACTTCGAGGACGATAACGATGGCTGGAAGGGCGGCGCTACGTCTTCCGACGGCGCTTCTTCCGAAGATATGCTCTCGGCTGTCGCCTCTATGGGCGATGATGAGCTGCTCGGTCACGATATCTGGTTTGTGGCAACGGGCGCCTCGGATTGTGATGGCGCCGGTATGAAGGCCTTCTTGGCTTCGCATCGCGACAAGCTCCGCGGCGTATTCTTCATCAATCTTGAATCCGTCGGCGCCGGTAGGCTTTCGGTGGTGACGGTCGAGGGCGAACAGCAGCTGCTCAAGGGCGATCGCCGCATCATGAACCTGGTCAGCAAGGTGTGCAAGTCGTTCCATGTCGATTGTGGCGCGCTCGAGATGCCCTATGCCAAGACCGATGCCTATGCCGCGCTCGAGGCGAGCCGCCGAGCCCTCACCATCGCCGGCGTGGACGGCACGCGTCTGGCTTGCGCTCGTACCGAGGACGACCTGCCCCACAATGTCAACCCGACGAACATTGCCACGGTATCCGAGGTCGTGACCGAGGTTATCCGCCGTTCGTAGACGGAACTCTAAGGAGTCAACGTGTTTTCGTATATTAAGCGCCATTGGCCTGTCTACGTGATTTTGACCTTGATTGCCATTGCGTTAGGATTTGGGGCTGCCTACATCGTGGGTGCAAAGGGCTCGACCCCCGCCTCCGCAATCAGCGAAGAGGTGGAGCAAGAACAGAGTACGGGTGCCGATGGAATTCCTGAGTCCGAGCAGGCAATCGTTGATGGTGGATCTTCGTCTGCAGAGTAGATACGGCGATTTACATGATTGAAAGCGGGCGAGCCAGGGGACTGGCTCGCCCGCTTTTTCATCGCGCTAGCGCTTCTTTGGGATCGACCTAAGGCGAGCGAACCATAGGACTGCGGCACCCGAGGTCAGGAGCGCGGTGATGCAAGCGGCGATGGGAACTGATCCTGTTGCCGGTAGGTCCTGCGGTAGGGTACAGCGTTGAATGACACGGTCCTCGTCATGTGACTCAAGTTTATCGCCGCCACCGTTGCGGCAAAGATCGACGCGTGCGCTGTTGGTGAGTGCGGTTTGGGGCGTATAAGCCGACGTCGCCTGCATGTGTACGACTGCGCCCCGAGCGTCTGTGCCAAGGATTGCTTTGGCATCGTCAAGGTCGTCGTGCTCGTCCTTGAGATCATCGCGGGTCCAAGAATCCGCATCGCTTCGAGTCGTAAAGTCGACGGCTACCGCACCGTATTCAATTCGAATGCCCGTTACGACGGTATTGGATGCAAGGTCAAGTTCTTTCGCCTCGAGTGTGGTGGATTCCGTGGTCGAGACATCCGCCTTCCACAGGTGCCAGCCGTCGTAATCGACGAGGCGGCAATCCTCACCCAGGCTCTCTTTTACTTCGTCGGACTCAAGCCAAGGATTTTCGTGCCCATCGTCAAGTGTCGCGTTTGCCGGCTCATCGACGTCTGTCGAGTCCAACGGCGTCGTGCGATACCACACGTTGCACAGACCGTTGAGGTCGCCGATGGCGACGGGGGTTTCGATTGAGACGAATCTCGCTGTATCGTCCTCGGCACACTCAAGATCATCGGTAATTGTGAACTCATCAACCCAGGTAGCTGAATCGTTTCGAGCGTCGATGGTATAGGAGAAAAGTCCATCCGTATTGGTTTGCGTCGCGGCGCGATTTTTACCATCGCCGTTGGCCAACAGACCCTTCCCGATAGGTTGGACAAGCTCCTGACGCTTGTCGACCTGTCCTTTGATCTCGATGGGCGTATCCTTCATCGCGACGGATTGGACTTCTCCCGTATCCTTTATTTCAAATGTTATCTCCTCGGCAAGGTCATAGGTCCGCGGGGACATCATTTCGCGCAGCGAGTAGGTGCCGGGTGCAAGATGTTCGACGCGGTGCGGCTTGTCGGATGAGGTCCAGGAGTCTATTTCGGTTTTATCGGGACCATATAAGGTGAGCTGTGCGCCTTCCACTTCCTGCTTACCGCTTGCATCGACCTTGGAGATATCAACCTTGGTGTAATCGTCGGATACGTTAAGCCGTGCTTCTACAACGGGTGTTTTCTGGTCGGCATAAGTAAGGTCGACAATATGGGTTGTCTGATCGAGCAAGAAGCCTGCCGGCGCTTGAGTCTCGACAACCTCGTAGCGTGCGGTGCCAGATCCCAGTGGGAGGTTGTCCGCGCGTGCTTCTCCAGTTTCATCCGTCGTGACGGTCGCGACGGTCTCACCGTCGAGCGCGGAAATGCTACCGTCAGGGCGCACGATATCACCCGAGGCACGGATCTCAAAGACGGCGCCCGCGAGGCTGCTGCCGTCTATGGCATCGGTTTTAACGATCCTGATATTTCCGGTCGCGGCGTGGTCATAATACGAGGCGATTGCAACGGGCGTTAGGTTCATGTCGGCGGGTATGTTTACCTCGATCTCTCCGCCGACAAGATAGGGCTCTTTGGCCGAGGTTTCGCGTACATAATAGGTGCCCGGCACGAGCGATTCGGGCAGTGTGACGGTGCCGGTCGCGTCAGTCGTAAAGGTGTCCATTACGTTATGTGCTGGATACCAGCATGTTTGTGAGACAGGTTTGTGATTGCTGTCGAGGAGTTGGAAGGTGAATCCGGCTAGGGGAACAGAAGCGCCTGTTTGGGCATCGCGTTTTACAATCTGGAGATGCGTCGACAGAGCGTGGTTGTCCACGATATATTGAAGCTCGGCGCCGTCGGAAATCTGATTGGCCTCGACGGTCCATTCCCCCGCACGTTTAAAACCCTCGGGGACGGTTTCCGGAACCTCACGAACCGTGTAGCCGGCGCGGTCGTATGGGACGGCTCCGTGGACACCGGCTGGTCGCTTGCCTGTGCCGAACCATGCTTCGGGCTGGTCTTTGGTGGAGGCAAAGCCATAGATGTTTGTAGTCAGTGTGCCAACAACCTGCTGAGAGCTGTTACTGACAACCTCAAAGACAACATCTCCTGCCGGCTGCTCCAGGCCGGATTGATCGCTATTGCCGTAGTCCTTGAATTTGGAAATCTCAAGGTCAAACGCAATGGGGATATCGGAAACGCGAGATTCGATCTCGACCACGCCCGAATCGCCGAGTTGGTCGGCTCCAACGGTGTAAGACCAACTGTCACCGGAGGGCAAATAGCCCTCGGGCGCCTTCGATTCATAGATGGTAAAGGTTCCCAGGGGGACATCGGTGAGAGTAGCTCGACCGCTTTCATCGATTCTGAGAGTTTGTGTCCATCCAGGGGTTGATTGCGATACGCACACGAATTCTGCTCCTGCGAGCGAAGCCCCAACTTGGGGGCCTGCATTCGTTGCGGCGTCGAGCTTTACAATGCGCAAGGTAATGGTGCCGGGTTGTTCATCAATGGTGACGTATCCGCCGTTATCCGTCGTGGTAAAGGCAATGCGATCGTGCAGGGGGATATAACCAGCTGGCGCTGTTGTCTCAACTAGGTAGTATGCCGTGTTGGGTAGGAGTGTTGCCTGCGCTCGACCGTTGCTGTCCATCTGGACGGTGCCGACACGCGCGCCGCTGGCGCTCTCAAAAACATCGAATGTTGCCCCATCAAACTGATAAGTATTGTTTCCGCTGGTAATGGCAGCGTTTGCAGACTGCTTTTGGAAGGAAACAGAGACCGCCGGCAGTACATAGAGCATGTCTTGACGTTTGCTGCCGCCCGATACGGTTCCTAGATAGCGCCGCGCGCGGTGCGGAGCGGCTTTGATGCTTCCTGATTTTGCGCTGTCGTGGAGCCATCGCGCAGCCGCCACGACTTCATTGTCGGCGGTAAAGTGCCCACTCTTGGTTTTGCCCTGAGCGGTCGTGTAGGAGTAGGTGCCGTCGACATGGGTAGTGCCGTTGAGCATCCATACGGCAAGCTGGGTGGCGGCGCGGGCGCGATCGGGTGAAAGATGGTAACCGCCAAACGACGTGGCGGTAGGATATCCGTGACAAACGATTGCCGCGAACTCGTCGTCGAGCCACACCCAGCCTTGATCAAAGTTGAGCCATGGACCGCCCGGCTTGGTGGGCCCGGGGCGTTCCTGGTTCATGCAGTAGGCAATCGAGGCGTCTTGAGCTTCATATTTGCCGATGAAGAAGGGCCCACAATCATCGCTAATAGTACGGAAGCCGAGCTGGTCGTAGCCATCGACGGCAAATGCGGCTCCCGGTGCTAGACAGCCGAACAGCAGGAAGAGGAGCAGGAGCAGCGGACCTGTTGCGATTGCGCTGTGGACAGAGTGCGTGGGTGCGTTGGACATGGCTGCTCCTTATCCCTCGTGCGCCGCATGGGGAGGTTGCGACGCGTAGGATGAGGCTACCCCCGAGGTTCATGCGGGTAAGTACCGGAGCCTGACCAAAAGCTTGCCCAATTCCTGACAAATTGAGCTCAAATACAACAATCAAGTAAAAGCGCAGGTAGAAGATAAGGAGAACAGGAGGTCAAAGGTCCTCGTCTCCACAATTGACGCGATTTTAAAACGAATCTCCACAGCTAAAACAAGCATCGCCACCCTTGTATCGAACAAGACAACCGCGTTATACTAGCCAGCACAAGCGGGCATCGCCAAGTGGTAAGGCATCAGCTTCCCAAGCTGACACTCGCGGGTTCGAGTCCCGTTGCCCGCTCCAGCTAGAAGCACAAGCACGGCACCATCACGGTGCCGTGCTTTTTTCAATAAAGCGCCGGGACTCGAACCCGCCAGGGTGCGAGCGTAAAACAAACGCGAAGCGTTTGTAGCGAGCAGGCGAAGGCGCCGGCAGGCGCCTGAAGCCGGTGCGTATTTGCGAAGCAAATACGCGGACGTCCCGTTGCCCGCTCCATCGAGCGCGGGAGACCTTGGGACGGCCAATTCAACAAAGTCTCCCCCATCGTCTCCGTGAATCCGAGGAGATCGACCGCAGCCGGTGCGTATTTGCGAAGCAAATACGCGGACGTCCCCATGCCCGCTCCAATTCCAAAATGTTAGGTTAATGCCTGCTGCCCATACTTGCACCTGCGCACGGTACAATGGTTGGGTTACGACCAACGTGCCAATAACCAAAAAGGAGCCGCTATGATCGATCGCTATACCCGCCCGGAGATGGGACGCATCTTCTCCCTCGAGAACAAGTACGCCATTTGGCAGGAGATCGAGGTTCTGGCCTGCGAGGCCCAGGCGGAGCTCGGCAAGATCGGTATTTCCAAAGACGAGGCCCAGTGGATCCGCGACCATGCCAACTTTGAGAAGGCGAAGGTCGATGAGATCGAGGAAGTCACGCGCCACGACGTCATTGCCTTCCTGACCAACATGAAGGAATACATCGATGCCGATGTTCCCGAGGGCGACCCCAAGCCCAGCCGCTGGGTTCACTATGGCATGACCAGCTCCGATCTGGGCGACACGGCCCTGTGCTACCAGCTCACCCAGGCCTGCGACCTGATCATCGAGGATGTCAAGAAGCTCGGCGAGATCTGCAAGCGTCGCGCCTTCGAGGAGCGCAACACGCTCTGTGCCGGCCGCACTCATGGCATCCACGCCGAGCCGATGACCTTCGGCATGAAGTTTGGCTCTTGGGCCTGGGAGCTCAAGCGCGATCTGGATCGTCTTGAGGACGCCCGCAAGAATGTTGCCTTCGGTGCTATCTCGGGTGCTGTCGGCACGTACAGCTCCATCGAGCCGTTCGTCGAGGAGTACGTCTGCGAGCACCTGGGCCTGGTTCACGACCCGCTGTCCACGCAGGTTATCAGCCGCGACCATCACGCCTATCTCGCCGGCGTTCTTGCCACCACCGCGGCCACCTGCGAGCGCATCGCTACCGAGGTTCGCAATCTGCAGAAGACCGATACGCTCGAGGCCGAGGAGCCGTTCCGTAAGGGCCAAAAGGGCAGCTCCGCCATGCCGCACAAGCGCAACCCCATCACCATGGAGAAGGTCTGCGGCCTGTCGCGCGTCGTGAAGGCCAACGCGCAGGTTGCCTTCGACAACGTCGCCCTGTGGCACGAGCGTGACATTTCGCACTCCTCTGCCGAGCGCGTCGCCCAGGCCGACAGCTTCATCGCCCTCGACCACATGTTCCAGTGCCTCATTCGCGTTATCGACGGCCTGCAGCTGTACCCTGCCCGCATGATGGCCAACCTCAATAAGACCCGCGGCCTCATCTTCTCCTCCAAGGTGCTGCTCGCCCTCGTCGACACGGGCATCACCCGCGAGGACGCGTACGTCATTGTGCAGGAGAACGCCATGGCAACCTGGCACGAGGTACAGGATTGTGTCTCCGGCCCCACCTTTAAGGAGCGTCTCGAGGCCGACCCGCGCTGCACCGTCAGCCAGGAGAAGCTCGACGAGATCTTTGATCCGTGGGACTTCCTCACCCGTATCGACACAGTCTTTGATCGTCTGGAGCAGCTGAGCTTCGAGTAGGTTCGGGCATAACGTTAGCTTTTTAGGGCGCTTTGCTGGTAATGTGTGTTGCCGGCAAAGCGCCTCGTTGCATTTAGGGAAAGACGGGGATAATAGTCGTCTCGAATAACATTCTGAGAGGGGATCGCATGATTTCGTTTGATTACAAGCCTCAGGGCGTGTGTGCTCGCAATATTCACCTTGACCTTTCCGATGACGGCAACAAGGTGATGGGCGTTGAGTTTACCGGCGGCTGCGATGGTAACCTCAAGGCCATCTCCAGGCTGGTCGAGGGTGCTCCTGCCGATCGGGTAATCGAGGTTCTCGCCGGTAATACCTGCGGTATGAAAAAGACCTCCTGCGCCGACCAGCTTACGCGCGCTATCGAGGCCGCTCGCGCCGAGATCGCCTAATGGGTATCGCCGATCACATCAAGAATGGAATATCGCGTCGCGGCTTTGTGCTCGGTGGGGCTGCCGCGGGCGCTGCCACGGTGCTTGCCGGATGCTCGAAAAAAACGGGTACCAGCGATGATGCTGCCGGCGAGCCGCAGGTTATCAAGGACGATTCCAAAATCATCTCGATTACGGATGAGTACGAGGCAGTCGACATCGATCTTGAGCCGGCGGCGTCGTGGACGCTGCCGCTGGGTACGCTGCTGTACTACTGCGACGGCGATTACGCCGCGGCGATGATGGCGCCCGCATCGGCACTGCACGCCAACACGCTCGGTGTGCTCAACCTGGGCGATGGCTCGCTTACCACATTAATCGAGGATCCTATCGAGGGCACGGGATATGCATTCTACGATGTCCGTGCCGGCGACGGCGTATTCGCGTGGGTTGAGATGAACTTTGCCAATTCATCGTGGAAGCTCTACGCTCAAAATCTGTCGGGCGCTTCGCTCTCTGGCGATGTGGTTGAGCTCGATCGAGGTGGCAAGGACTATGATCCGCCCCTGTTTACGGCGTTCGGGTCATCAGTCATCTGGTATAAAATGCCTTCGGCAGGCGGCAATAAAACGAGTAGCGATTCGTTTTGCTATCGTCGCTCGCTTGATGAATCCAAGGCCGAGACAATTTGGAAATCGGCGGGCCGCTTTGCGTCGGCCCCGCGTGCGAGCGACGGCATTTTGACCATCTCGCCGCGTGTCCGCAACGACGAGGGCGTCTACTACGGCATAACGGCAATCGATCTGACCGACGGCAACAACACCAAGCGTGCCCAGCTGGTCCTTCCCTCGTCAGTCTCGCCTTTCGAGGCCGTATATATGGGCGATACCTTCGTGTTTTCTATCGAGGCGACCTATAGCGGTGTGGGCAGCCTGGGCAACATGGGCACGTATATCGGTAATGAGGGAGGGCCGTACCTCTTTCTGTCACGCGAGCCGCTCGCATGTGCGGCTGGCAAGAAGAATAAATACCTTGTTAAGGTACAGGCGTCGCATTTCCTGATCGACACCTCTGCCAAGACCTATGGCTCACTGCTGTCGCCCGACCGCGCTTTGGAGTATGGCGATTATCCAGCTACGGCGGGAAAATCGGACTCATTCCTTACGTACGCCACGGTGCGCAACAGCCAGGGTATACCAGAGACGGTCACTGCACGCCTATTCTCTCTTTAAGCTTAGAGGGGTTAAAAAGGCGCCAACAGGGGAATAAGCGCGTTGTAATTGTGAGTACCGCCCGCCGAGCTGCCGCGTCATAGCGGCATCCGGCGGGCTCAGGTGCGTTAAAATGGGCTTGTTCTTAGCTAATTGAGACAGGGGGGCCGTGTTATGGCTTCAGATGCAAAAAAGATTCTGCTGGTCGAGGATGAGAAGGCAATCCGTGACGCCGTCGCTGCCTATCTCGAGCGCGAAGGCTACTGGGTTGTGGGTGTCGGCGACGGCCAGTCCGCGATCGAGGAGTTCGAGAAGCATCAGTTCGACCTGGTCGTGCTCGACCTTATGCTCCCCAAGATCCCCGGCGAGCGCGTTTGCCGCACCATTCGCGATACCTCGGATGTCCCCATCATCATGCTGACGGCTAAGGGCGAGATCGAGGACCGTATTATCGGTCTTGAGCTCGGCGCCGACGACTATCTGATTAAGCCGTTCTCGCCGCGCGAGCTCGTCGCCCGCGTTCGCGCTCTGTTCCGTCGTGCCCATCAGGCCGATGAGCCCGCCGTCGAGGTACTCGACTTCGGCGATCTGGTCATCGATATCTCGGGCCACAAGATCTTGGTCGAGGGCAAGGAAGTCGATCTGACAGCTTCCGAGTTCAAGCTGCTCACCACGCTTGCTCGTCATCCCGGTCGTGTCTACAACCGTATGGAGCTGGTCGAGAAGGTGCTTGGGTACGACTTTGAGGGCTATGAGCGCACCATCGATAGCCACGTGAAGAATCTTCGCGCCAAGCTGGGCGATGATCCCAAGAAGCCCAAGTGGCTCTACACCGTCCATGGTGTCGGCTATCGCTTCGAGGCTCCGGCCAAGACCGATAAGTCGGACGAGAAATAGGGAAATCACATATGACACCTGCGCGCTTTGAAATCGGACAAAAGCACAAGCAGGAGAGCGAGGCGGGTTCCAAGGCTAGTTGGAACACGCCTCGCTCCGATTCACGGCCAACGATGAGCTATCCCTCGCGCATGGCACTTGCTTTTGCTCTGACATCGCTCATGACAGTATTGGTGCTGGTGGGCGTTGTCTCTGTTGTGTGGGGCACGGTCTTTTCGGATTACACACGCTCCAATATCGTCGAAATCGCAAATTCCGCTGCCGAGAAGTTGGCAACCTCATATGAGGAAAACGGCTCTTGGACCGCGGGGGAACTGCGCACGGTCGCAACGTCGAGTTTGGTTTCCGACGATCTGGGTATGCAGGTCGTCAATAAAAAGGGCGTGATCGTTTATGACGATTCCTGGCCCTCGGCAAGCGCCACCGCCGATGTACGCGAAAACCAGGCTACGACCGACGACACGAGCGGCAAGAGGGCATCGCATAGCCCGGTCTCGTCTGCTCCAACCGACTCCGATAGCGTTGCTAACGTCGAGATTGTAACGTCTTCCGGCGAGCATGTCGGACAGGTAAAGCTGTGGGCCATCGGCTCCGACGCGCTGCTCACCAAGGCGGACTCTGCGTTTAGGGAGAAGACCTTTAACGCCATGGCCCTCGCCGCGGTTGTTGCAATCTGCATTTCGGTCGTTATCGGATCGCTCGTGTCGCGCATGCTCACCAAGCCGATTCATCGCATCACCAGTACCGCAAAGCAAATCCGTGACGGCGACCTGTCGGCTCGCACGGGACTGCGCGGTGATGACGAGATCGATCAGCTGGGAGAGACCTTCGACGAGATGGCCACCTCACTCGAGAAAGATATGAAGCACGAGAAGCGCCTGACCTCTGATGTTGCACACGAGCTTCGCACGCCGCTTATGGCCATGCTCGCAACGGTCGAGGCCATGCAGGATGGCGTGTATCCCACTGACGATGAGCATTTGGAGACCGTTGCTTCCGAGACACGTCGCCTGGCTCGTCTGGTGCAGCAGATGCTCGACCTATCGCGTATGGAAAACAGCACGGCTCCGCTCAATCTAGAACCGGTGGACATGGTTCCGTTCGTGCGATCGATTGTGAGCGGCCAGGAGCGTCTGTTTGCCGACCGTGACCTTCGTCTTCGCTTTGCAGATGAAACCCAGGGGCACGACGATGTCGTCGAAGCCGATCCCGACATGATCACGCAATGCGTCATCAACCTCATGAGCAACGCCATGCGCTACACCCCCGAGGGCGGTTGGGTCGTGGTGTCGGTGCTCAGTGACCGCAAGCATGTCAGTATTGCCGTTTCGGATACCGGTATCGGTATTGCCAAGGACGATCTGTCGCGCATCTTCGGGCGGTTTTGGCGCGCCGATGCCAGCCGCGCCCGCGAAGCTGGCGGCCTGGGCGTTGGCCTCGCCGTGACCAAGCAGATCGTCGAGCGTCACCATGGCTACATATCCGTGGAGTCGGAGCTTGGAAAGGGTACGACTTTTACAATTCATCTGCCCCGCGAGCACACGGCGGACGCGGCATCTACTACAATGGAGCACTAGCTTTTCGCTATTCGGTGAAGGAGGGGCCGCGTCCCTGCCGCTCCGAGTTTGCGAAAACATGCGGGAAAGAACCCGCATTTCTGTCGTATTTAGGTAAGGAGTGACTCACGTGACAACGATGGAGCGTCGTCCGGATTCCCGTGGCAAGGTTCGTGATATCTACGATGCCGGTGAAAACCTGCTGATGGTCGCCACCGACCGCATTTCTGCGTTCGACTTCATTCTTCCCGACGAGATTCCGTTTAAGGGAGAGGTGCTCAACCGCATCTCGGCATTCTGGTTCGATAAGTTTGCCGATATCGTTCCCAACCACCTCGTTTCCATCGATCCGGCGGATTTCCCCGAGGAGTTTGCCGAGTATCGTGACTACCTCGCAGGCCGCGCCATGCTGGTCAAGAAGGCCCAGACGATTCCTATCGAATGCATCGTCCGCGGCTATCTGACCGGTTCGGGCAAGAAGACCTATGACGAGAACGGCACCGTCTGCGGCATTCAGCTGCCCGAGGGTCTGACCGAGGCCTCCAAGCTTCCCGAGCCGCTGTTCACGCCGTCCACGAAGGCCGAGATCGGCGACCACGACGAGAACATCTCGTTCGAGCGTTGCTGCGAGATCGTGGGCGAGGACATCGCCACGCAGATTCGTGACCTTTCCCTCAAGATCTACAAGGCTGCCGCCGAGTACGCCGCGACCCGTGGCATCATCATCGCCGACACTAAGTTTGAGTTTGGTGTCATAGATGGCAAGGTTACGCTGATCGACGAGTGCCTCACGCCCGACTCCAGCCGTTTCTGGCCTGCCGCCAGCTACGAGGAGGGCAAGATTCAGCCCAGCTACGACAAGCAATTCGTCCGCAATTGGCTCAAGGCCAACTGGGATATGACGGGGGAGACCCCGCACCTGCCCGCCGAGGTCATCGATGGCACGTCCGAGCGCTATCGCGAGGCCTTCCAGATCATCACGGGCTCCCAGTTCACAAGCATGAAGGAGAACGCATAAGTGAGTACCCGTAGCGCCACGAACAAGCGCACGCAATCCCACGAGGTTACCGGGGTTGCGCGCAAGTCCGCCGCATCTGCTAAACCCGCCCGCCAGGCAGCGAGCTCCGTTCGCGTCGTGCCGGCTTCGTCTAAAGCTCGCCGCAAAGAGCTCGAGAAGGGTGAAAACCTGGAAGGCCTTTCCAAGGAGGAGAAGCGCGCCCGCAAGGCCAAACAGCGTGCTCGCGAGGATCGTATCTACACGGTGTCGAATATTCTCCTCAAGCAGGACGAGGACTACACCAAGCGCCGTCGTATCTGGTGGGCCGTGCTCGCCATCGGCATGGTACTCGTCGTGGCAATTTGGGCTTCGCTCTACTTCGCTCCCGGCGGCACGGTGTCCAGCCCCGTCCAGATGGTCGGCATCGTTTTGTCCTATGTCATCATTCTGGGTGATTTTATCTACGACTTCGTTCGTATTCGTCCCCTGCGCAACATGTACCGCACGCAGGCCGAGGGCATGTCCGAGAACAAGCTCAACGCTCTTATCGAACGCTCGGCTGCCGAGGAGGACAAGAAGGACTCCAAGAAGAAGTAGCGTTTGTATCCATACATATCGCTAAGATATAAGGCGCGTCGTTTTTGCGGCGCGCCTTTTTACTGTTCTATAGATAGATGGAGTGGCACATGATTCGAGCTGCCCTGACGGTCGAAGAGGCTCTGGAGGGCATGAAGGCCCTGGAGCCCAAGATTAAAAACTACGCGCGCCTGGTCGTCCGCAAGGGCGTAAACGTCAAGCCCGGCCAGGAGGTCGTCGTTCAGTCTCCGGTCGAGTGCGCGCCGTTTGCGCGCGTGGTGGTCGCGGAGGCCTATGCTGCCGGCGCCGGCCACGTGACGGTCATTTGGGCCGATGATGCCGTGACGAGGCTCACGTACGAGCATGTCGAGAAAAGCTATTTTGAGCAGACACCCGAGTGGAAGCGCATGCAGCTGGATTCCTTGGCCCAGGATGGTGCCTGCTTTGTCTTTATCGAGGGTGCGGATCCTGCGGCCCTCAAAGGCATCGATCCAGCCAAGCCGGCCGCGGCATCAAAGGCGAGGAATACGCAGTGCAAAGTTTTCCGCCGTGGACTGGATTACAACATCAATCCGTGGTGCATCGCCGGCGCTCCGGTCGTGGCTTGGGCGCACGAGGTGTTCCCGGGAGACGCCGATGAGGTTGCAATCTATAAGCTGTGGAATGCGATTCTGCACACCGCGCGCGCCGATGGCCAGGACCCAGAGAGCGACTGGGAACTCCATGACGCCGCATTCGAAAAGAACCTGCGTTTCCTGAACGACAATCGTTTCGACTGCCTGCATTACACCGCGGCAAATGGAACCGATCTGACGATTGGCATGACGAAGGGTCACGAGTGGGCCGGCGGCAAGGGCAAGACGCCCGATGGGCACCCCTTCTTCCCCAACATTCCCACCGAGGAAGTCTTCACTTCGCCCGATCGCATGCGCGCCGACGGTATCGTGTACTCGGCCATGCCGCTCATCCACCACGGCAATAAGGTCGACGATTTTTGGATTAAATTCGAGGGCGGCCGCGTGGTGGACTACGACGCCCGCGTGGGCAAGGCAACGCTCGCAAGTATCATCGATACTGACGAGGGCGCTGCTCACCTGGGAGAGGTCGCGCTCATTTCCAAGAACACGCCGATCCGCGAAAGTGGTGTTCTGTTCTACGATACGCTCTATGACGAGAACGCTAGCTGCCATCTCGCGCTAGGTGTCGGTTTCCCCGAATGCATCGAGGGTGGGTATGACATGTCCAAGGAGGAGCTCCTGGAGCATGGTGTTAACGTCTCGAGCACGCACGTCGATTTTATGATCGGCACGGACGACATCGATATTACGGGCATTACGCCTGATGGACGTGAAGTTGTGATTTTCCAGAACGGCCAATGGAGTTGGGAATAGTCCCAGACCGTGGTACAA
>DBFZQW010000006.1:0-13469 GCA_048521445.1 Collinsella sp. | reverse complement strand
CTCGCGCTTGTCGTAGAGCTTCTTGCCGCGACCCAGACCCAGCAGCAGCTTTACGCGGCCGTCGGTATTAAAGTAGAGCTCCAACGGAACCAGCGCATAACCACGGTTGCGAAGTTTGCCGTCAAGAAAGTCGATCTCCTTACGGTGCAGCAGCAGACGACGCCGACGGTCGGGATCGCGATTCCACACGCCACCATGGCTATAAGGGTGGATATGCAGGCCGACGAGCCAGCACTCGCCGCCACGAATCAGCGCAAAAGTGTCAGTGATCTGGCAGGCGCGCTCGCGAATCGACTTGACCTCGGTGCCGCTCAGTTCAATGCCGCACTCAAACGTCTCATCGATAAAATACTCGTGATGTGCCGAGCGATTCTTGGAAATGAGCTTGCGCTCGCGCTTACTGGGCATCGCCGGCCTCCTTGGCGCCATCGGAACCCTTGCCCGTAGCTTCGCGCTTAGCCTTGCGCTCGGCATTGAGCTCGGCATCGCTCTCGCGCACCAGTTTAATAATCGCCGCACAGGCCTCCTCGCCCACCAAGTCGCGAGCACGCACCGTCAGGCGCGTCGCCTCCTGCTTGTCGCCGTCGCTTGCAGCATCGGTCGCGCACATAATCAGACAGATGGCAATCTCGGCCGAAGGCGAGGTCGGAACGCCTTGCAGGGCCAGTTCACCCATCACGTGCTCGTCGCTCTCCTCGGCGGCATCCGGATAGGTGGTATGGATCTTGTTGAGCAGGCGCGTCGTATGCGCATCGTTGGGCGCCAGGCGCAGCGCCAGACGCGCGCAGCCCACGGCAGCCGAAACGTTCTCGGTCTCGGGCTCCAAGAAGTACTGGCCTAGATTGGCGTAAGCGCGGGCGGCGCACTTGCCATCGCTTGCACGCTCCAGCACTGAGAACGAGAGCGAAGCCCACTCCTGCTTGTCCTCGAGAGCGCGGAACAGCTCGGCCAAATCCAAGCGATAGTTGCAGTTCATGGGGTCCCAACGCACAGCCTGCATCAGGGCATTACGAGCGCTCACATAATCCTGCTGGCGAATGTAGGCAAACGCCATGTCAGAGTACAGGCGGTCAAACGGCACCTCGACCTGCACGAGCTCGCGCGGATCCTTCTCCACGCGGCGATAGGCCAAGCGCTCAAACTTGCTATCGAAGCTAAAGAATTGGCGCTTCTCCTCCGTCTTGCACTCAGCGTCGATATACTCCTCGGCGAGCTCCACCAGACGCTCCAGCAGCGGCGTCGCCGTAGCCAGGTCGCCCTGCGCCAGATAGTTCTCGGCATACGTGATGTCTTGCAAGCTGATGGGCAGATCCATGGCTACTCCTCGATCTGAGCGAAACACGGCAGGCGCCGTATATACGGTCAATACACAAAACCCGGGTCTCTTACGAGGCCCGGGCGTTCAATTTTGGTAGCCCGTACCAGATTCGAACTGGTGATCTCCGCCTTGAGAGGGCGGCGTCCTAAACCGCTAGACGAACGGGCCATATGTAGCAAATGCAATGGCTGGGATGGAGGGAGTCGAACCCCCATTGACGGAACCAGAATCCGCTGTCCTGCCATTAGACGACATCCCAATGACTGCATCGCTGCGCTCGGCTGTGCCTTTGCGCAAGAAAGAAATATACGGGAAGTCTCGCCGTGACGCAAGCCCCAATTTTGACTTTTTTGAAATTCAGTCAAATTGGCCTAATTTAGTCCAACCCGTGAAGGACCTGTGAAGCCGACCGCTGTACACGAAGGGCAAAACGCCGCGAGCGGTAGCCGTCAACCGTTGGCAGATTCTACCGCGAAAACGATAGCACCAGGCAACACAATCGAAGTATCAATGATCACGTAGATATCGAGGCGCCATGGACGAAGAGCTTGATTACCTATGGGAGACCCTGGGCCTCGAGATCACTGCCGACCTTTGGCCCGAACGGGACAAAATCCATCCCACACTGCGCCCCGCCATTACTGTGGTGCAGGCAAAATACCGCCGTGCATCCTTTTTGATCATGCGGATGTCATGGCACGCGGGACTCCCCGACCTTAAGCGAATCCAGGCAAGCCTCGTCGAGCTGTCCGGCATGCCGACCGTCATATCCGAGGCGCACCTGGAGCAGCGCCAGCGCGAGCGACTGCAACAGCAGCGGATTCCCTTTATCTGCCCCGGCGTCCAGGCATATCTGCCCTTTATGGACGAGGAGTACTGGAGCGGCAAGCCCAACAAGCACGTAAAAGTCTACGATCCGCACGAATGGGCACAGCTGGCGGACTGACTGAGGCAGGCCCGCCGGCGGAAAGTGCGTCCCAGATTTCAAGCTCAAACTGGCCCCTACTTTCCCGTCGAGCCCTCAACCGGAAACCGTGTCCCACAATCGAAGCTCAGAATGGGACGTGCTTTCCGCAACCGGCCACTTTGGGAAAGCGCATCCCATTCTGGAAGCGAATTCCGGGTCGCACTTTCCGCAGCCGCTACAGCAACGCCTCGGCCCAAGCCGATTCCCTAAAGCCTGGAATCACAAAGTCGTCGCCCACCAGCAGCGGACGCTTGACCAGCATGCCGTCGGTCGCCAGCAGCTCGTAGCACTCCCGATCCGTCATGCCCGCATCCAGACGCGCCTTCAGGCCCAGCTCTCGATATTTCATGCCCGACGAATTAAAGAAGCGCCGCACCGGCAGCCCCGAACGAGCAATCCAGGTCGCAAGCTCATCAGCCGTGGGATTGTCCAAAACGATATCGCGGTCGATGTACTCTACCCCATGTTCGTCCAGCCATGCCTTGGCCTTCTTACAGGTCGAGCACTTGGAATATTCAACAAACAGTACGGTCATGGGAATCCTCCGAATATAGATCGGCCAACGCAGGCACACGCCACACGAGGCGCCTTCGTATGATGGGCCAATTGTAGCCCGCGGGTCACACGTTAAACGAACCGTACCCCGAATCCGCGTTTGATGAACGGCAGCAGTTCCATTGCCTCGGGCGTGATATGGCCCGCAACGTTCATGCGCTCGTCACCGGGAAGATCGACCCGCGCAATCTCAAGCTCGCCTTCGTAGCGCCCATATCCGCTATTGCTCACAGCGATCGACCCCGCCTTTCGCGGCAGGCCGGCTCCGGCATCCGTCGGCACGGAATCCGGCTTAAGCGTCGTACGTGACTCCTGAGACCTAAAGATGAGGACGCTCGAGTCGGGTCGGTCGTGATGAATCTGCCCGCGCACATAGGCATAACTGAGCTCAAGCTCGCATTGCAGGTCCACGTATCCGGCGGAAACTTGAGCAAACTGCGCCCAGCCCGCATCGGAAAGATCGGGGTCGCCGACCAACACAATGTCGCAATCGGCGCCATGTGCAAGCTCAAGCATATTGAGGGCAACCTTTGACGCGCGACCGCGCTGCGCCTCGACCGTCGGCAGTCCCTCGAATACCGGCCCGCGAACGTTAGCATCACCCGGCACAAAAGCCATGATTTCGAATCCAAGCGCCGCAAGACGAAGATTCACCCGAGCAATGTCCTCCAGAGCTAAACCGGTATAAGGCTTGGGGTAAAAATTGTGGCAGGCGGCAAAACGAGTCACATCGGCACCGGCCTCACGCCACGATGCGATTTCATCAGAACTCACCGTCGATGCATTGACCACAATGTGAAATACACCGGACAGCTCCGCGACCCGCTGGGCGCTAAAGCCATAGTCCAAACGAAGGTATTCCAACCCCAGATCGCGCAGGTCCTCGATGCGCTCAAGCCCGAGCAAATCGCACGTGCGAGGCCCCACATCGGCAATGAGCGCAATGCCGCGGGCGGAAAGCAGCGACAGCACATGACGGACCTTATCGGCATACGCCGCTCCCCCATCCTCGGGAATATGCAGCGAGGTGAACGCATAGCGCGCACCCGCCGCGGCACCATGTTCAATCGTCCGCTCAATATCCTGCAGAGGGCTGGAAAGATAAATCGAAATACCCGTTTTCACGCTTCAACGCTCCTTTAAAAAAGGCCGGCGGAGCAGCTAGCCCCGCCGGCACAACCATAACATCAAGAAATCTGCCGCGCGCCGCGAACCCCGAGCAACACGGCTCGCGATATCAAACTACTCGTCAAAGAACTCGTTGATCTTCTGCTCGTCGACACCGAAGAACCACGTCAGGACAAAGCCGGCGGCATAGGCAAGCAGCATAGCGGCAACGTAGCCGAGTTGCTGGCCAGGAACGACGATCAGCAGGCCAAACAGACCGGAAACGCCCTGAGAAACCGTGCCGATGTGAAGCAGCGCCGCGAGCGCGCCGCCAAATCCGGCACCCAGGCAGGCCGTCACAAACGGACGAACGAGCGGCAGCGTAACAGCATACATCAGAGGCTCGCCCACACCCAGGATTCCAACGGGAATGGACTCTGCGACGTACTTCTTGAGCTTGGCGTTCTTGGTCTTAAAGTACAGCGCCAAACCGGCACCGACCTGGCCGCCGCCAGCCATCATAAGGATGGGAAGCAGGTAATTGATACCCTTGGTAGCGCCGTCGGGATCGTTGAGCATAGCGTGGATCGGCGTGAGCGCCTGATGCAGGCCGACGGAAACCAGCGGCAAGAAGCCTGCCGACAGGATATAGCCGCCCAGGACGCCCAGCTTCTCGAAGATAAAGGTCAAAACGCTAAAGATGGCAGTCGTCAGCCATGCACCAACCGGCTGGATGACGAGCATCAGAGCAAAGGCGCCGATGATGAGCACCAGCAGCGGGGACAAGAACGTGTCGAGTGCGTTGGGCATAACCTTGCGAATCTGACGCTCCATCCAGGCAAAAAATGCGCCAGCGATGAGAGCCGCGATCATGCCGCCCGCTGCGGGGTTGTACTGCGCATTGGTGAGCGGCAGCAGAATGGCAGTGGCAGGATCAGCCGCGCCAGGCGCAAGCAGGGGCATGGCACTGTTGGCGATGCACATCATGCCGGCGATGCCGCCCAGCGCAGCGGAGCCACCAAACTCACGTGCCGCGTTATAACCCACCAAGATGGGCAGATAGGCGAACAGGGCCCAGCCCATGGAACGAATGCCCTGGTACCACCACTCGCCTGCAAGCGCGCCTGCCGTCGAGACGTTAATGACGTTGCAGATACCGTTGATGAGGCCAGCCGCAATGATGCCGGGAAGCAGGGCGACGAAGACATTGGAAATCTTCTTGAGGAAGGCCTGAACCGGCTTGGACTCGTACTTGGCCTTCTGCGCGGCCTTGTTCGTGGCCGCAGCGTCAACCACGCTCTCGTCGGCAACGCCTTTCGCAAGGCCGGTGAGCTTGGAGAACTCCTCGAGCACCTTATTCACCTTGCCCGGACCCAGCACGATCTGCATCGTGTCGTCCTCGACCAGGCCCATCACGCCGTCGAGCGCCTTAATGCCCTCCGTGTCGACGTTGCCCGCGTCTTTGACGGTCACGCGCAGGCGCGTCATGCACGCCGCGTTTGCTAGCACGTTGTCTTTACCGCCCAAAAGATCCAGCAGCTTTTGAGCCAGCTCTTTGTTCGTCATAACTCCTCCTTGTATTGGATATCTCGTCTGGATGTCATATCAGCTCACGCCGCGCACCTATCGGGCGTCGGCATTGCTCTTCTCATGGCCACTCACCGCAGCACGGACATGGCCTCGCGCCCGCTCAAGAGCTACCGCGGCCTGCTCGGCATCGCAGTCCAGCAGCACCGAGACAATAGCGGTTTTTACGTGGCCGCCGGCATCTGCAAGCGCCTGAACAGCGCACTCGCGCGTGCAGCCGGTCGCCTCCATCACGATGTTCTGGCCGCGCACCACCAACTTCTCGTTCGTCTGCTGCACATCGACCATCAGGTTTTGGTATACCTTGCCGATCTTGACCATGGCACCGGTCGAAATCATGTTGAGAATGAGCTTCTGGACCGTTCCCGCCTTGAGCCTCGTTGAGCCGGTCAGCACCTCGGGACCGGGCACGGGCTCAATGGCAAGATCTGCGCTCTCCCCGATCTTCGACCCTTGGTTACAGGCAATTGCAATGGTCTTGCACCCAGTTGCCTTGGCGTACACAAGGCCGCCCACCACATAGGGAGTACGACCACTTGCCGCCAGGCCAACGACAAGATCCTTGTCCGAGAGTCCACGCTCCCGCAGGTCGCTCGCGCCAAGCTCCTCGCTGTCTTCGGCACCTTCGACAGCCTTGATAAACGCCGTCTCGCCCCCGGCAATGAGCCCGACGACCAGATCGGGCGATACGCCAAACGTGGGCGGACACTCCGAAGCGTCGAGTACGCCCAGACGACCGCTGGTGCCTGCGCCCATGTAAAAGACGCGCCC
This sequence comes from Collinsella sp., assembly GCA_048521445.1. Taxonomy (GTDB): domain Bacteria; phylum Actinomycetota; class Coriobacteriia; order Coriobacteriales; family Coriobacteriaceae; genus Collinsella. The sequence continues at coordinate 7,164 of DBFZQW010000006.1, read as the reverse complement.
GCCGCGCTCGAGTGTCTCAGCAGCCCAGTCGATTGCTGTGGCAACCTGGGGCAACACTTTCGTGACCGACTGGACGGCACGAAGATCCTCATCGTTCATCGTCGTGACGATTTGCAGCGATGTCATCGTATCGAGGTCCATTGACCTTTGATTACGCTGTTCGGTCGTGAATTTTGTTAAATCGAGCATTTCATTCACCTCATCTTTCCTGTTTCTCGATGTAGTTTTGCTTAATGACATGCGTCGCCCGTTCGTAGTCGCTGGCAACGTAAGCAGCGTACAGGGCATCGACAACCATAAGCTGGGCCATACGCGAAGCCATGGCACCGCTGCGGACCAAGGGTTCACTCGCAGCAACGCCGAGCACGGCATCGGCCATGGTGGCAAGCTTGGATGATCCATCTACTTTGGTAACGGCCACAACGGGACAGTTGTGACGTTGAGCCTCGGCGGTGCAGTCCAGCACCTCTTGCGTCAAGCCCGAGTAGCTAAAGGCGATTGCCATATCGCCCTCATGCATGTTCTTGGCACATAAGAGCTGATCATGCCAGTCGTCGTACAGATGGCACTCTTTGTCGACACGCATGAGCTTTTGCGCCAGGTCGTGCGCGACCAAACGAGAGGCACCAATACCGAACAGATTGACCGCGCGTGCCCGCTTAAGACGGGCCGCGCATCGCTCCAAGACGGTGTAATCGAGCGTTCGCGCCGTCGCCTCGATCGTGCGCACGTTGCTTTTCATCACCTTCCCCACGATACGTTCGACGCTGTCATCCATGGAGATGTCCTCGAGGGCTACGTCTTTCTTGTCACCTAAGAGCGCCAGCTCGGCAATCAGTTCGCGCTGGAACTCCTTGTAGCCCGCAAAACCCAAACGCTTGCAAAAGCGCAAAATGCTCGAGGGCGAGGAGAACGTGACATCGGCAAGACCGCGGACAGACAGCCCGACCACCTCGTGCGGATGAGCGCTTACATATGCGATGACATTGCGTTCCGCCGGGCTCGCGCTGAGCTCACGCTCGCGAAGCCGCAAAAGCAATCCGTTTGCCATCTCAAACACCTCCGTTGAGAAGAATTAAAGACCAACGAACGATTCGTACCGGATACAAACAGCTTTTGCGGTACATTGTGCCGCATCGTGGCGCACAAAGGGCGAGCGTTCTACCGCTCGCCCCTCAAATCCGACCGCTCGGAAATACGCGCGACACAAAATAATTCAACGAGGCCGCATTATCAGAAACGGGTTTGTTACCGGCTAGCGCCTCGCATGGGCGCCGATCGGCCGAGTCGCATGGCGCACCAACGCCGCTGCCAGCAATACCAACAGCATGGCGGTGACATAGCCCGCAGCATCGAATCCTAAATCGATAACGTCGAAATGCCTGCCGGGAACAAAGATCTTATGTACCTGATCGCCAACGGAGCAGGCGGCGCAAAAGAGCAATACGGGCACGCAACGGGAGCATACGCTCCACGGACGCCTGGAAAAGCAAACCACGACCACGGAGGCGAACGATCCGACGAAGAAAAACTCTACGGTATGGGCAACGCGACGGACGTTCGTGCCCACCCACATGCGAATGGAAGCAAGTCGGCCAGACCGGACATTCGAGGCAGCCGAATCGGTGCCCCCGGTCATTCCGTTCTCCGCCTGAGCTTCACCCGTGGCATCGACAGCCTGAACGCCCGTAGCCTGGCCCTCCACCACACGCGCGGTAGACTCGCTCAGCAACGACGTCTCCACCGCATTTTGCTCCGTCAGCACCCAGATGCCCGCCAGCGTTGCAACGAACAGAACAATTGCGGTCCATCCGATTATTTGTTTTACGCGCGCCAAGGGCCAACCTCCTTTTTTGAATATCAGCGAGTGTAGCCCCAAATGGCATCGTCACCGTATCAAAATTTGAATCGCAACAGGAAGCGACAAAGCGACGCAAACCCCTACCCCGCCTCGCGCATCCAGCGATCGAACGTCCCCACGCACACGCCCAGGCACTTTGCTGCCTGGCTGCGGGTAATATCGCCTGCCTCATAGCTATCGCGCACCAGCTCAAACTGAGGAGGGCACGGCTTGCGAGGTCGACCGAAACGAACCCCTCGCGCCCGCGCCGCTGCAATTCCCTCCGCCTGGCGCCGATGGATATTCTCGCGCTCCACCTGCGCCACGTAGCTCAGCAGTTGCAGCACAATATCGGCAATCAGGGTGTTGGTCACATCCGGCGCGCCGCTGGCCCTAGCGCGCGTGTCAAGCAATGGCATGTCCAACACCACAATGGCAACCCCGAGCTCCTTGGTAATGCGTCGCCATTCCTCAAGAATCTCGGAGTAATTACGACCAAGTCGGTCGATAGAAAGCACCACCAGCACGTCCCCGTCTCCCAGGACGTGCAACAGCTCGCGATAATGCGGTCGATCGAAGTCCTTGCCGCTCGCATGGTCGGCATAAATATTCGCTGAGCCCACGCCATAGGCGCCCAGCGCATCCAGCTGCCGATTCAGATTCTGATCGCGCGAACTCACCCGCGCATACCCGTACACCGTCGCCATCTCATCCCCGCTTTCTTGTAAACCTGCCAAAAGGGACAGGTTTATTTTGGTAGGTTTTACCTCTCAAATAGCAGGTAAGCGGGCGGCCGAGCAGACGACAAGGTAGTCACGATTCAAATGCGAAGGGCGGTCCCGAAAGACCGCCCTCCGCTCTCTCGCCACGAGTCGGGATTTAGCTAATGGATAAGCTTAAAGTCCAAGTGCCCACGCGTGGTATTGACGCGCGAGACCTCGATGATCACGCGCTGCCCCAGCTCGTAACGGGTGCCCGTGTCGGCACCCGTCAGCGTAAGCGCGTCCTCGTCGAACTCGAGCCACTCGTTGCCCAGGCTCTTAATTGAAACCAGGCCCTCGACCTGTGTTAGGTCCAAGCGCACAAAGAGGCCCATGCTGCTAACCCACGAGACGGTTCCGGCATAGCGCTCACCCAGACGGTCCTCATAGTACTGGGCAATCTTGATCTTTTGCGTCGCATGGCTGGCGGCATCTGCCGCGCGCTCGGCATCGCTGCATGCGCGGCAGATCTGCGGCAGAATGCGCGGCAGCGACTCGCGCCCCTTGCCGATCAGCCGCGGCGTACGGACCAAGGCGTCCTTGCCGCCGAGCCGCTCATAGGCCAACTGCAGTTTGAGCACGCGGTGCACCACCAGATCGGGGTAGCGACGGATGGGACTCGTAAAGTGACAGTAGCACGGCGCGGCGAGCGCAAAGTGGCCCTCGTTGCGCGGCTTGTACAGCGCGCGCTGCATGCTGCGCAGAAGCAGCGTGTTAACGAGCGGTGCGTTGGCCGTACCGGCGGCAGCATCGACTGCAGCCTGCAGCTCATCGGGGCTCCCCAGGGCAATACCGGCAGCACGGCGATCGTCGATGATGCCTAGCTGCGCCAGCGCAACGGCGGCACCGTGCAGGCTATCGGGGCTCGGATCCTCATGCACGCGATAGCAGGCCTCGATATCACGGTCTGCCAGCCACTCTGCAACGCACTCGTTGGCGAGCAGCATAGCTTCCTCGATAAGCGACGTGGCACACGAACGCTCACGCGCCACAATCTGCACGGGCACTCCGTCCTCATCCAACAGAGCACGAATCTCGGCCGTGTCAAAATCGACCGAGCCGCGGGCGCGACGGATACGACGGCGGAGTTCGGCGAGTTCGTTAGCGGCGACAAGGAAATCGCCGAGGTCGACGTTGTAGCCGCGGGCGGCCTCCTCGCACGCAAGACCGCGCTCAAGCGCTTCCTCGCGCGAGGTCTCGGCAGCCGCAACATCCTCGGCTGCACCCTCCAGCACCGAATACTCAACCGCGCCGGCACGCACCAGCAGCGCCTCGGCGCCGTCATAGTCCATACGCACACGCGAGCGAATCACGCTGGGGTACGGATCGTAATGCCGCACGCGACCCTGTGCATCGAGCTCAATGTCAACGGTAAACGCAAGACGGTCCTCGTCAGGGCGAAGCGAGCACAGGTCACAGGACAGGCGTTCGGGCAGCATGGGAAGCACGCGATCGGCCAGATACACCGATGTCGTACGATGGCGAGCCTCAAGATCGATATGCCCGTCCCAAGCCACATAGTGTGAAACGTCGGCGATATGCACACCCAGCTTGTAGCCACCCTCGGGCGTGCGCTCCAGCGAAATGGCGTCGTCAAAGTCGCGCGCGTCGACTGGGTCGATCGTGATGACAAAGCGGTCGCGCAGATCGCGGCGGAGCGGGTCCTTAAGCGCCGCGGACACATCGAGCGAAAGCCCCTCGGCCTCGTCCAGCGCGGCCTCGGGATAGCTATCGGTATAGCCGTAACGCGCCATCACATATTGAACGCCCAAATCGGGCGCGTCATCTCCGCCAATGCGGCGTTCGATCGTCACGGTACCCGATTCCAGGCGCGTCGGGTAGGTCAAAATGCGCGCGACAACAGCATCACCCGGGTGGACACCCAGACGATCCGCCGAGGTATCCTCGGGCAGAATGAAGAAGTCGGCCTTCAGACGCGAATCGAGCGGCTCGATCACACCGAGCGGACCGGCGGTCTGGTACGTGCCCACCACGCTTATGGCTGCACGCTCAACCACGCTTTCGATCACGGCGCGCCGCTCACCGTGCGGGCTGTTCTTAATGCTCACGGCAACGGTATCGCCATCCATGATCTCGCGCTTACCGCGGCCCATGACCTTGTAGTCGCCGTTTTCGGTTACAACGTAGGCGCTATGCTCATGGAGCTGCACGCGCCCGGTCAGGCTCGGACGGCGTTCGCTGCGCACCGGCCCGCGCTGATTGCGAGCTCCACGCTTATGCTTGTTATTGCGCCCCATGGCGCCTCCTAACTATCGATTGCGAACTCCAAAGAGTCTACCCAAATGATTCGCTTTCCTGCCGTCCCCTAGGGATCAAAAAACGGGCCGCCCCATAAGAGACGACCCGTTGGAAGGGATGAATTCCAAGCATGCCTACACGCGCAGGTAGCGGCGCATGGCGATGGCAGAACCAAAGAGACCGATAATCACGCCGACCAGAATCAGCGCAGCATAGGTCACCAGGTAGTACTGCATCGGCAGGGCAAACGACATCCAGCCGATGCTCTCCTGCAGACGCGGGATCATCAGATTGCGCAGCAGCTCCAGAACGCCGATGGAAAGCAGCGAGCCCAAAATGGCCTGCAGCACGCCCTCGGTGATAAACGGGCCACGAATGAAGCCGTTGCTGGCGCCGACCAGACGCATAATCGCAATCTCACGACGACGCGCCGTGATGGACAGGCGAATCGTGTTGTTGATGAAGATGAATGCGATAAAGGTCAGAAGACCAACGAGCACCACGGCGGCGATGCGGATGTAGTTGGTCACCTGGAACAGGCGGCTCACTTCCTCCTGGCCGTACAGCACGCTCGCGTTGACGTCGCCGTCATCCGCGATCTTCTGGAAATCGGCATCCTTCTTGAGCTTCTTTGCCGTGCTCTCGACCTTGGACGGATCGTCCATCTCAATAGCGAAGGAAGCCGGCAGCGGGTTCTGGCCATCGAGCGCGCTCATGGTGGCGTCGGCGTTGCCCGACATCTTGCTCGTATACTCGGCCAGCGCGTCGTCCTTGTCCTTATAGGTCACGGACTTGACGTTATTCCACGTCTTAAGCTCGGCCTCAAAAGCCTGAACATCGGCCTGATCGGCGTCATCACTAATGAACGCGTTGATGACAACCTGATCCTCGACGGTGCCGATCACGGAGTTCAGCATCGCAGAGCCCATGATGAACAGGCCGATGATAAACAGCGAAAGGAAGATCGTGATGACGGCGCCGAGCGAGGTAGTCCAGTTACGGAAGAAGTGGCTGATTGCCTCTTTGAAGGAGTAGCCCACGTTAGTTGGTGCCATAGTTGCCGTAACCTCCCCTCTCCTGGTCGCGGATGACGTGGCCGCCCTCGAGGGCGATCACGCGACGGTGCATGCTATCGACCATCTCGCGGTCGTGCGTGGCGACGATCACGGTGGTGCCGGTGCGGTTAATACGCTCAAGCAGCTTCATGATGCCCAGCGAGATCGCCGGGTCGAGGTTGCCCGTGGGCTCGTCGCAGATCAGCAGCGGCGGACGGTTGACCATAGCACGGGCGACGGCAACGCGCTGCTGCTCGCCACCGGAAAGCTGGTCGGGCAGCGAGTCCATCTGATCGGCCAGACCGACCAGACGCAGCACCTCGGGCACCTGGCTGCGAATGACGCCCTTGGGCTTGCCGATGCACTGCAGGGCAAACGCCACGTTTTCGTAGGCGGTCTTTTGCGGCAGAAGCTTAAAGTCCTGGAACACGGCGCCAATCTGGCGGCGCAGGAACGGAACCTTACGGTTCTTGATCTTCATGAGGTCCTGACCGGCAACCAGGATGCGGCCGCTCGTCGGCTTGACGTCGCGGTTGAGCGTCGACAGCAGCGTGGTCTTACCCGAGCCGGAGTGACCGACCAGGAAGACGAACTCGCCCGGATAGATCTCGATGTTGATGTCGTCGAGTGCAGGCTTGTTAGGCTGTGCCGGATAGATCTTGGTGACATGCTCCATAAGGATGACGGGCTCGACACCGGCCTGCTTGGCCATCTTCTTGCGGCTGGCCTGCGGATCGATGGGCGCAAACACCGACGTAAAATCGGGGTTGTTGAGCGCGTTATCGAGGCTTGCGACCTCGGCTGCCTGATCGCTCTCGACCACCGGGGCAGCAGGCTGCGTGGGGTCGGGAATAGCGGCAAAGAGACCGGACTGCGCAGGCTGAGGAGCCGGCGTCGCAGGGGCCAAGGGGTCGGGAATGCCGGCCATGGTAGGCTGCGGCGTGGCGGCACCAGCCTGAGGCTGCTCCACGCGAGCGGTCACGGCCTGAACGGGCTCAAAACCCGCCGTGCCGGAAAGCGCGACATCGCTGGTTGGATTGTAGGCAAAGGGATCGGATGCCGGCTGTGCCTGATCTGCCGGCTGAGCGGGGGCCTGAGCAACAGGCTGGCCCTCTGAATCCGGAGTGGCGAAACGACTGCCCTGGACGCCTGCCTGCGTCTTGGGGGCATCATCGCCCGCACCGGAGGTACGGAAGTGGTTACCCACTGGTGCTCCTTATCGTCGTGCGTTTAAACTACATGAGCGCTT
>DBFZQW010000005.1:0-24938 GCA_048521445.1 Collinsella sp. | reverse complement strand
GATGTCGCCGGGGCAGTCGCCAAAGTAGGCCGGCACCCGGCCCTTGACCTGCGTGGCAAAGACGGTGTGGCGCTTCCAGTCCACTTCCTCGACAATCCAGCAGTGTCCGGCGATGGCGATGCGCTCACCGGGCGGTGGCGGGTTGACGATCGTGCCCAATTCGGCCGACTCGCTGCGAACGGTGAACTCCTCGTTTTCCTGGAATACGGCGTAGAACTTAAAGTTGTTGATGATGCGCTCGCCCGCGAGACCCACGATGAGCCCGCCGCCCTCGGTGACCTGGATATGGTCGATCTTAATGAGGTGACGCAGCAGTACGCGATAGTCATCGGCCGAGATGCGATGGAAATAGCTGAGTGTGAGCACGCGCTGGGCAAGCTCTGCCGGCGTGAGCTCGCCGGTGCTGGCAAGCGTCGACATGGTCTGGTGGTAGAGCAGACTGTAGGGGAGTCGATCGAGCTCGGGCGGCTCGACCCACTTTTCCTCGCGATAGAGTTGTACGAGCGCGATGCCCTGCAGGAGCTTCCACGGGATGGTCTCGGGCATCATCGTGCGCGGCTCGGGCTCTTCCTCGCGCATGACAAACCACATCTCGGGCGGAAGATCGCGGCGTCCCGTGCGGCCCATACGCTGCAAAAAGGAGCTGACGGTAAATGGCGCATCGATCTGAAACGCACGCTCCAGACGGCCGATATCGATACCGAGTTCCAGCGTAGAGGTGGTGACGGTTGTCTGTGCCTGCTCCTCGTCGCGCATGAGCTCTTCTGCCGTCTCACGCAGCGATGCCGAAAGATTGCCGTGGTGGATGAGAAAGCGGTCGGGCTCGTGTCGGCTCTCGCAGTAGCTGCGTAGCATGGAGCACACGGCCTCTGCCTCCTCGCGCGAGTTGGCAAAGACCAGGCACTTGCGGCCGCGGGTGTGTTCGAAGATGTAGCCCATGCCTGGGTCGGCGTTGTCTGGTGCTGTGTCGGTGGGGTTGAGTAATGCCTGTTCGGGTGCTTGGGGGATGTCGACTTCGCCCTCGGGGGCCGAGGAAGTTTGGCGGTCCTTGGGAGCGGCCTTGCCCCGTGCTCGCTCACGACGTTGATGGCGCTCCTCCTGTGTGAGCTGTCCGCTGTGGCGCATGTCTTGGGCGCCGGCGGGTAGCGCCGCGGATGCTGCTGCCTCGATGCGCTCGCACGCGAGTACTTCGGCCTCTTGAGGGCCTGTGCCCATGAATCCCCGCTGCTGCGCCTGGGGGCCCGAGTTGTAGAAGTGCTCCATGGAGATGCGCCACACGCGGCGCGGTTCCTCAAAGCGGGGGATGATGCAATCGCGTCCTGTTCCCTGTGAGAGAAAGGCGCCCGTGCGTTCGGGGTCGCCGATGGTGGCAGAAAGGCCGATGCGGCGTGGCTGCACGCCTGCCATGCGCGAGAGGCGCTCGATAAGGCAGAGCGTCTGACCGCCGCGGTCGCCGCGCATGAGCGAGTGGACCTCGTCGATGACCACATAGCGCAGGTCGCAAAACATGCGCGGGATCGCCATGTGTTTATGGATTAAGAGCGCTTCGAGTGACTCGGGCGTAATCTGCAAGATGCCGCACGGTTTTTTGATGAGCTTAGCCTTGCGCGACTGCGAGACATCGCCATGCCAGTGCCAGACGGGGATATCGGCCTCTTCGCAGAGGTCGTTGAGACGGACGAACTGATCATTGATGAGCGCTTTGAGAGGGCCGATGTAGAGGGCGCCCACGCTCGCGGGCGGGTTCTCCCAAAACTCGGTCAGGATGGGAAAGAAGGCTGCCTCGGTTTTGCCGGAAGCCGTGGATGCCGTCAGGAGCACATTATCTTGCGTGTTAAAGATGGCATCTGCCGCTGCAACCTGGATAGAGCGCAGACTCTCCCAATCGTGGGAGTAGATGAAGTCTTGGATAAACGGGGCGTAGCGGTCAAAGGCGTTCACGGGGCCTCCTATCAAAAACGAATCTCTCAACGCGGCTGGCAACGGCTTGCTGCATTGCTGCTTCAACGTTTGCCCAGATAAAACCTGCCAAAATAAACCTGTCCCTTTTTGGCAGGTTAGATGGTGAATTCGGCGAAGTTGCGGTCACCGTCTGCAGCGCCGGTGTCGCCTGTTGCGGCTGCCGGCGCCAGCGCGTCGCCGCCGACGCTTTGCAGCAGCTCCGTCACATTTGCATCGGGGTTCTGACACAGGATGTCGAGCAACTCGATAAAGTCGCGAATGACCTCGCGCGGCGTCAGATGCGTATCGGCTCCCACACGACCGAACTCGATCTTGAGGAAGTCCACCAAGTCGTTCTCGGTAAGCGTGGGCGTCCAGCCAAAGTAACCGGCGTGAATTTGCATGAGTTTTTCGATCAGCACCAGCAACTCCTCGTAGGTGAGTGGCTGCAGACGGATGATGGGCGCGAGCATGTCCTTAAGGTCCTCGCGCGCAAAGCGACCCTGAGCGAGTCGGCTACGCAGAGCCTCGTAGGAGAACACGCCGCGGCGACGGTCCTCGATGGAGGTTGGCGTGCCGCCCATGATCATGCCCAGGTACTGCGCCTTGCCCTGGAGCGTGTCGTTGTACATGGTCAGGATCTTCTCGTAGTTGTATTGGCGCGTGATGGCGTTGGGAATCTTATACAGATTCACGAGCTCGTCGATGAGCACCAGCATGCCCTTGTAGCCGCTGCAGACCAAAAAGCGCGCAATGAGCTTAACGTAGTCGTACCAGTCGTCATCGCTGATGATGGTCGAGGAGCCCAGCTCGGCGCGTGCCTCACTCTTGGTGCGGTACTCGCCGCGAATCCATTTGGTCACGCGGCTCATAGCTTCTTCGTCGCCCTCGGATACGGCCGCGCGGTAGCGGCGGAGCATGCGGGCGAAGTCGAAGCCGTGGACCATTTCCTCGAGTGGGGCCAGTTGGGCATTGACGGCAGACTCGTCGGCATCGGCACACGAGGCGACCCAGCGATGCAGGATAAGGTTGAGCGCACCGCCCTCGGGGCGCGTCTTGGTCGATATGTTGCGGATGAGCTCACGGTAGGTGGCAAGGCCCTGTCCCTGGCCGCCCTGCAGGCGGCGCTCAGGGGATAGGTCGGCATCGGCCACGACGAATCCCTCGCCCATGGCGTGCGTGCGGATGGTCTGGAGCAAAAAGCTCTTGCCGGCGCCGTAGCGACCGACTAGGAAACGGAAGCTTGCGCCGCCATCGGCGATGAGGCTCAGGTCGGTGAGCAGGGCGCGGATCTCTACCTCGCGCCCTACGGTGATATAGGGAAGGCCGATGCGCGGGACCACGCCGCCCTTGAGCGAGTTGAGAATGACGGCGGCGACGCGCTTGGGCACGCGGGGTGCTGCGGATGCGGTATCACTCATGGTCTAGGTATCCTCTCACGTCTGCTTCGTAGTCCTCGATAATCTGCGGTCCTGCTGAGCCAAATTCAATAACGGTGTCGCCCACCAGGTCAAAGAGCGCTTCGTTGATGCTATCGACGAGCATGTCCTCACTCTTGCCCGACTGTGCCACCGCCAATGTGGCCTGCGCCGTGTTCCGCTCGAGGAGCGCGCGAAGGAAGGCATCTGCGGCGGGCGCGAGTTTGTTCGCAGCTTCGGCAGACGCGGGCGTTACGGGCGCGGGCATAGACACGAGGAGCGGTGCCACGACGCCAAACTCTTCGGTGGAGACAGTCGGCTCGTCGGGTTCGTCTTGCCGTGTGGCCATCTCGCCAGGTCCGGCGGTCATGCTGGGCGCAGACTCGGTGTTCGGTTGCTCGATAAGCGTCGCCTCGGCTTCCATAGGCACATCATCCTCGCGCTCCTCATCAATCAAAAGCGCTTCACGCGTTTGCGCGGCGGCGCTCCGAATGTGCCCCAGCTGACTCAAATCGATATCGATCTTGACAGGCTGGTGCGCGGCGTCCCACGAAAGCCATGCCACGATCTCGTCATCGATGATCTTGGCCAGATATTTGGGGACCTTCTCCTCCTTTAGGGGATGGGTGGGGTCTAGGGCCAGGCGCAGGCGTTGGTCGCAGGCGCGCATCATCTCACCGAGCTTGCTACTTTTTTGTCTGCTGCCGTGGATGCGCATGCATTCCCAAAAGCCATTTTGGCAGCGGTAGATGTGAATGGGGTCCAGGCGATATTCGCAGTCCTCGTGGCGCTCGGGCGCAAAGAACACGGCCGAGGCAAACATGGTGTAGGGCATGGCCGTCTCCTCCCCAAACAAGCTCGCTACGATGCCGGTCTTTCGGTGCGTGTCATAGTAGCGCGCCATACGGACATACACGGCGCATGCCACGTGGCGCAGGTCGCGATGGTGGGAACGGTCGAGCCGTGAGTTATTCAGGTTGTACGTGGAGAGGGCGTTGATGGCGGTCATGAGTCGCTCCTCGCCTGCCTCGTCGGGCGGAAGGGGGAGCGTGGGCTCGGAGGTCTTGCGACGCGCAGGCGCCAGGTCTGGCGGCGTTGGCGCGGGCGCAAGGTCTCGCGCCGCACGCCGCAGCTCGATAAGGGCGTTATCGAACATGACGGTTTTAGAGTCGCGAAGCAGCTTGGGGTCGAGTCTGTGGAACACGGCGTAGTCCTGCAGCCACACGCGTGCGAACCGGTCGATGCCGGGTTCAAAGGCGCGATAGGCATCCCAAAAGGCCTTGATTTTGTTAAAACCATCGAGTGGGTCATCTACGCCAATGCCGCAGATCAGCTCATAGAGATACAGAAAGGCAAAGGACGTAGACGTTTCCTCGACGGTTCCGCGGCGCACTTGGGTGCGCCAGGTAAAATAGCCACGCAGCTGCCGATCGCTCATGGCGTTATAGGTGGGAAAGTACGACTTGAATGTGCCGTTGTAGGGGCAGTCGTCCTCAAAGTCGGCCATCAGCAGGCCTTGGCGGTAGAAAAGCTCGGCTTCCGAAAGCCAACGTCCCGCGCCGCCCTTGGGGTCTTCTTGCCAACGCGATATCTCACGCATTTTGCGGTACTGGTCGGGAAGGAAGTTCTGCATCTGACGACCGGTTTTGAGAATCGGCTCGTCAGCATAGACTTCGTTTGAGAAGCGAGCAGACTGATGGGTCCGGGCCTCGGCCATAATGCGCTCGATGAGCATCTTGATGTCCTGGTCGGCCACCGTTTCTCCTCTCCTAACGCAGCTTCGGTGACCTCATATCATAGCACAGCATCAAACAGGTGTTCGAGATACCGCTACGTAGATAGATTTAGAACAGGAGGGCGTAGATGACGGCTATGACAACGGAGGGGAGCATATTGGCCGTGCGGAAGGTCTGAGGACGGATGAGGTTGACGCCGACGCAGAAGATGAGTATAGAGCCCACGAGCGATAGACTGTCGAGGGCGGCGGCGGTCATGATGGGGGAGAGCGCGCCGGCAAACAGCGTAATCGTTCCCTGGAATACGGCAACGGGCAGGGCGGAGAAGATGCAGCCGCGGCCGAGCGAAGCCGTCATGGTGCAGACGATGATGCAGTCCAACGCGCCCTTGAGGGCAAGCGTGGACCAGTCGCCGAGCAAGCCGTCTTGGATTGATCCCACGATAGCCATGGCACCGATGCAGACGGTCAGCGATGTCGAGACAAAGGCATTGGTGAACTCGTTGTCTCCCTCGCTGCCGGTTTTGCGCTTGAGCCATTCGCCCAGGTTTTCGATGCCGGCTTCCAGGTTAACGGCCTCGCCGATGAGCGAGCCGAGGGCAAACGAGACGATGAGCATGGTGGTGCCGGTGGTCTCCAGCGCTTTCCCGTCAATGACGAGCATCTTTTGCATGGTGCCGCCCAGTCCGATAAACAAAACGCACAGCCCCGACGCCTTCATGAGCGTGTCTTGGATGCGGGGTGTGATAAAGCGTCCGCCTATAAGGCCCAGCAGTCCGCCCGCAATCAAAAGTGCGACGTTGATGACCGTTCCCAAACCCGGCATGAACCCTCCCATATTGATGCCAACCTGGCAATCGTAGCAGAACGGGCTGCAGGGTGCGTCATGCCTCATCCTATACGTTATATAAGTGGTATTAATGACGGCATTTGGTGCCCGAGCCTCAGCCTCCCATCACGACATAGGGGCTGTAATCGAAGCACAGCGTCATGAGTCGCTGCGGGGACTCAATGGCCGCGGCGATGATATCGGCATCTCGAGCTCGGTCAAATCCCACGAGCTCAATTTGATACGAGACGTCTTCCATTTTATGGAGTATCCGGTTATTCAGGAGATTCTCACCGTCGAATTCCTCGGTTTTGCCTCCGTCCGAGGTTACGGCATACAGGTGCAGTTTTGCGGTGGTCGCAGGGTCGGCGACCGTGAGGTTGTCGATTTGGTTGGCCGTGCCCTTTGCCCCAAGCAAGGTGAGCAAGGTGGGGGCTACGACCTCGCCCGATGGCAGAAAAACAACTTCGACGGTTTTAGGGAATGCGATAATGGCTGCTTTGCGGACGGGCTTATCGGCAGCGGTGACCTCAATGCTCGCGGCGTCGACGGTTTCCGTGCGGTCGAGCGCGACCATCATGCAACAATTGCCCTCGTCGATGTCTGCCGGCATGGGACACCCCGAGTTTTCGCCAGCTTGCGTGCCGCCCACTGCGGTGGCTGTTTCGCTTGGCTCGCTGAAAGTGGCTGAAGGACCGCTCGATGGCGGTGTTATGCCGCCTGGTGCGCCATTGTCCCCAGGCGCTATTTCACCGCTGCTCTCGCTGGAGTCGCTTGCGATGTCACCTGTCGAGGGGGCGAGTCCGACCGCTCCTACTCCGCTCCATTCCATCTCGAGGAGCGCCGGATCGACAAGGACGTGATGCACATCTTGCGTTTCGGTACTGATATCGACAGGACCGGGATCTGCCCCTCGCGTCAGGCTGAGCGATCCGGTCCGCTGTTTGCCCCGAATCTCCTGGCTTTCTGTGCCGCTCGCGTAGAACATTAGAGCGATCTCGCCATTTGCCGCGGCGTCGGTGCCCGCCTTGGTCATTTTCAGCGATGCGGTGAATGAGATAGCGGGCTGCGTGCCATCGGCGCTCGAGGGGACGCAGCCCAGGCATACACCCCCTCCGTTTTCGAAAAACGTGCTGTCGAAGGCGACTGTTGCCCCGTCCGCCGAGTCATCGGACAGGGTGATGTCGAGGCACAGCTCCACGTCGCAGGAATCGCCATCGGCATCAGTTGCAGCTGCGCGCCATGTGTAGATAACGCATCCCGTTAGGGGGCCGTCCGCTGTGCTCGAGTGCTCGGTATCCACGACTATCGAGCTGTTCGTGCAGCGACGGAGGCACCCCGAGGCCGAAATGCTTGCCTGCGCAAGCGAGAAGCGTTGGCGCGCGATGGTGCTCATCTGGTTTGTGGCGAGACAGTTGACGGCAGGTAAGGGGGCGTCCACGGCGGGTGTCGCTAGAGCGGCAACGGGCATGCCGGTGGCAAGCGCACTACAGAGCGCGGCAACGGGCAAAAGGTTCTTTGATGCCATGGGTTCTCCTTACCTATGCTGGACGGTCTCGATTCGTGTGGCTACCGGTTGCGTTTGATGTGCAGGCCAAGGCCGATGGCGCTAGCGCCTGCTGTGGCGATTCCTGCTGCCAGGAGCTGTCGCGTGTCGCTCGTTTGCGCGAGGGGTTCATGTTGGCCACTGCGTTCGAGTTCTGATAGATCGACAGTTACCTGCGTGGCAGCCTGCGCCTCCTCTTGTTGGGCAAAGGCGGCGATCGGGGCAAACGTTGCAACGCCGATGATGACGGCAAGGACAATTGCCTTAGGCCGTGTGCGCACCGGGCTCGACCGTCCACGTAATGGTTGCGACCTGGTCGCCCGTGCCGGTCACATGGAAGATGTCTCGCGTGACGCGGGCGACAGTGCCGCTCGTCTTAAGCTTAATCTTGTCCGTACCATCGGCGATGCCCTGGTAGCCCATGTCGAAGGATGCATTTTTGGAAAGGTCGAGGCCCGCTTCCTGCGTCGCGGCGTGGGCGTCTTGGAGTGCCTTGTCTGGGCCGACCTTAAAATCGATGGAGTTCTGGGCGGTCCCCGTCTTGGCGTCGGCGACGATGCTCCAGGACTTCTGGGCGGCAATCTTCATGTTGGTAACGTGGATGCCATAGGCCGAAAGATTGTCGATGGTGGTTGTATTCTCGGAAGGGCCCTGGAGCGTGCCGTCTGCCTTAGCGACGAACGGAATGACGGTCGGGGCTTTGAACTTGATGTTGTCGATTTCGGTCCTGATGGTCACGTTGGTGGTTCCAGTGCGTCCCTCCGCCAGGGCGGTGGTCGGCGCGGCGCCCATTGCGAGTGCGAGCGCCAGCCCTGCGCCCACGACGAGCACCCTGGCCCCATTCAAGTTCCTGGTGATGTCCATAATCGTTCCTTTCTATTCGTCACGGACCGTTTCCGTGAGGGTTAGACGAAAGCGGCACGGGTGCGCATTTTCATAACAGGTGGCAGGTCTAGTCTTCTGTCTGCGCAACCCGCACCTTGATGCGCGTGGGATTGCCATGGGCGTCGTAGGTCTTGGCGTCGAGCGCTTGAATCTCGATATACGCCTCACCTTCTTTGATGTCGCCTGCGGGGCAGGTCTCAACGGTCTTGCCGGTCTCGACCACGCCCGATTCATAGATGGTCTCGTCGTTTTGGATCACGCGGAAACGCTGGGGAAACTTGTTATCCTGGACGTTTTGCACGTTGACGCGCAGCTTGCCGCCTTTTTGTAGCTGGGCGACCGGTGCGACCGAGATCGTCATCATGTTGTCGCGGACGATGGCATCGAGCTCGTCCTGGATTTCCTGGCGCGACTTACCCTCCGCCGCTGTGACCGAGGCACCTGTCTCGGCGACAGGCTTTGACTGCCAGGCGTAAAGGCCGACGGCGATAAGGGCGCAGGCGATGGCCAGGCAGACAACGCCGAGCCTTTTTCGATGTTTTGACCCTAGGGGGCTCGACTGCTTCCTTACGCTCATGCGGCATCCTTAGTGGTATAGACGCGCGCGAACGTGGACGGATCAGCGCCAAAGAGCATGTGGAGCATGAGGCGTCGCGAGTAGATGAGCTCATCGAAGTTTGGGTCGAGTTTGATGTCGTGGATGTGGGCGATGTGGTGGGCGAGTGCCGAAAACGATTCGGGATCGCAAATCACGTCGGTGGTGACGTGATAGACAGCCGCATCGGGAAACGCTTCCTCGTCGAAGGGCAGAAGATATGGGTCATCGTCAACTTCGATGGCGATGCCGTACTGGGGCCAGTAATATGCCATGGGAACCTCCCTGCTTTTGGGCCAAACCTTCTATTGGTTTTGGCTGTCGATGCCGACCGTATCAGCCACAACTTGACCAATTTCTGACCAAATGCTTGACGGGTTTACATCGCCGCAGGTGAGAGACGCTAAAAAATATCTCAAGTTTTTTCGAGCGCCAATTGTGCGCGTGGCTGCGATGGGAAGGAGCGCGTTAAATAGAGCGCCTGCCGAGAAAACGCCGCCGCTCGCCGAATTGCGCAAACGTAAAATTCGCCAATTATGGAGACGGTCTCAGTCACGTCGACGAAACGATGCGGTAACATCTCCCTGCAAACACTGTAGTTAACTAAAGGGGGAGTTCGCGTGTCTGCAGCCATCAAACCCTTCGGCGACGAGTTCGAAGAATATGGTCGCGATGAATCTCGCACATCGGGCGAGGCGTCGAGCATCTCGTTTCCGACAACGGAGGACGAAGTCCGCGCCATTCTGCGAAAGCTCCATGCCGAGCATGTTCCAATAACGGTCCAGGGTGCTCGGACCGGTCTGGCTGCCGGCGCCGTGCCTCACGGCGGGCATATCCTCAACACTTCTCGTATGAATCGCTACCTGGGTCTTCGCCGCGACGAGCGAGGCCGTTTTCTGCTGCGCGTGGAGCCGGGCGTCGTGCTTTCGGAGCTGCGCAAGCAACTGGGTAAGAAGGCATTGCCGACCGCTGACTGGGATCAGGTATCGCTTGAGGCCTATGAGGAGTTCCAGGCAGCTCCTGAGCAGTTCTTTCCCACCGATCCCACCGAGGCATCTGCCTGCCTGGGCGGCATGGCGGCGTGCAATGCCTCCGGTGCCCGCAGTTACGCCTACGGCCCCATGCGCCCGCACGTTACGGGGCTTCACGTGGCACTGGCGGACGGCGACCTGCTTGAGCTTCATCGAGGTCAGGCGCACGCTGACGCACGCCACCTGTCGCTCGTGACGGCAGGGGGCCGCGCACTCGAGCTGGATCTTCCCGGCTATACCATGCCCAAGACCAAAAACGCGTCGGGTTATTTCGTTTCGGACGACATGGACGCCATCGATCTTTTTATCGGTGCATGCGGCACACTCGGCGTCATTACCGAGCTCGAGATCGCCCTGCAGGCGGCACCTTCGGTCGTATGGGGCGTGAGCTGCTTTTTCGACAGTGAGGACAAGGCGGTGTCCTTTACCGATTCCGTGCGCCCCGTGCTGTCCCATGCCGCCGCTATCGAGTATTTCGATGCCGACGCCTTGGATATCCTTCGCCGCCAGCGCGAGCAGTCGACCGCGTTTGCCTCGCTGCCGGCGCTCGACGACGAGGCAAAGGTCTGTGTCTATGTGGAGCTCGACTGCGACGACGAGGCGCAGGCGACCGAGGAGTTGTACCACTTGGGATGGGTTTTGGAGCTTGCGGGCGGCCGCGACGACGCGACCTGGGTTGCGCGCACCGAGGTCGATCGCGAATGCCAGCGGTTCTTCCGTCACGCCGTCCCCGAGAGCGTCAACATGCTTATCGACGAGCGTCGCCGCACCGACCCCACCATTACCAAGCTGGGGTCGGATATGTCGGTGCCCAACGCGCGCCTGGCCGATGTCGTTGCCCTCTATCGTCGCACGCTGGCCGAAAGCGGGCTTGAGTCTGCCGCCTGGGGGCATATCGGCAACAACCATCTGCATGTGAATATCCTGCCGCGCGATGCGCAGGACTACCGTCGCGGTGGTGAGCTGTTTGCCCAGTGGGCTGCGGAGGTAACGGCTATGGGCGGTGCCGTCTCTGCCGAGCACGGCGTCGGCAAGATCAAAGCGGGCTTTTTGGAGACGATGTACGGCCGCGAGGCCATGGTCGAATCGGCTCGACTCAAGCTGCAGCTCGATCCTGCCGGGCAGCTGGGCCGTGGCAACCTGTTTTCGGAGAAGCTCTTGGATGAACTCGTCCAGAAAGGGGGTGCGTGGAGATGAGCGATTTCCATATGGTGGTGTGCGTCAAGGCGGTGCCGGGAAGCACCGAGGTCAAGATGGACCCCAAAACCAATACCATCGTGCGTGATGGCAAGCAGGCGGTCATTAATCCCTTCGATGCGAGTGCCCTCGAATGCGCTCTGGCGCTCAAGGACGACTTTATCGGCTTTGGCATGGATGTACGCGTGACGGTGGTGTCGATGGGTATCCCTGCAACCGAATCGCTGCTGCGCGACTGCATTGCCCGTGGCGCCGATGACGCGCTGCTGCTGACCGACCGTGCTTTTGCGGGCGCGGACACGTTGGCGACCACCTATGCTCTCAAATGCGGCATCGAGGCGCTCGACGAGGACTTCGACCTGCTCATCTGCGGCAAGATGGCGGTGGATGGGGATACTGCCCAGATTGGCCCCGAGCTGGCCGGCGCCTTCGAGATTCCCTGCGTGACCGATGTGAGCTGCGTACAGAGCGCGGGTTTTACGACGTGCGGCTCGCTGGCGCTTGTCCACGGCTGTGACGCCGGCGAGGAGACGGTCTATCTGGAGATGCCGTGCGCGATGACGACCGCCAAGGAGATCGGCCAGCTGCGCATGCCGAGCATCGCCGGCATTCGCGCGGCCGAAGATGCGGATGTGCGGGTGGTCTGTGCTGCCGATGTGCATGCCGACCCTTTGCGCTGCGGCCTTACCGGATCGCCGACGCAGGTCGTGCGCTCGTTTGTGCCCGACCGTGACCAAACGTGCGAGGCCATCGAGGGCACGCCGGTCGAACAGGCGGCAAAGCTTGCCAAGATTATCGAGGGGATGGCATAGATGAGCGGACTGATAATCGATAGCGAGGCGTGCGTTGGCTGTGGCCGCTGCGTTCGCGCCTGTGCCTCGGGTGGCATTGTGGTGGAGGGCGAGCGCCCCAACCGCTGCGCCCATGTGACCGACGGCTGTATCTTGTGCGGCGGGTGCGTCGATGCTTGCCCCGTCAATGCCATTTCGATCGAGCGCGACGAGGCTGCCGGCGCGGTTGACCTCGATGCGTATCGAGACATTTGGGTATTCGTGCAGACCGACGAGCACGATGTCGTGGCTCCGGTGGCCTACGAGCTCATGGGCAAGGGGCGCGAGCTTGCCGATGCTCGCGGTTGCCGTCTGGTGGCATTGGCCGGCATGGGCCCCGAGGGCTCGCTTGAGGACCTGGAGCATCTGGTCTGCGCCGGTGCCGACGAGGTCGTGGTCTGCCGCGACGAGCGACTGCGCCAAAACGATGCGGAGATCTATGCTCGTCTCATCTGCGATTTGGTGGCCGAGCGCAGACCCGAGGCCATTCTGTACGGCGCGACCGCCTTTGGTCGTGAGCTGGCGCCCGGTGTGGCCGTACGCTTGCAGACGGGCCTTACGGCCGACTGTACGGTGCTTTCGATGGATACGGAGGCGGGTCTACTGCAGCAGACCCGCCCGGCGTTTGGCGGCAACTTGATGGCCACCATTATCTGCCCCAATCATCGTCCCCAGATGGCAACGGTGCGTCCCGGCATCTTTGGGGTACCCGAGTTTGATTACAGCCGCTCTGGCACGATTACCCAGGTATCGCTTGCGGATGATGCTAAGGCCCGCGTCGAGATCTCGATTCCCGCCGAGGAGTGGGGGCAGCAGACATCAATTGCCGATGCCGAGCGCCTGGTCGTGGTGGGCCGCGGCATTGGCTCCAAGAAGAATCTGCCCCTGATGCGAAAGCTCGCCGATGCCTTGGGTGCCGAGCTTGGTTGCACGCGTCCTGTTGTGGAGGCAGGTTGGCTGGAGTACCGCCACCAGGTTGGGCAGACCGGCGTGTCGGTTTCGCCCAAGCTCCTTGTGAGCATCGGCGTTTCGGGTGCTATCCAGCACCTAGCCGGCATCGGCGGCGCGGAGTGCGTCATTGCCGTCAACGAGGACCCAGATGCCCCCATCTTCGGCGCTGCGCAGTATAAAGTTGTCGGCGACGCCGTCGAAGTCGTCGAAGAGCTCCTGGCCCAGCTCGAGCGCTAGGCGCCGGCCAGCCAGGCTCGCATCTCTTTCTTTAGGCGTTCCCAGGTCGCTTGCGTGGCGGGGTCGGTAAAGGGCCGCACGATGCCAAAAGGTGCGTCGAGCAGGCGGTAGATATCGCCCTGCTTGCGCGCCAGCGCGCGGCTTGCCGGATAGACGAGCTCAAACATAAAGCAGATAAGCCCCACCAAGTAGTCCGCGGGCTCATCGCGCTCATCGCGCGTGACGCAGCGGTGCTCGTCAAAGGCAGCCAGCGTCGGTGCCGAGAAGTGGCTGGCAAGAAACACGTCCTCATCCACTTTGAGGATGGTGTCGACGGTGCTGTCGGCGATGGTGCGCATAATGTCGACCTTGTCGCCATCGCGCACAATATCGCAGAAGCGCCGCGTGCGCTCGTCGAGCTGCGCGGGTAGACGGAAATCGCTGTGATAGGCAATGCTTGCGCGAATCAACTCGTCTTCTACCGGATCGTCGATAAAGTCGCGGATACTTGTTGTCGCGGGCGCGTCTGCAGGGTTTTCGCCAAAGAGAACCTCGACGCCCAACGCCGCATGGCTCATGCTCTCGGCATCCTTAAACGTGTCCCAGCGTCGCAGCTGCTCAAAGCGACCCATATCGTGCAGCAGGCCGCAAAGCCACGCTAGGTCAATGTCCTGAGGTGACCAGCCCTGTTCGCGTGCCACGGCATCGCATGCCTCGGCAACGTGGTACGTATGCTCGATTTTGAGCGCGATACGCGGATTGGCGGCATCGTAGGCATCGGTGTAGGTCTTGAAGGCCGCGGCAGCCCGCGTTCGATCGATAGCTGTCATAATGACTTCCTAAAAAGTTGTGTCTTTCTGTGTCTTTCGATCCGGTGGCAATTGTAGGTGAACTCGGTTGCCATCGGGCGATGGTTCTGCCGCGTCGTTGAATGCGGCTCGGAAATCTTGTCGGGACGAGGAACGCTATGGTGCTCAAAATCGTTAAAACCGTCTGGCCGGTGATGCTTACCTATGTTGCGATAGCCGCGCCGTGCGGAATGATTATGGCGCAGACGGGAATGGAACCCTGGATGGTTTTTGCCCTGAGCAGCACGTTCGTGACGGGCAGCGGGCAGTTTATGATCTGTAATCTGTGGCTAGCAGGCGTGCCTGCGGCGTCGATCGTCGCGAGCGTCGCCGCAATCTCCTCGCGCTTTGCGCTTTACTCGGCATCGATCGCACCGCATTTGAGGGGTGCTTCGAAGCGTCAGACGCTGGCTGTTGCCGCGACACTTACCGAGGAGGCATACGGCATTTCGCTTGCCAAGTTGGTTAAAGGGGAGGATTGGGGTCCGCTCGAGTCCTTTGTGCTCAACGTGATCCTCATCGCAACATGGGGCGTTTCGTGTACGACGGGCGCCATCGTCGGCGCCGTTGTTGATGTTCCCACCGCTATTGCGGGTTTTGTCTGCACATCGCTCTTTATCTGCCTACTCTTTTCGCAGCGACTGTCGCGCGGCAATGTCGTAGCTGCCGGTTTGGCTGCGGTGTCCGTCGCCATATGCAAGTTCTTGGGGTGGACGAATATCGCCGTGCCGGCAAGTGTGCTCGTCGGCGTTGTCACGGCACTCGCGTGCGATGTCCTCGCCGAGGGAAGGGGCGCTCGCGATGCCCGTTAATGAGTTTTTGGTCCTATGGCTGTCGTCATGGGCGGCCATCGCGTTTTTCCGCATTGCCCCGGCGTTTGCCTTGCGCGGGAGAACGCTGTCGCCCCGCGTTACCGAGGCCTTGGGTTATATTCCGCCTGCCGCCTTTGCGGCGCTGGTCGCCAACGATTTGATAAGCCCTGGCGCTTTCGACGCCGGCTTGTGGCAGGGCTTGATTCCCTGGATTGCGGCCGCCGGCGTCGTGGCGGTGGCAATCAAGACAAAGTCGATGTTGTGGTGCTGCGTCTCGGGCATCGTGTTCTATATCGTTTTGAGCTTCATATAAGAGCGGAGCACGTTTAGCGTCCCGGCACAACGAATCGAATTTCTCACCGAGCCGGTCTGCTTCTTCTGGCACCATGGTCAAACTTTACTGTAGCAAAGTGTGACGTGGGCTTTTGTTCTTCGTCAGCGGAAGTGGGGGTTTCATGGCACAGGAAGCGACCGCCAACGAGCAAAAGAAATTCAAAGTCCCGCGTATCCCGGGTGACATCATGATCTACCCGATGATCGTTGGCCTTTTGCTCAATACCTTCTGCCCGCAGGTCTTTGAGATCGGCGGCTTCTTTACCGCCGCCTGCCGCGGTGGTTCCAACACCATCGTTGCCGCGATCCTGCTGTTTGTGGGTGCTGGCATCAGCTTTAAGTCCACGCCGGGCGCCATCAAGACCGGCATCGTTGTGCTGATTCCTAAGCTTGTGGTGGCAGCCGCGCTGGGTCTTGGTGTTGCGTATTTCTTTAACGACAACCTTTTGGGCCTGAGCTCGGTCTCCATCATCGGCGGCATTACGTTTTGCAACATGGCGCTCTACACGGGCATCATGGGCGAGTTCGGCGATGAGTCCGAGCAGGGCGCCGTGGGTATCCTGTTCTTTACGGCCGGCCCCGCCGTCACCATGATCATCCTGGGCGTTTCGGGTCTTGCAAACATCCCGCTGGGTACCATCGTCGGCTCCATCCTGCCGCTTGTCATCGGTATGGTTCTGGGCAACCTCTTCCCGTTCATCAAGAACCTGCTGGTTCCCGGCACCAACCCTGCGATTGCCGTTATCGGATTTCAACTCGGTGCGTCAATGAGTCTTTCGAGCTTTATCACCGGCGGTATTTCCGGCATCTTGTTGGGCCTTATCACGCTGTTTGTCGTCGGTCCTATCACCTTTGCGTTCGAGCGCCTGTGCGGCGGCAATGGCAAGGCCGCTGTGGCTTGCTCCACCATCGCCGGCACGGCTATGACCACACCGGTTGCCCTCGCCGAGGTCGCACCGCGCTATGCCGAGCTTGCGCCCACCGCGTATGCGCAGATCGCCACCGCCGTCATCATCACGGCAATCATGGCCCCGATTCTGACCGGCTGGGTCGACAAGAAGTTTTGCCAGGGCAAGGAGGATCTGTCGCCTGCCGGTGTCGAGGCCATCGAGGAGGCCATCGCGACCGACATCGATGGCGAATAGCAATCGCTACCAATCAATGATGCCGGAGTGCAATTCGCGCCGTTTGAGCGCCCGAACGATGACTGTTTTGCAGTGACGTTCGGGCGCTCTGCTATGATTCCCCTTACCCCTGCGGGTAGGGGGTGTTTGTTGCCCAGACCAGAATCGGGCGATTCTGACCACTTGAATATTGAAGGGATGGCGTCTAGTGGTTAAGGCGCTCAAGATTGAGATATTCCTGCTATGCATGATTGTTCTTATCGGGCTTGCCGCACGAAGCCGCCGCTCCTTGTTCTCGAGCACCCAGCAGCTTCTGTTTAGCATGCTGGGCTACACGTCTGCAGCCTACATTTTCTTCGATATGATCTGGACGCTCTCGGACGGCGTGAGCACTCCTGTAGGCATCACGGCCAACTGGATTTCCAACGCGGTCTCGTTTTCGCTGTTCGCCATCGCGTGCCTCATTTGGTTTTTCTATTCCGAGACAGTGCAGGGCTCACGCCTTTTGACCGCGCGCTATAGGGTGGCGCTCGTGACGTTGCCAACCGTATTGGTGGTCGTGCTGGCATTTACCAGCTACTGGACGCACACTATGTTCTATATCGATGCACAGGGCGTATATCGTCGCGGAGCGCTTTATATGATTCAGCCTATCGTTAGCTACTGCTACATCATATATACGTCTTTGCATGCCTTTATTCAGACTCGAAAAGTCGAAAGTCTGCAAAAGAAGGCCATTTATCGCACCCTCGCCTTTTTTGCGGTTCCCGCTCTGGTGGGCGGTTCCTTCCAGGTTTTGTTTTCGGTACCGGGCCTTTGTGTCGGTATAACGCTGAGCATCCTGCTGCTCTACATCATCTACCAGGAGCAGCTGATCTCGACCGACCCGTTGACTGGCCTCAACAATCGCAACCGTTTTGAGACCTATATGCTGTCGCTCTTTTCAAATGTGGATCAGGCCGAAGATGTGTATCTGCTTATGATGGACGCTGACGGCTTTAAGCAGATTAACGACCGGTATGGACATGTGGAGGGCGATCATGCCCTCCAGGTCATATCTGCTACGCTCAAAGAGGTTTGCTCGGCGTCTGGTGGCTTTATCGCACGTTATGGCGGCGATGAGTTTGTGGTGCTTCAAAAGGCGACGGCGGAGCAGGACATCATGCGTCTGTGCGCGGCAATCAGCGACGAGCTCGCGCGCGCCGAGGTCCCGTATCTGTTGCGGATGTCCATCGGCTACGCACAGGTTGGTGATGGCGTCGATACCTGGCAAGACTTGCTTCGCGCTGCCGACGCGGAGCTCTACCGCGTAAAGCGCGAGAAGAAGAAAGCCGGCGTCCAGATACGCTAGAAAAAAAGCGAACGCTGGCGTGCGTTGCGGCCCTCAGCTCACCGATGTACTCCATTAAGCTAAAGCATGTGAATCCCCTCGACTAAATAAGGGCGGTTCGTTAGGCCTTTTTGGGTTTGTTGACGATGATGATGCCGCCGCAGACCAACAGCAGGGCAACGATGACGGTAACGGGGCTCGTGCCAGCGCCCTCGCCGAGCAGCAGCGCGCTCAGCACCACACCAAAGACGGGGTTCATAAACCCAAAGACCGAGACGCGGCTGACGGGGTTGACGGCAAGCAGGCGCGACCACAGCGAGTAGGCGACCGCGGAGATAAGCGCCATGTAGATGATGAGCGCGATGGCGGGGGCAATCGCCGTGGGGGAGAGTGCGCCACCCATCAAAAAGCCGATGGCGGTGAGGACCAGGCCGCCGACCAAGAACTGCCACCCGGCAAGCAAGACGCCGTCGTGCTCGCGCGAGAAGATACCGATCAGGCAGGTCGAAAGGGCACCCGCGACGGTGGAGGCCAGGATAAAGCCCTCGCCGTCGAGCGCAAAGCCAAAGGTGCCGTCCGCGCCCGAAAGGTTGACGAGCGCGACGCCGGCAAAGCCCAGTATACAGCCAAGCACCTTGGCCATATCGAGCTTCTCGGTGCGAAATGCCAGGGCGGCAAAGAGGATGGCTAGGAAGTTGGCGCTGGCCTCGATGATGGAACTCGACATGGCGCTGGCGCGCGAGAGTCCCAGGTAGAAAAAGAAGTACTGCCCGATAGTCTGGAAGAGTGACAAGACAAAGATGGGCTTGATGTCACGAGCCTGCGGAATGAGGGGGCGGCGTTGGGCCGCACTCATCCCAATGATAACCAGGGCGCCGGCAAGCGTGAAGCGCAAGCCCGCAAAGAGCAGCTGTGAGGCGCTATCGTGAGCGGGGATGCCAAAGAGCCCGTAACCGATCTTGATGCAGGGGAAAGCCGACCCCCAGAGCGCACAGCAGACGAGACAGCCCAGGATGAGTCCGGGCAGGGTGGCGAGATACGGCTTGCGGCTTTCCATGATGTCCTTCCTACATGTGCGAAGCAAAAAAGAACCCGCCACTGGGTGTGCCGGTGGCGGGTGTTGTTACCCGAGGGGATTGTACCCGATGGGACGCATTAAGCGAAGTAGGCCACGCCGCTCTCAAAGATCGGCATGAACTTATCGCCGGGGACATGCTCGGGCACGTTGCGGTACAGGTTGTCGCCGCGGCGCTCGGCATGGCCCATCTTGCCCAGGACGCGGCCGTCGGGGCTCGTGATGCCCTCGATGGCGAGTACGGAGCCGTTGGGGTTGACGGAAAGATCCATGCTCGGCTTGCCGTCCTCGCCCACGTACTGCGTGGCGACCTGGCCGTTGGCGATCAGCTGGGTGAGCACCTCGTCATTGGCGACAAAGCGGCCCTCGCCGTGGCTGATGGCGACGGTGTAGGGGTCGTCGAGGCTGCACTGCGACAGCCACGGGGACAGGTTGGACGAGATACGGGTGCGCACCAGGCGGCTCTGGTGGCGACCGATGGTGTTGAACGTCAACGTGGGCGCATCGGGCGTGGCGTCGACGATGTCGCCGTAGGGCACCAGACCGAGCTTGATCAGGGCCTGGAAGCCGTTGCAGATGCCCAGCATCAGGCCGTCGCGGGCCTTGAGCAGGTCACGGACTGCCTCGGTGACCTCGGGAGCGCGGAAGAACGCCGTGATGAACTTCGCGGAGCCATCGGGCTCGTCGCCGCCCGAGAAGCCGCCGGGGATCATGACGATCTGGCTTGCACGGATGCGGCGGGCAAGCTCGTGGGTGCTCTCGGCGACGGCCTCGGGCGTGAGGTTGTTGATCACGAAGGTGTCGGCCTCGGCGCCGGCGGCGCGGAAGGCACGGGCGCTATCGTACTCGCAGTTGTTGCCGGGGAACACGGGGATTACCACGCGCGGGCGGGCGATCTTGGCGCCGCTGTACACGTGGATATCCTTGGCACGGAAGTCGATGGTCTCGACCCTGGCAGTCTCGCCGGCGCTGCGGTAGGCAAAGACGCCCTCGATGCCGCTCTCCCAGGCCTCTTGGAGCTCGGAGAGCTCGATGACCTCGGAGCCGGTATCGATGACATAACCCTCGACGGTGGTGCCCAGGGGCTCGACGACAACGCCGTCGGCGACCTCGGGCAGCTCGGCATCCTCGGCAAGCTCGACGATAAAGCTGCCATAGAGCGGGGTGAAGAGGCTCTCCACGTCCACATCCTCGGCAAGCTCGATACCGATCTGGTTGCCGACGCACATCTTAAAGAGGCTCTCGGCGCCGCAGCCGTAGCCGGGCGTGGAGACGGCCAGGGCGTCGCCGGTGGCGGTGAGTGCCTCGACGGCGTCAAATGCGGCGAGCAGCTGCTGGGCATCGGGACGGTAGTCCTCGCCATAGGTGGCGGGGGCGATACGGACGACGCGGTGCGTAAGGCCCTTGAACTCGGGGGAGACGGCGCGGGCCGCCTTGCCCACGGCGACAGCGAAGCTGATCAGGGTCGGCGGAACGTTGAGCTCGCCGGCCTCGTCCTCAAACGAACCGCTCATGGAGTCCTTGCCGCCGATGGCGCCGGTACCCAGGTCGACCTGGGCCATAAGAGCGCCCAAGACGGCTGCCATGGGCTTGCCCCAGCGCTCGGCCTCGGTGCGCAGACGCTCGAAGTACTCCTGGAAGGAGAGGTAGGCGCGCTTGTGCTCAAAGCCGGCGGCCACGAGCTTGGCGACGGACTCGACCACGGACAGGTAGGCGCCCGCAAACTGGTCGGCCTCCATCAGATAGGGGTTAAAGCCCCATGCCATAGCGCTCGCCGTGGTGGTCTCACCGTCCACGGGGAACTTGGCGACCATGGCAGAGCTCGGGGTGAGCTGCGTCTTGCCGCCAAAGGGCATGAGCACGGTCGCGGCGCCGATGGTGGAGTCGAAGCGCTCGGAAAGGCCCTTGTTGGAGGCGACGTTAAGATCGGTGACGAGCGAGGTCATGCGCTCGGCAAGCGTGGTGCCGGCCCAGCTGGGCTGCCACACGCTGCGGGCGCAGACGTGGGCGACCTGGTGCTTGGGCGCACCGTTGGAGTTGAGGAACTCGCGGGACAGATCGACGATGGCGACGCCATTCCATTCCATGCGCATGCGCGGCTCGGCGGTAACCTCGGCGATGACGGTTGCCTCCAGGTTCTCCTCGGCGGCGTAGCCCATGAACTCCTCGACGTCACCGTCGGCGACGGCGCAGGCCATGCGTTCCTGGGACTCAGAGATAGCGAGCTCGGTGCCGTCCAAGCCGTCGTACTTCTTGGTCACGGTATCAAGGTCGACATACAGGCCATCGGCAAGCTCGCCCACGGCGACCGAGACGCCGCCGGCGCCAAAGTCGTTGCAGCGCTTGATCAGACGGCAGGCATCGCCGCGGCGGAACAGACGCTGCAGCTTGCGCTCGACCGGGGCGTTGCCCTTCTGGACCTCGGCACCCGAGGTCTCGATGGACTCGGTGTTCTGGGTCTTGGAGGAGCCGGTGGCGCCACCGATGCCGTCACGGCCGGTGCGGCCACCCAGCAGGATGATCTTGTCGGTGGGGGCGGGGCACTCGCGACGAACGTGGTTTGCCGGGGTGGCGCCCACGACGGCGCCAACCTCCATGCGCTTGGCCACGTAACCGGGGTGATAGAGTTCGTTGACCTGACCGGTGGCAAGGCCGATTTGGTTGCCGTAGCTGGAGTAGCCGGCGGCAGCAGTGGTCACGAGTTTGCGCTGCGGCAGCTTGCCCTCGAGCGTCTTGGACACGGGGACGGTGGGGTCGCCGGCGCCGGTGACGCGCATGGCCTGGTACACATAGCTGCGGCCCGAGAGCGGGTCGCGGATGGCGCCGCCCACGCAGGTGGCGGCGCCGCCGAAGGGCTCGATCTCGGTCGGGTGGTTATGGGTCTCGTTCTTAAAGAGGAACAGCCAGTCCTGGTCCTCGCCGTCGACATCGACCTTCACCTTGACGGTGCAGGCGTTGATTTCCTCGGACTCGTCGACATCGGTCATGACGCCGGTCTTCTTAAGGTACTTGGCGCCGATGGTGCCCATGTCCATGAGACAGACGGGCTTGGTGTCGCGGCCGAGTTCGTGGCGCA
This sequence comes from Collinsella sp., assembly GCA_048521445.1. Taxonomy (GTDB): domain Bacteria; phylum Actinomycetota; class Coriobacteriia; order Coriobacteriales; family Coriobacteriaceae; genus Collinsella. The sequence goes on along the minus strand of DBFZQW010000005.1, from coordinate 3,166 downwards.
TCTCCATGTAGCGGTCGAAGGCCTGCTGCACCACGGCGTCGTCGATCGTCACGTCGTCCAGGACGGTGCCGAAGGTGGTGTGGCGGCAGTGGTCGGACCAGTAGGTGTCGATCACGCGGATCTCGGTGATGGTGGGGTCGCGGTCCTCATCGCGGAAGTACTGCTGGCAGAAGGCGATGTCCGCTTCGTCCATAGCAAGACCGCGATCGGCGATGAAGGCGGCAAGGCCGGCCTCGTCGAGCTCGCGGAAGCCGTCGAGCACCTCGACGGGTTGGGGCTCGGGTGTCTCCATGTACAGCGTCTCGGGCAGGTCGAGCGAGGCGATGCGCGCCTCGACGGGGTTCACCACGTAGTGCTTGATGGCCTCGATGGCGGCCTCGTCCAGGGCGCCCGAGATCATATAGACCTTGGCAGAACGCACGGCAGGGCGCTCGCCCTGGCTGATGAGCTGCACGCACTCGCTGGCGGAGTCGGCGCGCTGGTCAAACTGGCCAGGCAGGAATTCGACGGCAAAGACGGCGCCATCGCTTGCGGGGAGCTCGTCATAGGTCACATCGACCTGGGGCTCGCTAAAGACGGTCGGCACGCAGGAGCGGAAAAGCTCCTCGTCGATGCCCTCGACGTCGTAGCGGTTGATGATCCTCAGGGCTTCGATGCCCTTGATGCCGAGAATCTCGGTCAGCTCGCCCTTGAGCTGCTGAGCCTCGACGTCGAACCCGGGTTTCTTCTCCACGTAGATACGAGAGACCATTGGTTCCTGCCTTCCTGATCGGTTGGGCGTACGGTACGGTATGCGGCAGCGGTCGGTTTACGGGGCAAGCCTCGCGGTCGCCTTGAGCCACATGTTTGTAAACCTCACTATGATACGACAGCTCGCGGCGCGTAGAGGACGACGAGGGTGCTACAGTGAAGCGCAAACAAGAGAAAGGCATCACATGGCATTCGTTTCGCTCGCCATCATCGCGCTCGTGGCCTTTGCAAGCCCCTTCATCGCCTCGGTGATTCCTGGAAAACCCGTTCCCGAGACGGTCTTTTTGCTCGTGCTCGGCGCAGTGCTGGGCCCGCATATGCTCGGCCTTATCCATGTGGATGCCGAGGTCTCGCTCGTGTCAGAGCTCGGCCTGGCCTTTTTGTTCCTGCTTGCCGGCTTTGAGATCGACCCTAAGAACATTACGGGTGTGGAGGGGCGCTACGGCTTGGCGACGTGGGCCGTCACGTTTGGTATTGCCTGGCTTGCCGTGCGCTTTACCCCGTGGTTCTCGGTCAGCCATTTCGACGGTATCGCCGTGACGCTCGCCTTGACCTCGACGGCGCTTGGGGCGCTCATGCCCATCTTGCGCGAGCGGTTGCTTGCCGGAACGCGCGTCGGTGATTCGATTCTTGCCTATGGTACGTGGGGCGAGCTCGGCCCCGTGCTCGCCATGTCGGTACTGCTGTCTGCCCGTACGGGCATCGAGACGCTGCTGATCTTGGGCTTATTTGCCGCCGTGTGCGTGCTGCTTGCCGTGGTCCCCAGCCGCTCCAAACGCGTCGGCAGCCGCTTCTTTGCGTTTGTCGAGGAGCGCGCCGATACCACGTCGCAGACGTTTGTACGCCTGACAGTGCTTATTTTGGTCACGCTCGTGGCGTTCTCGGCCATCTTTAGCCTCGATATCGTATTGGGCGCTTTTGCCGCCGGCTTTGTCCTGCGCTATATCATCCCCGAGGGCAACCATACGCTTGAGACCAAGCTCGACGGCCTGGCCTACGGCTTTTTGATCCCGGTGTTCTTTACCGTGTCGGGCGCTAAGATCGACCTGACGGCCGTGGTGTCGCGCCCCGGGCTGCTCGTGGGCTTTATCGTGGCGCTGCTGATCATTCGCGCGGTGCCGATCCTTGTCTCTATGAGCATTTGTCCCGTGACGCGCGATGTGTCGGCGTATGGCCGCATTACCGTTGCCCTGTACTGCACCACGGCGCTGCCGATCATCGTTGCCGTTACGAGCGTTGCCGTCAACGCGGGCGCGCTGTCGCAAGACATCGCGTCGGTTATGGTCGCTGCCGGCGCCATCACGGTGTTCTTGATGCCGCTGCTCGCGCAGCTCTTCTACCGCGTGGTCGATGCCGCGCCGGTCGCCGCCGTGGCAGAAGTTGCCGAGCATCCATCCGATGCGCTCGACATCCTGCGCGCCCACCACGACCTAGCGAGCTTGCTCGCACGCGAGCATGAGCTGCTGACCTCGCATGGCCATGGTCGCGTATTCGAGGGCCTGCCTACGCTCGACACGATTGCCGAGCGTCTTTCCGCCGAGGCGGCGAGCGGCCACATCGATGCTCGTATTGTGGACGCGGCACATCTTCTTGCCGATAAGACCTATGGAGACGAGGTCGACCTGTCCGAGCTGACTCCGCGTGAGCGCCGTCGCCTGGAGCGCGCCAAGCTCGCCGTGCGCGAATACCGCCGCCGCATGTTGGAGCTCTATGCAAGAGAAGAAGCCGAGGACGACGACGGCAGGTAGCCAACGCCGTGCAAAATGCATCCCGGAATTGGCGTCCAGAGTGGGATGCAGTTTCCGCGAGAGGCCCGTTGCGGAAAGCGCGTCCCAGAATCCGCGCCCAGAATGGGACATAGTTTCCGAAAGTAGGCCCTGATGGAGATTGCGTCCCGTTCTGAGTTGAAATACCGGGACGCAGCTTCCCCTGCAAACAGAACAAGGCGCGCTGCCTGTGGTTGATGCAGGCAGCGCGCCTTTTGCGTTGAGCTTCGTTGAGGTTCGAAGTAGTGGACTAGTTGGCCATGACGCCTTCGGTCCATGCCTCGACGTCCTCGATGCGCAGGACGTTGGCGACCTCGGCCACGCAGTCGACGCTGGCAAGCTCGACGGCGGCAGCCTGGACGTCCTTCTCGAGCGCGCGGTGCGTCAGGAAGATGACCGAGCAGGCATCGCTGACGCCCGACTTGCCGTCCTCGACCTGGTTGATGAGCGAGATCGAGATGTTGTGCTTGGCAAAGATGTCGACCGTCTCGGACAGGGCGCCCACGCGATCGGCGACCTTCAGGCGCACATAGTACTTGGTCTGGAGCTCGTCCATGGGCTTAAAGGCGAGGTTGTGACCATAGGGCTCAATCTCGGGCAGCGGAGCCACGCCGCGGCTGATCTGCTCGGAGAGCGACAGGATATCGCCC
>DBFZQW010000004.1:0-4569 GCA_048521445.1 Collinsella sp. | reverse complement strand
GCCTATAATGAATACCGCATGTTACGTGCATAGAAGGAGGAATGGGAGGAAACGTGGCTGAGAACCTAAGCAACCAGTCTGTACCCGAAGCCGCGGCGCGCGTCGCTGCCGTGGTCAACCGCCTCGTTAACCGAATCGGCTCGAATGCCGAGTCCAGGGAGCGTCTCGCCGAGATCGAGATCCCCGAGGAGCTGCGCGACAATCTGGCGCTGTTCTTGCGCCTGGAGCGCCGTGTGCTTAGCGAGTATGATCCCGAGATCGCGGACCTGTTCGACAAGATTTTGACAGCCGAGATTGTGGTCAATGCCGGCAACCCCGGTGCCTGCGCTGCCGACGAAGCCGTCGACGAGCAGGGCGTGCCCACCGCCGACGAGCCCACTGCCGTGGCATTTCGTGAGGTCGTCGATTTGATCGACAGCCTGCCGCTCGATAAGCAGCAGGTCATCGTTCGCGCCTTTACGAGCTTTTTCCATCTGGCAAACCTGTCGGAGGAGAACTACCGTGTGGCGCAGCTGCGCGAGCGCGAGGCCGGTGCGTCGACCGATACCGAGGTCGATCCTGCCAACGAGCTTACCGTTGCCTATCACCAGCTGGTGAATGAGCTGGGTGTCGAGGGTGCCAACGAGCTGCTCGACAAGCTCGAGTTCCACCCTGTCTTTACCGCACATCCCACCGAGGCCCGTCGTAAGGCCGTCGAGGGCAAGATCCGCCGTATCTCCAACCTGCTGGAGGAGCGTCCGCGTCTGGGCGGCTCCGACCTGGTGGAGAACGAGCGCCATATGCTGCAGGAGATCGACGCCCTGGTGCGTACGAGTCCCATCGCGCTCAAGAAGCCCACGCCGGTCGAGGAAGCCGATACCATCATCGACATCTTCGATAACACGCTGTTCGACGTTATCCCCGTTATCTATCGTCGTTTTGACGATTGGGTGCTGGGCGACAAGGCCGGTACTGTGCCGCCGCTGTGCCCGGCGTTCTTCCATCCCGGCAGCTGGATCGGTTCCGACCGCGACGGTAACCCCAACGTCACCGCCAAGGTGAGCCGTGAGGTCGCCGCCAAGTACTTTACGCACATGGTGCTCAAGCTCGAGGACAAGTGCCGCCACATCGGCCGCAACCTCACGCTCGAGGCTACCTACAGCAAGCCGTCGGCCGAGCTCATTAACCTGTGGAACCATCAGGTCGAGATGAGCCCTCGTTACACGGCCCGCGCCGAGCTGATCTCCGAGCACGAGCCGCATCGCGCCGTCATGCTCGTCATGGCCGACCGCCTGAACGCCACCGTCCGTCGTATCACCGACACCATGTACCACAGCGCCGACGAGTTCCTGGATGACCTGCGCGTCGTCCAGCGTTCGCTGGCCGCCTGCGGTGCCGTCCGTGCTGCCTACGGCCCGGTCCAAACCATCATCTGGCAGGTCGAGTCCTTCGGCTTCCATATGGTCGAGATGGAGTTCCGTCAGCACTCCGTGGTGCATGCCCGCGCCCTTAAGGATATCCACGAGAACGGTATCCATGGCGACCTGCAGCCCATGACGCGCGAGGTCATCGATACCTTCCGCGCTATCGGCTCCATCCAAAAGCGCTACGGCAAGAAGATGGCGCACCGCTACATCATCTCGTTTACCAAGAGCGCTCAGCATGTGGCCGACGTCTTTGAGCTGGCGCACCTGTCCTTTGCACACGAGGAGGATGTCCCCGAGCTCGACGTGATCCCGTTGTTCGAGCAGCTCGAGGACCTCGAGGGCTGCGTCGACGTGCTCGATCAGATGCTTACGCTGCCCGTGGTGCAAAAGCGCCTTGCCCAGACCAACCGCCGCATGGAGGTCATGCTGGGCTATTCCGACTCTTCCAAGGATGCCGGTCCTACCACGGCCATGCTCGCGCTGCACTCCGCGCAGGAGCGCATCGCCAAGTGGGCAGAGAAGAACGATATCGACCTGGTGCTCATGCACGGTCGCGGCGGTGCCGTGGGCCGTGGCGGCGGCCCGGCCAACAAGGCCGTGCTGGCGCAGCCCAAGGGTTCGGTCAACTGCTTCTTTAAGCTTACCGAGCAGGGCGAAGTCATCTTTGCCCGTTACGGCAACCGCACGCTGGCTCAGCGCCATGTTGAGTCCGTTGCCGCCGCAACGCTTTTGCAGTCGGCCCCGAGTGTCGAGAAGACCAACACCGAGACCACGCAGAAGTTCTGGGATATGGCCGAAAAGCTCAACACTGCAAGCCACGAACGCTATCTGGACCTGCTGAACACCGAGGACTTTACACCGTGGTTCTCGACCGTGACGCCGCTGACCGAGGTCGGTCTGCTGCCGATCGGCTCGCGTCCCGCCAAGCGCGGTCTGGGCGCCAAGTCGCTCGATGACCTGCGTACCATCCCGTGGATCTTCAGCTGGAGCCAGGCGCGCATTAACCTGGCCGCTTGGTACGGTCTGGGCACCGCCTGCGAGCAGCTTGGCGATCTTGACCAGCTCAAGGCTGCCTACCAGGAGTGGCCGTTCTTCCGCACCTTTATCGACAACATCGAGATGTCGATTGCTAAGACCGATCAGCGCATCGCCAAGATGTATCTGCATCTGGGCGACCGCCAGGATCTGTCCGAGAAGGTCTTTACCGAGATGCAGCTCACGCGTAAGTGGGTCCTTGCCATCGTCGGTGATGAATGGCCGCTGCAGCGTCGTCGCGTGCTCGGCTGCGCCGTTCGCGTGCGTAACCCCTACGTCGACGCCCTGTCCATCGCCCAGGTCCGCGCCCTTCGCGAGGTGCGTATGAACCAGGACGAGATGGCCGAGGAGAAGAAGGCCGAGTACATGAGCCTGATTCTTTCGACTGTGACCGGCGTCTCGGCAGGACTGCAGAACACGGGGTAATCGATAGCCCTGTGGCTCTCACCGGGACCCGATGGGTTTCCCTCTGAATGCGTCCTCGCACTTGAAGCTCCCTTATCCTGCTCCTTCGGAGCTGCGGATAAGGGGGCTTCGTGCTGCGGAGTGCATTCAGAGGGAAACCCATCGGATCCCTTCGTCCTCGGTCTTCTGGGATTAAAGCTAAAGGGAATAAGGCGCGCTTCGCGCATAGCGTGGAGTGCGGCGAGGGCTTCTTGCGTCCTGCGGAGTGTGCCTAAAAGTAGACTAATGGCGGGCCCTGCGATGTCCGGTCTTCGGCGGATCAGCCGCTGGGTGAGGGTGGTGCTTGGGGCGACGTGCAAAAAACGGAGTTTTCAGCAGCCAAAGATTGATGCATAAGGCCATAGCCGGCTTTCGCTGCCTTTGTTGATGCTTTTGCACGACGATTGGGCTTTGGCGACGATCATATATGGCTGGTTTCTCGCCGCATGCTATCCAGATGGGTCGAGTCATGAGGACTATCTACCTTTTGAAAGATTTTTGGCACCAAAATCTTATCCCGCGATGCTGAATACTCGCAAAAATGCACGCTCCGGAGGGTACTACCCAGTTATGGCCAGAAATCCATGCGCCATCTTATGCAATTAATTAACGAATTTATGCAAAATGGCTTACGTGCGTACGTCTCGGACTAGATGTTTGCCTCGGCGCTGCGTAAATCATCCTGTCTATAGTGTCTTTGACAGGCGGCCGCGGTCCCGTTTGGGATCGCGGCCATTTTGTTGTGGGTCAAATATGAACGTTGTGTTAATGAGTCGGTGGACGGTGGTGTTTTTCGGTGAGCGGCGTATCCTTCCAACGGTTTATCTAGTGTGTCAGATGAAAAGGAAGAGGGCGCTCGTCATTGTTTGAATGTGAACTGCCGTTTGACCACAAGACGTTGCATCTGGAGCTCGAGGATAAGAACTTCGCGGGTGTGATGGAAGGTCATCAAAACGAGTTTAAGACTACAAAATCGCAGGAAGAGCTGGTAGAGGAGTCGCTTGCCAATCCTTATGGCTCGCCTTCGCTCGAGGAGCTTTGCGCTGGCAAGAAGGACATTGTCATCATTAGCTCCGACCATACGCGTCCGGTTCCTTCGCGTGTAACGATGCCTATTCTGCTGCATCACATCCATACTGCAGCGCCTGAGGCTCGCGTTCGTATTCTGGTTGCGACTGGTATGCACCGCCCCTCGACGCACGAGGAGCTCGTCAACAAGTACGGCGAGGAGATCGTTGCCAACGAGGAAATCGTTATGCACGTCGCGACTGACGACAGCATGATGAAAAAGATCGGCACCCTGCCTTCTGGTGGCGAGTGCATCATCAACAAGATTGCCGCCGATTGCGATCTGCTGCTTGCCGAGGGCTTCATTGAGCCGCATTTCTTTGCCGGTTTCTCTGGCAGCCGTAAGTCCGTCCTGCCTGGTATCGCCAGCTACAAGACCATCATGTACAACCACAACGGTCAGTTTGTGAATGATTCCCACTCGCGTGCCGGCAACCTGTGCCACAACCACGTGAGCGAGGACATGTTTGCCGCTGCCGAGATGGCTCACCTTGCCTTTGTGCTTAACGTGGTGCTCAACGGCAAGCACGAGGTCATCGGCTCCTTTGCCGGCGATATCCACAAGGCGCACGAGGCTGGCTGCGAGTTCGTGAAGAGCCTTGCCGGCGTTGAGCCC
>DBFZQW010000003.1:0-4068 GCA_048521445.1 Collinsella sp. | reverse complement strand
TACCCTTGGTGGTGGGCCCTGCGTGGGGTCACACCCCAAGGGTAATGCTCCGCCTGACCGCTTTCAAGCTCGTTGTGGGTCGAATTTGGGTCGAATTATTCCGCGTACTTTTCTTTCGTAAATCTATGAAAACATCAAATGACCTGGAGTTATATTGACTTCAATTTGGGTCGAAATGTCTGAATGAAACAACGTCGTAGCGACCTCATAACCCGAAGGTCGGTGGTTCAAATCCGCCCCCCGCGACCATGAAACTTCAGGTCGGAAGCATAAAAGCTCCCGACCTTTTTCTTTGTCTAGGGGTTTCGGCATCTCTCGTTCTTTGGGTACCTCGAGGCGGGCAATCAGATAGATGCTTACGAGTATCATAGGGTCTTTTTACGTCGCGGTCGTGTCTCGTACTGGTGCGCCGCTCTTTGTGGGACGTGTCACTTTGCCATAGGTTGTCCGGCGGCGGGGCGCAGGTCGTTCCCCGTGGCGTCGCTCCTTTCGACGCTACGCTGCCTGGCTACTCGTTCCACTGGTGCTTTTTCATGTCGACGCAGCCGTTGTCTCGGAAGGCGACTCCTTCCTCCGTCAGTAGTGCTCGCTGGTCGGGGAAGTTTGGCGCGAGGCGTCCCGCGTGGTTGACGACGCGGTGGCAGGGATAATCGCCGTAGCGATCCGCCTCGCTCAGCACCGCTCCGACCAGGCGAGAGTTTTTCTCCCTGCCGATGAGGCGCGCTATCTGACCGTACGAGGCGACGCATCCCGCCGGAATCTCTGCCACGACGGAGAGAATCTCATAAACCAAATCTTCGTCCAGGACTTTTCCCATCGTATCGCTCCCGTGTTCGCTTTTGCCTTCGGGGGCGCGGCGCCGATCACCCGTGCTGCGATTTTCGCAGCTCCCCTTACCGAAGCATCGAGGGAAAGCGCGTGCGTGTCAAGGTTATCTGGTCCAGTTGCTGGCTCGATGCCTCGAGATGTTCGCCTCAAGTGCGACCTGCCCCTATTGGAAAAGGATGCCGAAGATGTATTTGGTGATGGCGGAGCGGCGGATGACCCCCACGAGTTTGCCCTCGTCATCAACCACAGGAAGCTTCTTGAACTTCTTCTTCGCCAGCAGCGCGGCGACGCGGGCGATGCTCTGCTCGGGACGGGCACACACTACCTGGCGCGTCGCGAAATCCATGACGCAGCGATCCTTCAGGTCTTCGATGCGCTGCTCAAGGCTCTGATCGTCGAAGTACAGCATGGACGCGTCGCCGCCCGTGAAGATGGTGTGAGCGCGATGCTGCGCGATGGCTCCCATGACATCGCCGTCGGAGATGAACCCGACCACCTGGTTGCGCTCATCGATTACGGGCATGCTGCTCACCTCGTTTTCGGCGAGCATGCGCACCACGTCGGAAATCGTGCAATCCTGCGTGCAGGTGAACGGCTCTTCAATCATGATGCTCGAAACGGGCGTCCCCTCGAGCTCGAGCGGGATGCGCTCGGACAGAATCTCGGACATCGCTTATGCCTCCTTCGTTTTCGGTGCGGTTTTCTTGGTGCGCACGCTGAATATGGCGCAGATAAGGGAAACGAGGCCGATTGCCGCGCACACCTTGTAAGCGACGCCCGCGCCCACGGCGGTGGCTACTTGGATGCTCGCATCGACGCCGGCCGACGCGGTGACGCTTGTCATGACCGTGATGATGAGCGCCGTGCACAAACCGCCGGCGACCTGGCGGCCGGTGTTCGCGATGGCGTTGCCGTGGGCGATCATGTCATTTTTCAAGGCATTGACACCCCATGTGTTCACCGGCATGTTCGCGAGCGACTGGCCGGCGGACTGCAGCATGCAGAACAGCGCAACCACCAAGATGGGCGTGTTTACCGTCGAAAGCGAGAGCAGGAACAGGGCGCCGGTCATGAGGGCCAGGCCGACGATCGAGATGGCACGCGGACCGAACTTGTCGAACACCACGCCGGAGATAGGGCTGATGATGATGCCCACCGCCGCGGCGGGAAGCATGGCCATGCCGGTTTCGAAGGCCGAAGCGCCAAGCGAGGTTTGCAGCAGCAACGGCAACAGCGTGTTGGTGACCAGGCATGCGGCGTTGATGAGCGTGACGATGATGGCGGCCACGCGGAACTCGCGCGTCTTGAGCGTGCCCAGTTGAAGCAGCGGGTCCTCGATTTTGCCCTGGCGTACGACGAACAGCACCAAGCACACGACACCCGCGACGATCGAGCCGAGCACCACGGGGTTGCCCCAACCCATCGACGAGGCGCTCGAGAACCCGTAGAGAAGTCCGCCGAAGGCGATGGTGGAGAGGACGACCGAGGGCAGGTCAAGCTTGGGGTTCTTCAGCTCGCCCACGTTTTTCAGCATGAACACACCCAGCACCAGCACGAGAATTGCGAGGGGGACGATGGCGCCGATCATGGTGCGCCAGCCGTACGTGTCGATCACCGCGCCGCCTACGACGGGGCCGACCGCGGGACCCGCCGACATGACGATGCCCGCCATGCCCATAGCCGTTCCTCGCTTCTCGACGGGGAACACCAGCATGGGAACCACCGAGACAAGCGGCATGAGCACGCCTGAGCCCGCCGCTTGCAACACGCGACCGATGATGAGGAACAGGAAATCAGGGGCTGCGGCGCACAGCAGCGTGCCCAGCGCGAACACCAGCGTCGCCCCGAAGAATAGCGCGCGGGTGCTGAACTTGTCGATAAGGAACGCCGAAACGGGGACCATGATGCCGCTCACCAGTGGGTATATGGACATGATCCACTGGGCAGTCGAGGCATCGATGGCGAAATCGGACATGATGACCGGCAGCGCAGGCGACATCACCGTTTGGTTCAGTAGCGCCAAGAAGGCACCCAGGACGACGACCGCGACGATGCGGATCTGGGTACCGGTAATGCGCCCATTGGCGGGCGCGACCGTACAATTATCAGACATAAGCTTCCTTCGTATCTATTCGATTCTTCGCCGAAGGCGCGCCGGCCCACGGGCGAAATAACATGCACGTGCTATGCGTGCATCAGATACGACAGGAAGAAAGCGGCTGCTCAGAGCGCACTTGGGGAACAACAGGAGAGGCCCCGTATACCAGGGGCCGCCGAATTGCGATGTATGCTTTGGTCAAATCCTTCATAGCGGGGAGGTATTCTAGCAGCCGTCTTCGCCCCTTTCAAGGGATGTAACCCAGACGTTGATTTTCTTCACCGAGGCGCCATCGTTGACGGGTGGCGTGCTTCTCTATCGCCACACCGCGGGGCGAGGGAACGCCGCGGCGAGCTTGTACATCGGCTATGTGTGCAGCTGCGAGCGTGTCGCCGGCGCGCGCTGGGCGCCAGTCCGATCCGGCCGACTCTTGCCGACGGTCGGTCGCCGTCCTCCTCCATCTCCGCCTGCTCTGTTTTTGCTCGGCTCCCTTGTCGTATCATGGACGGACGAGAATTGAGCGAAGGCGGTACGTATGAACATCCAGATATTCGGCACGAAGAAAAGCTTCGATACTAAGAAGGCGCAGCGCTATTTCAAGGAACGTCGTGTGAAGTTCCAGTTCATCGACTTGAAGGAAAAGGGGATGAGCAAAGGCGAGCTCGAAAGCGTGGCGCGCGCCGTCGGCGGGATCGACGCTGTGATCGATCCAAAGGCGAAAGATGCCGACACGGTTGCGCTCGTACAGTATCTTGCTGCCGACCAGAAGTTCGAAAAGGTGCTCGATAACCAGCAGATTCTTCGTGAGCCCATCGTTCGCAACGGCCGCCAGGCAACCGTTGGCTACGAGCCTGACGTGTGGAAGGGCTGGGAATAAAGCGGCTGGGAATAAAGTGAAGCGCCCACGCCCGTGGTTTTATCCACGGACGCGGGCGCTTGCGTAAGACGCCTCTTGTCGTTTGAGTGGAGCGCCCCGGCGGCGCTGAACAACGCGCCCCGGTGACGTGGCTCGGGGCTCTTTGTGCCGCGCATCTATGAGAGGAGATATTTGATGCGCATGGGCGCTACTCCATGTAGCCCCCTTGAATGGCGGAAACTGCATGCTCGGTAAAGAACTTGAGCGTGCCGGAGGTATAGCGATT
>DBFZQW010000002.1:0-19591 GCA_048521445.1 Collinsella sp. | reverse complement strand
GCTGAGGGGCGGGTGATGCCGTTGCTTGTCGGTTAGTGGCGACCGTGGTGGCGGAGCTTGTCGATGGTGGAGTCGGTGCTTCGGCTGCGGGCTTCGGCGGCACGGTCGCGGACTTCGGCAGCGGTTTGGCGCTTGCGACGGTAATCGATCATGCCTTGGATGATGGGCTTGCCAAAGCTCACGACATCATCGTTGTAGATGGCGGTTCGGGCTGCGAGGAGGCAGTCGGTAAAGTCCATATGGGTCTTGCCAAAGAGTTTGATGGCAAGGGCGACAACGGTGGGCTCGTCAACCATGACGTCATCGAGCAGCCTTCTCATGGCCGTAGCAATCTCAACGCGGGGAACCTTATAGACGTCGCGCAGCGTGACCACGACGCGCGTGATGATCTCGGGGTAGACACGAGCGGTGCGCGTGGCGATGACCTTGGCAGCGCGAGGTGACAGAACTTCGTCGTCGTCAAGCAGGTAGCGTAGGATGACGGTCTCGTCGATGATGGTGCTACTCATGGATATCTACTTCCTCGGGACCCAAAATCGAATCGTCGCTTTCTGTAGCAAGGTACTCAATCCAAGCATTGCGCTCCTCGGAGCGGCGATTGGGGTCCCCATATGCTTTGAGCGATCTATAGGCGGCGGTGCCGTCCTTTGAGCGCACGCCGACCGGCTGAAAGGGAAGCTTGCGCATCAAAATGCTCTGCGCGACAAATAGACGGACGGCCTCGGCAAGCGATGTGCCTATGGCGTCGTAGAGGCGCTCGGCATGCTGTTTGTCCTCTTCGCGAATGCGCACCTGCAGGATGGCTCGTTTTTGCGTCGATGACATCACTGCCCTCCCTTAGCTAACGTGCAATATAGTCGGTCAAATGCGGCATACACCGACATCTTAGAATCTTATAACCTTTACTTTATTTTACTCAAGTAAATAACCATTAACACGAATACAAGCGTAGTACATCCAAAATGAGAGCGCGTAAAAATCTCTGAGGCGTACGCATGTAATACACTCACCTTTATAGCTATCCGAGAATAGTTCCAACCTGCCAAAACCCCTGCAATACACCCGTATTGCAGGGCCTATGCTCAAGTTTGCCCCCTGCAACTGCGTATATTTAACCTGTATATCGTTGGAGGAATTCTATCGAAGTGCCTGTTTCGCCGCATGCACTCGATACGCCGATGCCGGACCACGGGCGGTCCGGGGCAACGTCGACAGGGTCTCTCCGGCATGGGATTCAGGAGGGAGTGAACAACATGGGCAATAAACGAGTCGTAGCCGATTCCTCGCGCTGCATTGGGTGCCAAACCTGTATGGCGGCGTGCATCGAGGCGCACGACATCCCCGGCAACATTGCCGCGCCGCGCCTGCGCGTGACGCGTACGTACGAGATCTCCGCACCGGTGGCTTGCCATCACTGCGAGGATGCACCGTGCGCCAAGGCCTGCCCCACGGGCGCCTTGTTCTTTGATCCAAAGAACCATCGTATCGGCGTCAACGAGGACAACTGCATCGGCTGCAAGAGCTGCGTCATGGCATGCCCCTTTGGCGCCGTGAGCGTGGCGACCACGCAGGTCCCCGTCTTGATGGGTGACGTACGCGTGGGTTCGCAGACTAAGAGCTTCGTGCTCAAGTGCGACCTGTGCGTGGACCGTCCCGGCGGTCCGGCGTGTGCCGAGGCGTGCCCGACCAAGGGCCTCACCCTGGTAGACGAGGAGCGTCTGGCAGAACTGACTGCCGAGCGTGCCCGCGCCACCATCGAAAACGAGGCGTAAGCGTCGGGCGACAGGCCCAATGATTGTCAAATAAGTACCGAGCATTCGGTAGCAGAGAAAGGAAGGAGGGTGTCATGGAGAAGCATAAAGTGATTTGCCCGTACTGCGGCGCCGGTTGCCAGTTTAACCTCTTGGTCCAAAACGGCCAGGTCGTGGGTACCGAACCGCTCAACGGCATCACCAACCAGAGCGAGCTGTGCCTTAAGGGCATGAGCGGCTACGACTTCATCAACGACACCAAGATCTTGACTCCTCGCGTACTGCACCCGATGATCCGCCGCACCAAGGGCGCGGATCTTGAGCGCGTAAGCTGGGACGAGGCACTGGATTTCACCGCATCTAAGATGCAGGCCATAATTGACGAATATGGTCCTAACGCCGTCATGACCACCGGCTCTTCGCGAGGCGGCGGCAATGAGGCGAACTACGTCATGCAGAAGTTTACGCGTGCGTGCATCGGCACCCACAGCGTAGACAACTGCGCCCGTACTTGACACGGCCCTACTGTCCTCGGTCTGATGGACACGGTTGGTTCAGGTTGCATGTCATGCTCCATCCCCGGTATGGAGGATGCGGGCTGCATTTTCCTCTTCGGCTATAACCCTGCCGATTCGCACCCCATCGTCGCAAGGCGTATCGTGCGAGCCAAAGAAAAGGGTTGCAAGATCATCGTCGCCGACCCGCGCCATATCGAAACCGCGCGTATCGCCGATCTCTACCTTCCGATCAAGAACGGTTGCAACGTTGCGTTCCTCAACGCCTTTGCCAACTGCTTGGTCAACGATGGCCTCTACGACAAGGAATTCGTCGCCGAGCACACGAACGGCTTTGACGAATGGTGGGAGACCATCAAGAACTACACTCCCGAATCCGTACAGGACATCACGGGTGTCGAGCCCGCGTTGATCCACCAAGCTGCCGAGATGTACGCCACGGCGAAGCCCTCTGCCATCATTGGCTGGGGTATGGGCGTATGCCAGCAGAAGCAGAACCTGAAGACGGTGCACACCATCGCCTCCATCGCCTGCGTTGCCGGCCAGATCGGCAAACCCAATTCCGGCCTCGCGCCCGTGCGTGGCCAGAACAACGTCCAGGGCTCCTGCGATATGGGCATGCTGCCCAACCTGTACCCTGGCTACCAGAAGGTCACCGACCCGGCAGTGCGTGCCAAGTTTGCCAAGGCTTGGGGCGTGCCCGAGGAAAAGCTCCCGCTCGAGGAGGGCTACAAGCTCACCGACCTGGGCCACCTGGTCGACGAGGGCAAGGTGCACTGCTTCTACAACTACGGCGAGGACCCGGTGCAGACCGAGCCCGATTCGGCCGGTATGCGCAAGACGCTCTCCGAGCTGGATCTGTTCATTTGCCAGGACATTTTTATGACGCAGACGACCATGCTCGCCGACGTCATCCTGCCCGCTACCTCTTGGGGCGAGCACGAGGGTGTCTTTACCGCGTCTGACCGTAGCTTCCAGCACTTTGACGCGGCCGTTCCGCCCAAGGGCGAGTGCCGTCACGACTGGGAGATTTTCGCGGACCTGTCTACGCGTATGGGCTACCCCATGCACTACGACAACACCGAGCAGATCTGGAACGAGTGCATTAGCCTGTGCCCCAACTTTGTGGGCGCGACCTACGAGAAGATGGCTCCCGAGGGCGGCTACGCCCAGTGGCCCGTCAAGAGCACCGATGTGAACGACCACGGTACGGCCGACATGTTCGCTGGTGGCAAGTTCACCACCAAGGACGGCCGCGCCAACCTGATGGCACACGATTGGGAGGCGCCCTCCGAGCTTCCCGACGATGAGTACCCGCTCATCCTGTGCACCGTCCGCGAGGTCGGCCACTACAGCTGCCGCTCGATGACCGGCAACTGCAAGACGCTGGCGCTGCTTGCCGACGAGCCCGGCTTTGTCCGCATGAATCCCGCGGACGCCGAGGCGCGCGGCATCAAGAACGGCGACATCGTCTCGATTCACAGCCGCCGCGGCCAGGTATACAGCCGCGCCGACGTGAGCGATCGCATCAACAAGGGCACGGTCTATATGACCTACCAGTGGTGGATCGGCAAGTGCAACGAGCTGACCATTCACAAGGTCGACCCGGTCTCGCATACGCCCGAGGACAAGTTCTCCGCCTGCCAGGTCGACGCTATCGCCGACCAGGTCTGGGCCGAGGGCGAGGTCGAGCGTCAGTACACCGAGCTCAAGCAGGCTCTGGTGGACGCCGCCGCTCCCCAGGACGTTGAGCCCGGCGCCGCCAAGTTCGACGATGAGACGCACGTGAACCAAATCGTGTAGTCCCGTTTTCGTTGGCTTTTTGGGCCGGGCGTCCCGTACGTTCGGGAGCCCGGCCCGTTATTTTGAAAGGAAGTGGGGATGAACCGCTTCATCGACATCAACCCGGAGAGGTGCATCGGCTGCGGAACATGCCAGTCCGCCTGTGCCGACGCCCACCGGATGCAGGGTCTTCAGGATACGCCGCGCCTGGCGCTCGTGAAGACCGGCGGTATTTCGGCCGCCCTTGCCTGCCACCATTGCGAGGGTGCCCCTTGCGCCGAGGTTTGCCCGGTGAATGCCATCGAGCACGATGGCGACCGCATCCACGTCAAGGAGCAGGAGTGCATCGGATGCAGGCTGTGCGCCATCGCGTGCCCCTTCGGAGCCATCCATCCCGATGGCACGTCTATCGCCGGTGTCGCAGGCATGTGCGACCCGACGCCTTCGTATCCTAAGTCCCTGAGCAGCCTGCTTACGTGGGCTCCCGGCCAGTACACCTGCGCTGTCAAGTGCGACCTGTGCGCCTTCGATCCGGACGGCCCGCATTGTGTGGCGGCGTGCCCCACCAAGGCGCTGACCGTCATGGGCGGCGCGGCCGATCGCGAGCTCGACGAGGCCAAGCGCCTGCGTTCGATCGAAAACGGTCCGGTCGTCGACGTTACCGCTGTGGCCCAGGGCCTGTCCGAGAAAGCAGAAGGGAGCGTAAACAATGGATAGCATGACGCTGTTTATCGCATCGCTTGCCGTCTCGTGCATCGGTGCGCTCGCCTCGGTTCTGCTGATCAAGGCCGATAACGCCGCCAAGACCGCCGGCTGCCTTATCGGCGCCGTCGCCGCGGTGCTTTCGTTTGTGGCCGGTATCCAGGCCGTGCTGGGCGATGTCACGTCGGTCGACACCATCGTGTTCTTCCCGTTTGCCCATTTCCAGCTGCTGCTCAATCAGCTGTCCGGCCTGTTCGTGGCGCTCATCTCGGTGCTCGCGTTTGCCGGTTCGATCTACGGTCTCAACTACTTTGATGAGTACCCGGGCAAAAAGGGCCGCGCCGGCTTCTTCTTTAACACCTTCGTGGCGTCCATGATGCTCGTCATCACCGCCGACAACGTGTTTTGGTTCCTGGTCGCCTTTGAGCTCATGTCGCTTACCTCGTACTTCCTGGTCGTGATCGAGGAGAACGAGAACTCCATCCATGGCGGTTGGCTCTACTTTGTGATCGCGCACGTGGGCTTTGTGCTCATCATGGCGAGCTTCCTCACCATGACCAACTTCGCCGGTGGCTCGTTTGCCTTTGCGGATTTCCGCGCCACGCAGTTTAGCCCCGCGGTCGCATCCGTGTGCTTCGTGCTCGCCTTCTTTGGCTTTGGCGCCAAGGCCGGTATCATCCCGCTGCACGGCTGGCTGCCCAAGGCACATCCCGAGGCCCCGTCCAACGTGTCGGCCCTCATGTCCGGCGGCATGATCAAGATCGGTATCTTCGGCATCCTCAAGGTGGGTCTCGACCTGCTCTCCGCCTCGGGCGTTCAGGTTTGGTGGGGCCTTATGGTCATGGTCTTCGGTGCGATCTCGTCGGTCCTCGGCGTGGCCTTCGCCCTGCAGGAGCATGACATCAAGCGCCTGCTGGCCTATCACTCCGTCGAGAACATCGGCATCATTCTGCTCGGCGTCGGCGCCTCCATGGCCGCCATGGCGCTCAACTCGGTCGGCATCGCCGTCCTGGCTCTGATGGCCGCCCTCTACCACACGTTTAACCACGCGATGTTTAAGGGCGAGCTGTTCCTGGGCGCCGGTGCGCTGCTGTACTCCACGGGTACGCGCAATATGGAGAAGATGGGCGGCCTGTTCCGTCGTATGCCGGCAACGGCCATCTGCTTCCTCATCGGCGCACTTGCCATCTCGGCCATCCCGCCCTTCAACGGCTTTGTTTCCGAGTGGTTTACCTACCAGTCGCTGTTTAATGCCGCCATGCAGGGCGACAAGGCCGTCATGATCGTGGCCGTGTTCGCTGCCGTCGCGCTTGCCATTACCGGCGCGCTGGCTGTCACGTGCTTCGTCAAGGCCTATGGCGTCTCCTTTGCCTCCGCGCCCCGTTCCGAGGCTGCGGCCAATGCCAAGGAGGTTCCCGCCCCCATGGTGTTCGCGCAGGGCCTGCTCGCGGCCATCTGCGTCGTGCTGGGCATTGGCGCTCCCGTGATCGCGCCTGTGCTGGTCGATGTCGCCGCGTCCGTGCTGCATCCGTACGGCGGCGTGTTTGCCGCCGAGGGCATGGAGCTCATGAACCAGTACTCCGGCGCTGCCACCTCCACGCCCGCGATCGCTATTGCGCTCGTGGTGCTCGTCGGTCTTGCCTGCGGTTATCGCAAGCTCAAGACCGTCGGCAAGGTGCAGAAGTCCCAGCCGTGGGCATGCGGCTATGCTCCCAACGAGCATATGCCCGTCGTGGCCACGACCTTTGCCTCCGAGGTGTCCTGGTTTATGCAGCCGCTTTACACGCTGCGCGACCGCTGCACGGCCGTCTGCTGGTCCATCGCGCACTTCTTCCAGAAGCTCACCGGTGTGGCCGAGGCTGTGGAGCCCGTACCCGACAAGGTTCTCGTCGATGCCCCGCATAAGGGTGTCGAGAAGCTCGCCGACCTCGCGATTAAGCTCGAGGGTGGCAACTACAGCATCTATATCTGCTACATCGTCGCGGCACTCGTGGTGTTCCTCGTGCTCGCCGTGCAAATGGGTTAAGGAGGGGAGAGCATGAACAACATCGTACTTGCCGTTCTGCAGGGCGTGGTCGTCATGGCCGTCGCGCCGTTCTTCTCCGGTCTCGGCCGCGTGATCCGCGCCAAGATGCACAACCGTCGCGGCCCCAGCATCATGCAGGACTATCGCGACCTGGCCAAGCTCTTTGCGCGCCCCGAGTCCCAGAGCGAGGACGCGAGCTTTGCGCTGCGCATTATGCCGCCGCTGTTCTTCGCCGTCGCCTTTATGCTCGCGATGGGCCTGCCGCTCTTTACGGCGCAAAGCCCCATCCCGGTCTTTGGTGACGCCATCACCATCATGTACAGCCTGGCGCTCGCCCGCTTCTTCTTCGCCCTCTGCGGCGTGGATTCGTCCAACGCCTACGCCGGTATCGGCGGCGTCCGCGAGCTGCTCATGAGCGTGCTCATCGAGCCGTCCATGCTGCTGGCGCTGTTTGCCGCCGCCCTGGTGTGCGGTTCCACCGACATCGCCACCATGGGTCAGCACATCATGACGGGCGCCATCGACGCGCCGGTCGCCGTGATCCTCGCCGGCATCGCCTTTGCGATCGCCTGCTACATGGAACTCGGCAAGCTGCCGTTTGATCAGGCCGAGGCCGAGCAGGAGCTTCAGGAAGGTCCGCTCGCCGAGCTTTCCGGCCCGTCGCTTGCGATGGCCAAGCTCGCCATGTCCATGAAGCAGGTCCTGGTCGTCGCCTGGTTCTGCGCGATCTTCGTCCCCTGGGGCGAGCCCGCGACCGTGGGCGCCGCCGCTGTTCTGGGTGCAGTCATCTTCCTGGTGAAGTGCCTGATCGATTTTGTCGTATGCGGCGTGATCGAGAACTCCTGCTCGCGCTCGCGTTTTAAGGTACTCGGTAATCAGACCTGGGCCGTCGTGGGCATCGCCGTTCTGGCGTTTGTCTTCGTGGTCGTCGGCGTGTAGGAGAAGGGAGAAACAATGTCATTTGCAGTCAGTCTGTCCCTTCTCGGCTTGGTCGCTATCGCGGCCCCGATGGTGGCCTCGGTGCTCGTCGCCCTGTTCCCCCGTCCGTACGCCAAGTGGTTCAGCGTTTTGGGTGCCGCCGTCTCGACGGTCTGCACCATCGCCCTCGCCGCGAATTTCGCTGGTGCCGGCATGCCCGACACGCAGGTCCCCCTGATCTCGTTTGGGCAGACCCTCGTCATGGGATTCACCTTCGATCGCATGAGCACGCTGCTCGCGCCTGCCTTTGTGGGTATCGGCCTGCTTGTCGTGATCTATTCGATTCCCTATATGAGCGAGAATAACCGTGAGCATCCCGACGCACCGCGTCGTCGCTTCTACGCGTACCTCGCGACCTTCATCGGCGCCATGGCCGGTCTCGTGTACAGCTCGACCCTTTTGGGCCAGCTCGTGTTCTTTGAGATCACGGGTGCGTGCTCTTGGGGCCTCATTAGCTACTACATGACGCCTACGGCCAAGAAGGCCGGCATGAAGGCTCTGATCATTACGCATATCGGTGCGCTCGGCCTGTATCTGGGCGCCGCCATCGTGTTTGCCCATACCGGCACCTTCGCCATTACCGCGATTGCCGGCCTCGACGCCAAGCTCAAGGCTATCGTCCTTTTGCTCGTGCTGTTTGCGGCCTGGGCCAAGTCCGCACAGGTTCCCATGTACATGTGGCTGCCTTCGGCCATGGAGGCGCCGACGCCTGTTTCGGCCTACCTGCATGGCGCCTCGATGGTTAAGGTCGGCGTGTGCGTGTTCGCGCGTGCACTCGTCTCTGCCGGCGAGATCCCCGAGATCGTGGGTTGGGTCGCCATTATCGACGCCATGGTCACCATGCTCTTTGGCTTCCTTATGTACCTGCCGCAAAAGGACATGAAGCGTCTGCTGGCCTTCTCCACGATCGCCCAGCTCTCCTATGTGTTCTTTGGTCTGGGCCTTTCGGTCTTTGGCAGCCAGCTGGCCTTCGATGGCGCCGTCTGCCACATCTTTAACCACGCTTTCGCCAAGACGCTGTTCTTCCTGATCGCCGGTTCGTTCTCCTTTACGCTCGGCACGCGTATGCTGCCCAAGCTTCGCGGCATCGTAAAGAAGTACCCGATCTCGGGCGTGGGCTTCGGTGTCGCGGCACTCGCTATTGCCGGCGTGCCGCCCATGAACACGTTCTTCTCGAAGTTCCAGATCATCGCCGGCGGCTTTTCTGTAGGTGCCGGCAACGTCGCGATCCTGGTGCTCGTGTGCATCATGGTCGCCGAGACCGTCGCCACCTTCGCCTGGTTCCTCAAGTGGATGGGCTATTGCCTGCCCGGCGAGCCGAGCGAAGAGGTCGCTGCGGGAGCCCCGCTTCCCCGTGCGATGGCGTTCGTGTTCATCGTGCTCATCATCATGGTCATCGTCAGCGGCCCGCTTTCGGCCAGCTGGATCGGTTAGGAGGTATAACGACATGGGTTATTCGATCGTCAACATCCTTGGCGGCCTTCTGATCGTCACGTCCACCATGGTGGTCGTCTCCAAGAACATCAAACATGCCATCAACTGGTATGCGGTGCAGTCGCTGGTGCTCGTGGGGCTGCTCGCTACGCTCGGTGCCACCACCGGTGCGCAGGAGCTGCTTATGTGGGCCGGATCTGCCTTTATCACCAAGGTCGTCCTGGTCCCTTATATCCTCAACCGCGCATACAAGAAGATGGGCGAGCCGAGCGACGCATCACTCAAGGCCGGCCTTAAGCCCGCGTGGGCCATCTGCATCATCGCCGTGGAGGTCGCGATTTGCTTTGCCGTCGTGACGCAGATCAGCCTTCCCACGGCCGAGGTCGCAACGCCTGCGCTCGCTATTAGCTTCGCTCACTTCTTTGTGGGCCTCACCTGCATCATCTCGCAGCGCAACATCATGAAGCAGATCTTTGGTTACTGCCTTATGGAAAACGGCAGCCACGTGACGCTCGCGCTTTTGGCCCCCACCGCTCCCGAGATCATCGAGATCGGTATCGCCACCGACGCCATCTTTGCCGTCATCATCATGTCCATCGTCGTGCGTCGCATTTGGGACGACTCCCACTCGCTCGATGCGCGCGACCTGTCCGAGCTGAGGGGGTAGTCCATGGAAACGTTGATTCTCGCCCTGCTCGCGACTCCTTTGGTGTTCTCGCTGGTCATGGCGTTTTTGCCCAAGAACACGTCCTATAACGTGTTTGCCGGTCTCAACCTGGTCTCCGTCGCAGCCGTCCTGGTGCTGTCGATTGTGACGGCCGGTGACGTCCTTATGAGCGGCGACACCGCGAGCGCTCTTGGCCTGTGGTTCCACCTCGATTCGCTGGGCGCCATCTTCGTGCTGCTCATCGGCTTTATCGGTTTTCTTACGGGGCTGTTCTCGCTGCCCTATGTAAAGGCCGATATCGAGGAAGGCTCCATGCCCGCCGAGCGCGCCAAGCAGTATTTTGCGCTGTTTAGCCTGTTTGTGTTCACCATGCTGCTCGCGTGCCTGTCCAACAACATGATCCTCACGTGGGCCGCCGTTGAGGCAACCACGCTTTCCACCGTGTTCCTCGTGGGTATCTACAAGAACAAGACGGCCCTCGAGGCTTCTTGGAAGTATGCGATGGTCTGCACCGCCGGCGTGGCCTTTGGCCTGTTCGGTACGCTGCTGATCTACGCCAACGCCGCCGACGTGATTCCCAACGCCCACGAGGCCGCATTCCTGTCGTGCGTGCTGCCGTATGCCGACCAGTTCGACCCGACGCTCATGCGCCTCGCGTTTGCGTTTATCGTGATCGGCTTTGGCACCAAGGCCGGCCTGTTCCCCATGCACACTTGGCTGCCCGATGCCCACTCCCAGGCCCCGAGCCCTGTCTCGGCCCTGCTCTCGGGCGTGCTGCTTAAGTGCGCCATGCTTGTGATCATGCGCTTCTACGGCTTTACCATCCAGGCCGTGGGCGCCGAGTATCCGCAACTTTTGCTGCTGATCGTCGGCACGCTGTCCATTTTGGTGGCGGCGCTCTCGATGTTTCGTCAGGACGACCTCAAGCGCCGCTTTGCGTACTCGTCTGTGGAGAACGTGGGCGTTATCGCCCTGTGCCTGGGTATCGGTGGCCCGCTGGGTATCGCCGCGGCCCTGCTGCACTGCGTGTTCCACGGCTTTACCAAGACGCTTGCCTTCTGCGTGTCCGGCAACATCCAGCACGCTTTTGGCACGCGTAGCCTGGCCAAGATCCAGGGCGTCGTCGAGGTTGCCCCCGCAACCGCCGCGCTCGCCGTCCTGGCGCTGCTCGGTCTTGGTGCCTTCCCGCCCTTTGGCATGTTTATCTCCGAGTTCCTGACTTTTGTCGCCGGTGTTACCGCCGGTCCCATGTGGCTGGTCGTCGTGGTCGCCCTCGGTCTTACCGTGGCCATCTCCGCGCTCACCCGTATCGCACTCAAGTCGGTATTCGGCCATGCGCCCCAGGGCATGGGCAAGCATGAGGCCCCGGCGCTCATGCTTATCCCCGAAATCATCCTGGCTGTCATGATCTTGTGGTTTGGCATCGCCACCCCGCTGCCTCTCGTGCACGGTGTGGAGACCGCGACCGGCATCGTGCTCGAGCAGAGCACCGAGGAACTTCACGCGACGCCGATGTACCGCGCTGTGTTCGGTACCGAGACCGCTCAGAGCGAGGTGGAGTAACGAATGATTGAAACTGAGAACAAGGTGTATGCCCGTCGCTGCGAGAGCCATGTCGAGGCCCTGCGCCGCGCCGTTCCGGGCTGCATCGAAAAGGTCGAGTGGCAGTGCGAGGACCAGCTGACGATTACCGTCAAGCAGGACAAGCTGCCCGAGGCCGTCCACTACCTGTACTACGAGCGCTACGGCTGGATTCCCGTGATCATCGGCAACGATGAGCGCAGCCTGTGCGGCCGTTACGCCGTGTACTACGTCATCTCCATGGAGGGGGAGGATCCCGGCTGGGTGACCGTGCGCACCGAGGTCGATCCCGCCAAGATGACGTTCCCGTCCGTGACGCCGTTCGTCCCCGCCTGCGTGTGGGGCGAGCGCGAGCTGCGCGACATGTTCGGCCTGATCCCCGAGGGCCTGCCCGATCGTCGCCGCCTGGTGCTGCCCGACGATTGGCCCAGCGGCCTGTACCCGCTGCGCAAGGACTCCATGGACTACCGCTTCCGTCCCGCTCCCGCGAGCGACATGGAAAACTACGAGTTCTTGGCCGATACCAAGGGCAAGGAGACGACGCTCGTCCCCATGGGCCCGTTGCACATTACCTCCGACGAGCCCGGCCACTTCCGCCTGTTCGTTGAGGGCGAGACGATCGTCGACGCCGACTACCGTCTGTTCTACGTGCACCGCGGTATGGAGAAGGTCGCCGAGACGCGCCTGAACTATGACGCCGTGACGTTCCTCGCCGACCGCATCTGTGGCATCTGCGGCTGCGCCCACTCGGTGGCCTACGCCGAGGCCGTCGAGCGCGCCCAGGGCATTCATGTCCCGCTGCGCGCCCAGTACATCCGCGCCATCATGCTCGAGGTCGAGCGTCTGCACTCGCACCTGCTCAATATTGGCCTCGCATCGCACTACACGGGCTTCGACTCCGGCTTCCAGCAGTTCTTCCGCGTCCGCGAGAAGTCCATGGACCTGGCCGAGAAGCTTTCCGGTCACCGCAAGACCTACGGTCTCAACGTGATCGGCGGCGTGCGTCGCGACATTTTGGCCGAGCAGAAGCTCTCCACGCTCACGACCATCCACCAGCTGCGCTCCGAGGTTCAGGAGCTCGTCGACGTCTTGCTCTCCACGCCCAACTTTATTGAGCGTACGAGCGGTATCGGCATTCTGGACCGCAAGATCGCACGCGACTTCTCGCCGGTCGGCCCGCTCATGCGTGGCTCGGGCTATGCCCGCGACGTGCGCTTTGACCATCCCTTCGACGGCTACGCCGATCCGGACGTCCAAAAGATGCACGCCGCTACGGCCGATACCTGCGATGCCTTCGGCCGTACCGCCGTCCGCATCCAGGAGGTCTACGATTCGATCGACATGATCGAGACCATGCTCGAGAACTGCCCGTCGGGCCCCATCCTTACCACGGATTGGGAGTACACCCCGCACAAGTACGCCATCGGCGCCACCGAGGCTCCGCGCGGCGAGGACGTGCACTGGGCCATGCTCGGCAACAACCAGAAGTGCTACCGCTGGCGCGCCAAGGCGGCCACGTACAGCAACTGGCCGGTCCTGCGCTACATGTTCCGCGGCAACACCGTGGGCGACGCGGCGCTGATCGTCGGCTCGCTTGACCCGTGCTACTCCTGCACCGACCGCGTGACGGTGACCGATGTCGCCGCCAAGCGCGACCACGTGCTCGACAAGGAGCAGTTCGAGAACGTCTGGCGCGACAAGTCGCCGCTTGCGGGCGAGGGCACCATGGCCGCTCCGCTCGATGAGGAGGCGCTCTAATATGCTGAAGCTTTGGAAGGTTAACGCCAAGGCCGGCGACGCGACGGTCAAGTACCCGTTTGCGCCGTTTCCCACCAACAAGGACATGCGCGGCAAGCCCGAGCACAACGCCGAGCTCTGCATCGCCTGCGGTGCCTGTGGCGTGGCGTGCCCGGCCGATGCCATTCGCATGGACACCGACCTTGCGGCTGATACCATCACTTGGTCGATCGACTACGGCCGCTGCATCTTCTGCGGCCGTTGCGAGGAAGCCTGCCCCATGGAGGCCATCAAGCTCACCGAGGAGTTTGAGCTGGCCGTCATGAGCAAGGACGACCTCACCAGCAAGAGCGTCTACACGCTCGAGCACTGCTCGCGTTGCGGCAAGCCGTTTGCCCCGCACAAGGAGATCGACTACGCTAAACGCCTGCTGCAAAAGGCCGGCGGCATGGAGGCCGAGCAGGCCGCCCGTACCGTCGGTATGTGCCAGGAGTGCAAGCGCGAGCTCGACGCCCTGCGCGCCGCTTCGGCCGTAAAGACCGGCAACGCTGCCGGCATGGCTGCCAACGAGACGCTTGCGTCCGGTGAGCCCCAGGGCCCCGGCATGGAGTATCTGGGCGGCCACGGCGTGAACCCGGAGTATATCGATCGTGAGCTCAACCCCGATGCGCCCGAGATTCCCGCCGGTCCTGCGCCGGTCGAGGGCATCATCATGGATTTTGATACGAAGGAGGAGTAACCATGGCCGAACCCACGCTTTTACCCGAGCGGCTTCAGTACCGCCCGACCAAGATCGAGCTCGACGAGAGCATCGAGAAGGCCAAGGCGACCCTTCTTAAGAAGATCAAGCGCTCGGTGTACGTCTACCGTGTTGACTGCGGCGGCTGCAACGGCTGCGAGATCGAGATCTTCGGTTCCATCACGCCCGTCTTCGACGTCGAGCGTTTTGGCATCAAGGTCGTTCCCTCGCCCCGTCACGCCGACGTGCTGCTGTACACCGGTGCCGTGACGCGTGCCATGCGCATGCCGGCCCTGCGCGCCTTTGAGGCCGCACCCGATCCAAAGATCGTGGTGTCCTATGGCGCGTGCGGCTGCACCGGCGGCATCTTCTACGACAACTACTGCGTCTGGGGCGGTACGGATAAGATTCTGCCGGTCGATGTCTACATCCCCGGCTGCCCGCCCAGCCCCGCGCAGACCGTCTACGGCTTTGCCATGGCACTTGGTCTGCTGGACCAAAAACTCCATGCCGAGACCACGGTGGAGGCCGCCGGCGAGCAGGCCGATATCCTGCATCCCGGCGTGCCGTACAAGCTGCGCGTTGCCATCGAGCGCGAGGCTCGCGCCATGAGCGGCTACCGTTACGGCCGCGATTTGGCCAACGAGTTTATGGATACGCTCGAGGGCGCGCCCAAGGGCGATATCCGCGGTGCCATGGCGCTGCTCATCGACAAGCAGGACGATCCGCGCCGCGTCGAGGTGTACTCGGCGCTGCAGGATCTGGTGCTGGCCGGAGGTCGCTAGATGGAGCTCACGGACCGCTCTGGTTACTTTGCGGGCCCCGGTATGCTCGGCGGCTCCTTTGGCGATGCCTCGCGCGCAAGCGACGAGGCCGCCGAGGGCGTCGCCGACCCCTGCCTGGGCCATGCGCCCGACCAGGTGGTCTTTTACGAGCTCACGCGTAAGTTTGTAGAGACCGAGGAAGACGTTCCCCAGGAGGCCTGCGACGTGCTGTACTACACGCTCGCCGTGGGCCACCACACCGGCGTGCTCGATTGCTTTGAGCCGCGTCTGTCGGTGCCGGTGGATGTGTTCTATTCGCTCGTCGACGCGCTGCCGGAGGGGGAGGCCAAGACCAAGTTTGAGGCCATCCACTCCTTTGGTGAGTGCCAGCTCGACAAGGCGGCGGTGCCGTCGCTGCTCGAGGCCTGCGATGCGCTGCTCGACGAGCGCGGTTTTCGCGGTTCTGCCAAGGCCGGCATCTCGGTGTTCGATGACGACTTTGGCCTTCATGCCCAGCAGGTCGCGTTCTTAATGAAGTTTCGCGATCTGGTTGAGCGCGTTCGCGATGTGTCGGGCGTGTATCTGACGGGAAGGTTGCAGTAATGGGTCGCGTTGTGGATGGTCGTGTGAACGGCGCCCCGTTTGCGGGTATCGTGCTCACGGCGGGAAGCGTGCTGCGTGCCGACGATGCCGCTGGCCCCGTGCTCTCCAAAAAGATGGAGGACACGCCCATCGCCGGTTGGTACACCATCGACGGTGGTCAGACGCCCGAGGATGACATCATCGAGGTCAAGCGCGAACGTCCGCCGCGTTTGGTTTTGGTCGATGCCGCAGACATGGCACTGCCCGTCGGTGCCATCCGCTTGCTCGACAAACGTGACGTGGCCCGCAAGTCGATGTTCACCACGCATTCGCTTCCCTTGTCGATTCTGATCGAAGAGATTGAGCAATCGTGCGAAGATATCGTCTTCATAGGGATTCAGCCGGGCGATACGGAGTTCTATAACCCTATGTCCCCGGAAGTCTTTGACGCCGTCGACGCCGTGTACGACGCCGTGGCCGCCAACGACTTTTCCCACTTTGTCCGCTTGGGGCAGGAGCTATAGCAGCGCTTGTCCCTGCTGATTAGGAAAGAAGTGATTGACATGGCAGATTCCAAAGTGGAGTACCCCGCTCCCGATTGCCTGACGCCCGCCGCGATCGAGGCCAAGACCGAGGCCGCCGGCGTGACCAAGGCTAACCTGCCGGTCGCTAAGGCCTTTCTGTTGGCAATGTTCGCCGGTGCGTTCATCGCCTTCGGCGGCCTGTTCTTTACCGTGTTCTTGAGCGACAGCACGCTGGGCTGGGGTGCCCAGCGCGTCGTGGGCGGCCTGTGCTTTTGCCTGGGCCTGGTGCTGGTACTGGTGTGCGGCGCCGAGCTGTTTACCGGCAATTCGCTTATGGTCTGCGCGCTCAAGAGCAAAAAGATCACCCTGGCTCAGATGCTCAAGGCATGGGTCGTCGTGTGGGTCGGTAACTTTGTCGGTGCCCTGTTCATCGTCTTTTTGGTGTACATGGCCGGCATTTACAAGCTCAACGGCGAGGCGGTCGCCAATTCCATGGTGAGCGTCGCCGCCGGCAAGGTGACGATCGACTGGGTGACGATCTTCTTCCGCGGCATCCTGTGCAACATCTTTGTGTGCCTGGCCGTGTGGATCGGTACCGCCGGCAAGACCGTGGTCGATAAGGTTGTGGGCATTCTGCTGCCCATCGCCGCCTTTGTGGCCTGCGGTTTTGAGCACTGCGTCGCCAACATGTACTTTTTGCCCATGGGCGCCGTGATGCACGCATGCGGCTACGGTGCCAAGGTCGCCGGCGCCGATGCGCTCAACGCCGCGGGCATTGCGTTTAACCTGTCCGCCGCCACGCTGGGCAACATCGTGGGCGGCGCGGTTCTGGTCGCGCTCGGCTACTGGTTTATCTACGCTAAGAAGTCCGAGGCGTAAGGTACCGTCTGTTTGACGTTGGGCCTCCCGCGGGGCGTTGCCGTGCGGGAGGCTTTTTGGGTCTGGGGCTCGTTGCCGGGCTGTTGACCTGTTGTGTTTGGCTGGTGAAAGGGGTAATCGAGATGGCATCTGCTGTGGAGCGTGACGGTCGCGCCGTGGTGACCACATGCGGGGGATGCTATGCCGATTGCGCCTTTGCGGCCCATGTTGAGGATGGGCGTGTGACGGCTGAGTTGCCGGTGCCGGGACATCCGTGCGCGGCGCGTGCTCTGTGCGCCCGCGGGCGCCATCGCCTGGACATGCCGTTTGACAAGCGTGACCGGATTTTGCATCCCATGCGCCGCCGCCAGGATGGCTCGGGGTTCGATGCGATTTCCTGGGACGAGGCGTTTGCGCAGATTGCGGCGCACCTTGGGGAGATTGTTGACGGGCATGGTCCGCGCGCATTGGGCATGACGCTCGGCGTTCCCTCGTTCGACCGCTACTGGGCGTATCGCTTTATGCATGCGCTGGGCTCGCCCAACGTGTACGGTGCCGATGGTGCCTGCGAGGTAAGCCGACTTACCGGTTGGGAGCACAGCCTGGGCTACAGCCCCGCCTCCGACCTGGCGCATACCGACTGCATCATGTACCTGGGGCGTTCCATCGTCGATTCATCGACGATGGGGGCCGTCGATGCGCTCAACGATGCGCGCCGGCGCGGGGCGAAGATCATCGTGGTCGACCCCCGGCGCAGCGGCTCGGCCGCGCTTGCCGATCGCTGGCTCCGCGTGCGTCCCGGATGCGATCTGGCGTTGCTGCTGGGTATCGCACATGTGCTGGTAGCCGAGGACCTGTACGATCACGAGTTCGTGGGCCGCTACACCACAGGCTTTGACGAGTTGGCGCAGGCATCCAGTGCTTGGACGCCCGAGTGGGCCGAGTCGATGTGCGACGTGCCGGCCACGGAGATTGTCGCCACGGCGCGCGATCTCGCTGCCGCCGCGCCTGCCGCCGTGGTGGATGCGGGCTTTCATGGCGGCATCGGTATCGCGTATGCCAATAGCACCCAGACCGCGCGCGCCATCTGCTTGGTCGATGTGCTGTTGGGCTGCATCGGGCATGCGGGCGGCGCGCTCAATCCGCCCACGCCGCTTGTGTTGGGCGACCTCGATCCCGCACGCTTTGCGACGCCGCCGGTGCCGCGCGGGCCCAAGCTGGGGTCCGAGCGTTATCCACTGGTCGATCCGGTGCGCGGGCTGTGCACGACCATCGGCCAGTCGATTCTGGCCGGCGATTTGCGTGGACTCATCGTCTATGCCAGTAACCCCGGTGCGGGCTATGGCAATGCCGGGGCGTGGCTATCGATTCTGAAACAGCTTGATCTGCTCGTGACCGTTGATATTCGCTGGTCCGAGACAGCGCGCGCTTCTGACTTCGTGCTGCCCGACGTGACGTATCTGGAGGCCGACCGTGGCGTGGGAACGGTGATAGGCACCAACGATGCGCGCGTGTTCTACCGCAACGCCGTGCTGCCCGTGCAGTATGACGACACACGTCCCGGTCGGGAGATTTTTGCCGGTCTGGCGCAGGCGTGTGGCGTGGGTGAGTACTTTAGGTTTACGCCCGACGATCTGGCGGCTGCCCAGGTGGCGCCGTTTGGGATTGATCTGGACGAGCTCAAGGAGCGCGGTTGGGCCGATACGGGCGTGGCGCTGCCGTCGCGTACGGGCGAGCCGGTGATTCCCTTGGATGGCGGCAAAATTGCGCTGGCAAGCGACGTATGGGAACGAGCCGGCCTGGGTCGTGTACCCAACTGGATTGCTCCCATGGTGGAGCCTAGCCCGGGGATGTTTCGCCTCATTAGCGGCAACCGTCCCTTTGAGTCGCATACCTCGCGAAGGCTTGCAGCCCAAGGTGCCGCCGAGGCTGGATCGGACCTGGATGCCGTGCAGATGAACGCCGATATCGCCGCTCGCATGGGTATCGCCGATGGCGAGGTCGTCGAACTCGTGAGTGATATGGGCCGCGACCGCGTGCGCGTGGAGACGACGCCCTATCTGCATCCGGCGTGTATCTTCACCTCGGCCGCCCCCGGTGGGCGTTCGTTTGATGCCGATGCCGGTGGCGCTCAAGCCTTGGGCGTGGGCCCACTCGACCATACGCCGTTACGTTGGGACCCGTTGACGGGTGCCGCGCTCACTCAGGAAAACGCCGTTCGCGTGGAAAAGATCACGGCGCACGAGGATAATAACGATTGAATGATTCAGCAGATTGATTCGGCTGGTTTTTGATGAACGATCGACTGATCTGCCCTTGGTTTTGAAAGGCCGCACATGAGCGATAGCCAGAACATGTCCGATGAGGTGCGCACCCGCCTGCGCGCCATTCCTTCCGTCAACGAGCTGCTTGCCGAGTGGCCGGTGGTGAAGGCGACGGGGGAGACCTGCGACGCGGTGGTGCATGCCGCCGTCACGGCCGAGCTCGACGAGGAGCGCGCCGCCATTCGCGCCGGTGCCGCCCCGCGCTCTAAGCGCGACCTGGCTTCGGCCATCGAGTGGCGTGCGCATCGCTCCGCGCTGCCGAGTCTGCGTCCTGCCGTCAACGCCACGGGTGTGGTCATCCATACCAACTTGGGTCGCGCCCCGCTCGCGGAATCGGCCGCCAAGGCCGTGGCCGAGGTCGCGCGCGGCTACAGCACGCTCGAGTACAGCGTTGACACCTGCTCGCGTGGGTCGCGCAAGGAACATGCCGCGCAGCTCATCCGCTCGCTTACCGGTGCCGAGGACGCGCTCGTGGTCAACAACAACGCCGCCGCGGTGCTGCTGGTGCTGGCGACTCATGCCGCGGGCAAAGAGGTTATCGTCAGCCGCGGCGAGCTTGTCGAGATCGGCGGCAGCTTCCGCATCCCCGATGTCATGGCGGCTTCGGGCGCCAAACTCGTCGAGGTC
>DBFZQW010000001.1:0-9913 GCA_048521445.1 Collinsella sp. | reverse complement strand
GTGTCGACCCCAGCAAAATCGTGACCGTCGATTCGTGCCCGCTGTTCGATAAGCGCTTCCCGAAGGCGCTCAAATCGGTCGTCGGCGCACTCAACTATCTAAGCGGCAGCCATGACTTGGGGCTCGAACGCGTGGGCATTCGCGCATCGCGCCGCACCAAGGCACTCGAGGTCGCACTCTGGACGCCCACAGGTTCTTTTCCGCGCTCGCAGGTCTCCCGCGTGCTGGCGGACGCCGCTCATCCCACGAGCATCGTGCGCGTGATGAGCAAGGGCGAAAAGAAGGCCCGCCGTGTCTCCAAGGTCGAAATGCTCGCCGGCGAGGGTTCCTGGACCGAGAACATCGCCGACGGCCAAATGCGTCTTTCGGCCCCGTCGTTCTTCCAGGTCAACACCAAGGGTGCCGAGATTTTGATCGAGCTTGTCATGGAAGCGCTCGACCCGCAGGAAGACGAGCTTGCCGTGGACCTGTACTGCGGTGCCGGTACCTTTACCCTGCCGCTCGCCCGCCGCTGCGACTTTGTCGCCGCCGTCGAGGCCTACGGCCCGGCCGTGCGCGACCTGCGCCGCAACCTCGAGATCAATAAGCTCGATAACGTCGACGTCATTGGCGGAGACGCGGTGCGCGAGTTCCCCGACCAGGATGCCGACGTCTTGGTGGTCGACCCGCCGCGCGCAGGCCTCGCCCCCGAAGCGATCGACCTTATCGCCAGCACGAGTGCCCGCGATGTCGCCTACGTGAGCTGCGACCCGGCCACCCTGGCGCGCGATCTCAAACGCTTTGTCGAAGAAGGCACCTTCTCCCCCGTAAAGATCACGCCAGTCGACCTGTTCCCACAAACCTTCCACTGCGAGACCGTCGTCCACCTTAGGCGCAACTAGCTACTTAATCATTGCTCAGAAAAATCATTGGGAAATCGAGCGTGGCAAGCGGAGGTCTTCGGGGTATAAGACGGCTAATTGTATGCCGCCTATGAAAGGAACCCTCATGCCCAGCGTTGCCGTTCTCGCCGCCGATGGCTTTGAAACTATTGAATGCTTGACCATGGTCGATGTCATGCGTCGCGGCGGCGTGCGTGCCACGCTCGTCTCGATTATGCCCACGCGTGAGGTCGTAAGCTCGCTGCAGATCCCCGTGACCTGCGATGCGCTCTTTGATGAGATCAACTTTGACGAGTACGACTGCGTCGTGCTGCCCGGCGGCCTGCCCGGTGCCACCAACCTGCGCGCCGATCAGCGTGTCTGCGACGTGGTCTGCGAGTTCGCCGCGACCAAGCACGTCGCCGCCATCTGCGCCGCCCCGTTTATCCTGGGCGAGCTCGACCTGCTCGAAGGGCGCCACGCCACGTGCTTCCCTGGCTTTGAGAAAAGCTTCCCCGAAGGCGCCTATACCGGCGAGAAGGTCACGCAAGACGGCAACATCATCACTGCCAGCGGCATGGCACAGTCACTCCCCTTTGCATTGGAGCTGCTGCGCACGCTCGCCGGCGACAAGGCCGTCGAGAAGGTCGCCGAGGGCATCCAACTATGATTTTGGCTTCCCAATCGCCGCGCCGCATAGAGCTGATGCGCGAGGCGGGCTACAACATTCGCGTGATTCCCGCGGATATCGACGAAACGCCCTTTGATGGCGAGCCCCCGCTCACGCTTGTCGAGCGCTTGGCACGCGCCAAGGCGGCTGCCGTTGCTGCCGAGTATGCCGAGCCCAATGAGTTGACCGTCGCGGCCGACACCATCGTCACCTTCGACGGCAAGATTTTGGGCAAGCCGGCAACCGAGGGCGAGGCGCGCACCATGCTTCGTGAGCTTTCGGGCCGCACGCACCAGGTCGCAACCGGCGTCTGCATCGTTAAGGCAGGCGATACGGCCGCCCCGCATGCCGCCGAGAGCCTGTCGTTTGTCGATGTGACCGACGTGACATTCTACGAGCTCACCGACGAACAGATCGAGCGCTACGTCGCCTCGGGTGAGCCCATGGACAAGGCCGGCGCCTACGGCATTCAGGGCACAGGCGGACGCATGCTCGTGCACGATATTTCGGGCGACTTCTATAACGTGGTGGGCCTACCCATCGCCCGCGTCGCGCGCGCGATTCAAAAACTCTCGTAATTGCATCTGGCGCTGGGTATCCCCCGGCGCCTACAATTTTGGCGTACCGTACGGATCCCGACCGGGCACAAGGCGCGGCGGAAAACCGATAGGAGTTAAACATGGATACACTGCTCGAGGCCATTGACGTCTGCGATGTCGATGGCTTTTGCTATGGCAACTATACGGACGAGGAGGCCGGCACCGGTTGCACCGTAATCGTGGCGCCCGAGGGTGCCACCGGCGGCGTTGACGTTCGCGGCGGTGCTCCAGCATCGCGCGAAACCGACCTGCTGCGACCCGAGAACACCGTCGACAAGGTCCACGCCGTCTGCCTTTCGGGCGGATCGGCCTTTGGCCTCGAAGCCGCAAGCGGCGTGGCCCGCGAGCTTGAGAGCCGCGGCATCGGCCTTCCCGTCGGTCCCACGCAGGTGCCTATCGTGTGCTCCAGCTGTATCTTCGATCTTGCCTTTGGCGACCCCACCGTGCGCCCCGACATTGAGGCCGGTATCGCCGCCGTGCGCGAAGCACTCGACCACACCCCCACCAAGCTCGAACAGGGCAACGTAGGCGCCGGCACGGGCGCCACCGTGGGTAAGCTCATGGGGCCTGCCACCTGCATGAAGGCCGGCCTTGGAGCTGCTGCCGTGGCGCTCGGCCCCATCAAGGTGGGCGCCGTGGTCTCGGTCAACGCCTGCGGCAACGTTGTCGACCCCTTCACCGGCGAGTGGGTTGCCGGTATGCGCGCCGCAGCCGATAGCGACCAGATCGTCGACATGGAACTCGCAGCCTTTGCCGCCGCCGGATCCATGCAGATGCCGCTCGACCGCACCAACACCACCATCAGCTGCATCATCACCAACGTGGAACTCACTAAGGCACAAGCCACCAAGGTCTCCCAGATGGCCGCAGACGCCTACGCACACGCCATCCGTCCCACGCACACCACCAACGACGGCGACACCATCTACACCCTCGCCAGCGGCAAACTGGGCGCCCAGGCAAGCGCCGCCGTTCCCCTAGACCTGCTGGGCATGCTCGCAGTAAGGGCCCTGGAAACTGCCATCGTAAACGGAGCCAAAACCGCCAAAACCTCCCACAGCATCCCCGGCGCCGCGAAGTAGCCTAACCTGACCGGTTGCCCGGTGGGGCTTGGTTATGTTTGCTGCTCTACAGTCCTGGCTCGCACGAAGAGCACATTAAGTGCTCTTCGGCTCGTGCGGAACTCGCGACAAACATAACCAAGCCCCACCGGGCAACCTACCAACCAGATTCTTTTCAGCCCAGGCCCCTGTGTACCGCGCGTCGAAGATCTTCAAATTCAGCTTGCTGATATAAAGCGGGACATAGCAGAGGACCCCTGGTCCTTAACTTGATACGAGTTCCGCACGCAAAGGAGGCGCCAGTGGCGCCTCCGTCTTGCGCAGGACTGTTCGCAGTAGCAAACTAAAGGCCAAGGGGCCCAGTCAACCTATCAGCAGCGATTACTCAGCAGCTAGTTGAATTTGAAGATCTTTGAGGCAAGACGGTATAGGCCGAGTGTGGTTTTGTCACCGGCACGACCGCGCAGATTGGTGAAGAACCCGACCACGCCGTAGCGGGCACGACGATACATGCGCTCGTCATAGGCCTTCAAATCATTCCACAGCGTCTTGAGGCGCTCGTCGGCGCAATCTTCCTCGGAAAGCTTGGTAAGCACCGAGCAGATCGCCATCATCATGGTGAAGTAGCCCATCATGTACGAACGCAGGCGCGACGACTCAACATCGCTGTACAGGTGGTACGAATCCATCATGATACGCGTAACACGGAATTGCTGGTCCAGACGCTTGACCATCGTTGCCTCGTTGACGCTCTGGCCTTCGCGACCGATAAAGTAACGGTAGAGGTCGATGTCGGCGTAGTACATGGTCTTGCAACGCGGCAGCGGCACGTAGGCGTAGATGTTGTCCACATAGAACGTGTGCGGCGGCATGGGAAGGTTGGACTCGCGCAGCACATCCGTGCGATAGCACAGGCTGTGCATGAGTAGGTTCTGGTCCAGGCGGAAATGACCGATCTGATCCCAGGAAAAGATCTTTTTGCGCGGCAGGGCAAATTTGTAGCCAATAGCGGTATGCGTGCCCTCGTAAACCTTCTCGTACACGTAGTTCGAGATAAACAGGTCAACGCGCTGGTCACGCTCTTCAAAGCCACGCAGAATCGACAGCATGGTCGAAAGAGCCGCAGCGTCGAGCCAGTCATCCGAGTCGACGACCTTGTAGTAGGTGCCCTGCGCCTCGCGCAGCCCCGAAAGGACGGCAATACCGTGGCCGCCGTTCTCCTGGTGTACCGCGCGAATGATACCGGGATAACGTGCCTCCCACTCATCGGCCTTATCGGCCGTCTCGTCCTTGGAGCCGTCGTCCACTACGATAATCTCGATATCGGTGGCGTAATTGCTCCCCTCCAAGATGGAGGTGATGCAATGGTCCATGTCCTTGGCAGCGTTATACGAGGGAATACCGAATGTTATGACTTTATGCATGGCAGGCGATAATCTCATCCGAAAGATCGAGGGCGGAATTGGTCACGGCGTCCATATCGTAGTAACGATACTCGGCCAGACGACCCACCGGGTGGAAGTTCGTCAGGTTCTGGACGCGCTCAAGATAGCGCTCATAGAGCTCACGGTTCTCGGGCTCAAGAATGGCGTAGTACGGCGTCTCGCCCGAGCCGGGCGTATAGGCCTTGGAGTACTCCTTCATGATGGTGGTCTTGCCGGGCAGGACCTGACCGGTCATGTTCTTGAACTCGGTGATGCGCGTGTAGTCCTCGCTCGTGGTGTAGTTGACGGTGCCCACGGGCTGGAACTGGTCCATATCGAGCGTCTCGAACTTCATGTCGAGCGTGCGGTACGGTAGCGCGCCCAGATCGAGATTGAACAGCTCATCGAGCGGACCGGTGTAGACGATCTCGCCACCATAGACCTTGCCGTCGATCTTGACGGTAGTCTCGTCGATCTCGAAGAGGTCACGGGCGTCCACGTCGCAGAACACGTCGATCAGGTCGTGGTCGAGCATGTGCTCAAATAGCGCCGTGTAGCCCTCCTGCGGCATGCCCTGGAAGGGAGCTTGCGGGAAGTAGCGGTCATCATCGCCCACAAAGACGGGAACGCGGCCGGTGATCGAGGGATCGATCTGATCGGGCGTCTGGCCCCACTGCTTCATGGTGTAATGCAAAAAGACGTTCTCGTAGACGTAATCGGCGACCTCGGCAAGATCCGGGTCGTTCTTCTTACGCAGCTCCATAATGGGCACTTTGACATCCTTGCCAAAGGTCTCCACGAGCTTCTGATACAGCTCCTCGCCGCGCTC
This sequence comes from Collinsella sp., assembly GCA_048521445.1. Taxonomy (GTDB): domain Bacteria; phylum Actinomycetota; class Coriobacteriia; order Coriobacteriales; family Coriobacteriaceae; genus Collinsella. The sequence goes on along the minus strand of DBFZQW010000001.1, from coordinate 4,470 downwards.
GTCACCAAAGGCGAGCTTGAGACTCGCATGGTTGAAGGGCACGGGCATAAGGGTACCGTTGATGTTGGCGAGCACCTTGTGCTGATAATCCGTCCACTTGGTAAAGCGCGACAGGAAATTGTGCACGCGCTCGTTAAAGGTGTGATAGATATGCGGACCGTACTCGTGAATCAGGATTCCGGCCTCGTCAGTGCAGTCATAGGCATTGCCCGCAATGTGGCTACGGCGCTCCAAAACGGCAACACGATAGCCGATGGTCTCGGCAAGACGGCGGGCGCAAACGGCACCGGCATATCCAGCACCGACGACAATCATGTCGTACGCGCCGGCGTTAAAGCCTTCAGGCAGGCCTGAGGTAATCTGCATCGATACTCCTTGTCAAAAGCCACGGGCTCGTTAGCTGGGCTTTTCTCGAACATTCTTCGAGACATATTTATCAGAGCGATTATAGCGCTAATGCGTCCTATAATGAGCTTGCCACACAAGGAAAGCTCAAGCACCGCGGCGAACATAATTGAAAGGTAGACCCGCTAGCAGCGGGTTTATTCGTGAACAGCCGGGCGCCTGGAGCTTAGCGAAACGCTTGTAAGGAGTAACATGAGCGATTTCCTAAACCGTATGAAGTCTGCCGCCAAGGCCGACCTTAAGACGATCGTCCTGCCCGAGGGCGAGGATCCGCGCACCATCGTCGCGGCCACCAAGATCATCGAGGAGGGCCTGGCAAAGATCGTCATCCTGGGCAACCCCGACGAGATCAACGTTCCCGGCGCTACCGTCATCGACCCGCGCAATGCCGAGAAGCACGAGGAGTACGCGCAGAAGTTTGCTGAGCTCCGCGCCAAGAAGGGCGTTACCATCGAGCAGGCTCGCGCCCAGGTGATGGACGCCACCTACTTTGGCACCATGATGGTCAAGATGGGCGACGCCGACGGCCTGGTCTCCGGCGCCTGCCACTCCACCGCCGACACCCTGCGCCCTGCGCTTCAGATCCTCAAGACCGCCCCGGGCACCAAGCTGGTCTCGGCCTTCTTCGTGATGTGCACCGACACCCCGCAGTTCGGCACCGACGGCACGCTGATCTTCGCCGACTGCGGCCTCAACATCAACCCGTCCTCCGACGAGCTCTCCGAGATCGCCATCGCCTCCGCTCACTCTTGGTCCACCTTCATGGGCAATGTTGAGCCGCACGTGGCCATGCTCTCCTACTCCACCATGGGCTCCGCCGGCGGCGAGGTCGCCAAGAAGGTCCAAGAGGCCGTAAAGTTCTGCAAGGAGAAGGCTCCCGAGCTCGCCATCGACGGCGACCTGCAGCTCGATGCCGCTATCGTCCCCACTGTCGCCCAGCTCAAGGCTCCCGGCTCCTCCGTCGCCGGTAAGGCTAACGTGCTGGTGTTCCCCGACCTCGAGGCCGGCAACATCGGCTACAAGCTGGTCCAGCGCTTCGCCGGTGCTGACGCCTACGGCCCCATCCTGCAGGGCATCGCCAAGCCGGTTAACGACCTTTCGCGCGGCTGCTCTGCCGACGACATCGTGGGTGTCGTGGCCATCACCGCCGTCCAGGCTCAGATGGCTGAGTAGCGGACATATCCCCTCGGGACCCTACAGGGTAAAGCTCTGAAAACGTCCTCGGACATGCATGAAACCCCCGCTGCGCACTTCGTGCGGCGGGGGTTTCATGCGTCCTGCGGAATATTTTCGGAGCTTTACCCTGTAGGGTCCCTGCCGTCACATGGCATTCAGGGCATCTGGAGTGGACGGCGGCTTGGCTACGAGCTGGGGCTGAAAATCTGAATGGATGGGTGCCGTTGCTGGGAGCGCAGGCGTTGCTGGCGGTGATCACTTTGGGACTGGAATTTCCGCCTACTAGTAAAAAGGCCTCCGGAGCTGTTGCTCTGGAGGCCTTTCGTTTACTTGCAAATGCGCGCGTTAGTTGTTCTTGGTCAGACGCTCGACGTCGTGGGCGATCATGTATTCCTCGTCGGTGGGGATGACCATGACCGTGACGGCTGAACCGGCGGCGCTGATGACCTGCGGGCCGTTGCCCACGGCCTCGCGGTTCTTGTTGTTGTCGATACGCACGCCCAGCCACTCAAAGCAGTCGCAGAAGGCCTTGCGGATCGACCAGTCGTTCTCGCCGATGCCGGCGGTAAAGGTGATGGTGTCCACGCCCGCCATGGAAGCGATCATTGAGCCGGCCTGCTGCATGGCCTTGTAGGCAAACATATCGAAGGCGAGCAGGCAGCGTTCGTCGCCCTCGGAGGCGCGCGTGCGGATGTCGCGGGCGTCGTTGGAGATGCCCGAGATGGCAAGCAGACCAGACTGCTTGTTCATCATGTCGTCGACTTCCTGGTAGCTGTAGCCGCCCTCGCGCTGCAGGTAGCACACGGTAGCCGGGTCAATGGAACCGCAGCGGGTACCCATCATCAGACCGTCAAGCGGCGTGAGGCCCATCGTGGTGTCGCGGCACACGCCGTCCTCAATGGCGGCAAGCGAAGCACCGTTGCCCAGATGGCACGAAAGCAGGCGATGGCAGCACGAGCCCAGGATCTCCTTGGCCATCATCCACTCGTAGCGGTGGCTCGTACCGTGTGCGCCGTACTTGCGCACGTGGTACTTGTCGCACACGTCCTTGGGCAGCGCGTAGGTGTAGGCGACCTCGGGCATGGTCATGTGGAACGAGGTGTCGAAGACGGCCACGTTGGGCAGCTCCGGATACTTCTCGCGGCAATATTCGATTGCCGCGGCCTCGCCGTAATTGTGCAGCGGAGCGAGCGGGGCCACCTCAAGGATCTTAGCCATGACCTCATCGTCGACGACCGCGGAATCATCGAAGTGCCAGCCGCCCTGAACGATACGATGGCCAATGCCATCAATCGTAAAGTCGGTCTTCTCGAGCTCCTCGAGCACGCGAGCGATAGCAGAGCGATGGTCGGGGAAAGGGACCTCCTCGGTCTGCTTGGCGCCACCGTTCTCGGAGTGGCCAAAGATGCCCATGTCCGAACCGATGCGTTCGCAGTTGCCCTTGGCGAAAACCTCTCGGGTATCGGTATCCAAAAGCTGATATTTAAGGCTTGAGCTGCCGGCGTTGACAACAAGTACGTTCATGAGACTCCTTTGCAGTGCAATACGGTCGACGCAGACCCCTTAAGGCGGCCGCATTTTAATAAGAAGTTATCACAACTTGATAAATAGCTATCAGTCATATCGCCCAACGAGCGCAAAAGAGGGGCCGAACGGCGCTCGGTCGTCCAGCCCCTCCCCTCTTGCAATTACTTGCCGTTGACGATGCGCTCGACGTCAGAAGCGATCATGAACTCCTCGTCCGTGGGGATGACGAAGATCTTGACCTTGGAATCCTTGGCAGACAGGCACCAAGCGCCGTCACCACGCAGGGCGTTGCGGGCATGATCCATCTTGACGCCCATAAAGGCCAGACGGTCGGCCACGCCAGCGCGGACAGCCGGAGCGTGCTCGCCGATGCCGGCAGTAAAGACCAGGGTGTCCATACCGCACATAGAAGTAGCCATCTCGGCAGCCTTGGCGGCAATCTTGTAGACGAACATATCGAAGGCGAGCTGAGCCTCGGGGTCACCAGCGGCGGCGAGCTCCTCGACGTTACGGCAGTCGTTGGTCTTGCCGCCGGTCACAGCCAAAAGGCCGGACTTCTTGTTCATCATCTCATCGACCTCGTCGAAGGTGTAGCCACCCTCACGCTGCAGGTAGCACACGGTAGCCGGGTCGATGGAGCCACAGCGGGTGCCCATCATGACGCCGTCGAGCGGCGTCAAGCCCATGGTAGTATCCATGCACTTGCCGTCCTCGATGGCACACAGGGAAGCGCCGGAGCCGATATGGCACACGACGACCTTGCGGGCCTCGCCGTTGGTCATCTCGGCGACCTTCTTGGAGATGTAACGGTAGCTGGTGCCGTGGGCGCCGTACTTACGGATGTGCAGCTTGTCGCAGACGTCCTTGGGCAGGGCGTAAGTCTTGGCGACCTCGGGCATGTTGAAGTGGAAAGCGGTGTCGTAGACCGTGACGTTGGGCAGATCGGGATACTGCTCCAGGCAGTACTCGATAACGTTGGCCTCGGGGTTGTTGTGCAGCGGCGCGAGCGGGGCGACCTCGCGAATCTTGGCGAGGACGTCCTCGTCGACGAGGGAGGAATCGCCAAAGTACCAACCGCCCTGAACGATACGGTGGCCAATACCCTCGATCTTGACGCCGTTGGCCTCTAGGTCCTTCAGGACGACCTCGATGGCGACCTTGTGGTCGGGGAACTCGATGTTCTCGGTCACCTTCTTGGAACCGTTGGCAGCGTGGGTGAAGGTACCGCCGGTAAAGCAGACGCGCTCGCAGGAGCCCTTTGCGGACACCTTGTGGGACTTGGTATCGATGACCTGATACTTAAGGGTCGAAGATCCTGCGTTGACGACCAGAACGTTCATGTGTCTCCCTACTAACAGGCGG